>JAEOTM010000178.1 GCA_016839815.1 Candidatus Hodarchaeota archaeon
CTGGGGGATAAAGAAACAGGATGTACCATCATTCTTTGATTCAGTTGGTTGGAATGTATCATGTTCATTCGTGGACGACAATGATATGGGACGAGATGTAGGTCAGAGAGGGATGATATTTGTTCATGGATATCGGAAAAAAGTGAATAGAGTTGAATGAAGAAGAAAAACAATCAATCCTTCCAAGAACTTTCTACAAGAGAAAGACTTGGGGTGATATTCGGTTGTCACATATTTGATTAAATATCGTCAAATATACAATTAACCTTGGGAAATAATATTCGGTACAGTAATAAAAGATGATGAATTTGTTATTTGTGGTAATAATAGAATTAATAAGCCCATCAAAGTTATTAAATATTGCCTTCTCATATAGTTTAATTCCTTCAAATTTACTTATAATCCAATATCATGGTTATTGGTTTATCTAACATCTGAGAAAGCATATAAAATTTTAGTTGCAAATAAGTGTTAATCCTAAAGACCTTCCTTATTTTCCTCATTCATAACTCAAGATAATCAATTGAAGACAGCTTTCCTTTTTCAACAATAAAAAGTACAAAATAGGCTAAAAGAAGTAGAATCATCCGAGAAACAGGGAATCCTCAAACGTCTTCAACTTTTACGAAGTTAATTTTTGATAATCTTTTGCTTAGTCATCAATTTTTGAGATATCACTTTTCCATTTCTTAAATTAAAATCATCATTTCTTACAAAAACTATTGGATAAGATAGATCAGAATAGTTATTTCCCAAATTTAGCCTTCTATTTGGGTGGAATTATCTGATGATTCGCAATCCTTTTCAAGAATTAGATTGTGGTGAAAGTAAGAAGATATAATATAAGAATCAAAGTAGGAAGATTACGTTTTAGAAGGGTATTAAAAATTCCTCTTATGTAGTATCATATTAAGAAAAATACAATCAAATAAACTAGGGAATATCAATGACAGTAAAAAACGAATCAGAAGAATTAAACCTACCAGAACGAATTATAAAGCCATTTAAAGAATTTACAAACGCAGAACAGCTCAGTGGGATAATTTTGATCTTATGTGCGCTAATTGCACTATTTTTAACAAATTTTGTCTTATTTGAGGATTATAATAGTTTTTGGAACACTAAAATAACCGCTAAAGTCGGTGATATCGGTCTTGAGAAAAGTATCACCTTGTGGATTAGTGATGGTATTATGGCAATCTTTTTTTTCGTTATTGGTCTTGAGATAAAACGTGAAATACTTACAGGTGAATTAAATTCTTTACGTAAAGCATCTCTTCCAATAATAGCGGCCTTAGGTGGGATGTTTGTACCTGCATTTATCTATATCATCTTTAATTTAAACTCACCTGAAAGTTTTTCAGGTTGGGGAATTCCTATGGCTACCGATATTGCCTTTACCCTAGGAATCCTAGCGTTATTGGGAAAGCGAGCCCCATTTCCCCTTAAAGTATTTATTACCGGGGTTGCAATCATTGATGACATCGGAGCGGTTTTAGTGATAGCAATCTTTTATAGCTCCAATATCAACCAAAATATACTTCTTATAGCATTAGGGATCTTTTTACTATTGATTCTCTTTAATAGACTCAATTTTCAGAATCCTAGTCTTTATATCGTCTTTGGTGTAGTTCTTTGGTTTTTTATTCTTCAATCTAGAATCCATGCAACTATTGCAGGTGTTTTACTTGCCTTTACTATTCCTGCTCGGAATAAAGTTGATGCAGATGACTTTATCGTTAATACAACGATGTTAATTGAAGAATTTCGAACCTCTGGAAGATGTGGATCTGGAATTTTCCTAAATCAGAAGCAGCAATCGACAATTAAGGCGTTGGAAAGCGCATGTCAAAAAGTTGAACCCCCTCTTCAAAGGTATGAGCGAATTTTTCATTATTGGGTTGCATTTGCTATTGTACCAATCTTCATTCTTGCTAATTCGGGAGTTTTATTGGGGGAAATACCCTCGGGTATTTACCCAATTGAATTAGGAATTTTTTTCGGCCTAGTAATTGGAAAACCTTTGGGTATTAGTATAGCAACGTGGATTGCTGTGAAATCAGGTATCTCTTCGATTCCTATAGGACTCACATGGACGCATATTATAGGCGTTTCATTTCTTGCAGGTATAGGTTTTACGATGGCGTTATTCATCGGAAATCTCGCATTAACTGATCCGTTGTTATTGACCATGCAAAAATTCACGGTTTTAATTGCATCTCTTATTGCTGCCATTATAGGAGTGGTTATACTTTCAAGAATACCTCCAATTGAAATCGATTTGGAAGAATTTGAGTGCTAAGAATACTGGAAAAAAACCTGAGAATTATTAGGATTGATATCTCTACGAGAACAAGATTCAAAAACAATGTTGGATGAATCTAATACAAAAATTGATAGAAATTTTTAAATAACAAGAAAAGAAAGCGAAAATACGAGTGAGTAAGTAATGGAAAATGTAATTCTAAAATCTGAGGAAAAAAAGACTCGGTCTGAAATTGTTAATTTCCTCCAGGAAATAGCATTGAAAATTGATACAGGTGTTGTTAAACTTGTTCAGGGCGAAGAAAGAGTGGAACTAGTAATACCTGAAAGCTTGACCCTTGAACTCAAGGTTGAAGAAAAAATTAAGCAAGGAAATCCAAAAAAAATGCAATTAGAGATTGAATTAGAGTGGTATGAAGGAAAAAAACAGGAATCTATTCAACTCGTGTAAAATCACATTCAATCATAATACCGGTTAATAAGCCTTAGAATTATGTCATTTAATTAAAAATGGAATTATGGAATACCCCGTCCAAAATAGGGGTACTAGATTCAGCAGAAAGTGCGGAATAAACGTATAGACCATATTATTGGATTCTCGCCAAGCTATAATATGTATATACCCTGATAGAGACGTTAATATAACGAAAATCACCCCAAAAATGCTATTGGACATTACAGGCTCCAAAAATTCCACCCAAAAAAAGGTGTGTATTGTTCCGACAAATGCAGTAAATAAGATAAATCCGACAATTCTTTGGACCCAAACCCAGTTTCTTGTCGAATACTGCTCCTTAGATGGAGTGTATAAATCCCATGAATCGTACAAATAAATCCAAAGTAACTGTTCGGAAGCAGCATTTATCGGAGCCCAAACTAAACCAGTGAGGACAGATCCTGTAGAATTGGGGATCAAATCCTTGTTACGAGCCAGAAATGCAAATACTAAGGCAAGACCAATCACTATTACATTAATCACGAATGCTCGTGGCATTAAAATTTTAGTTTTCATGGAATAGCCAGAATTCCCCCGTCTCCAAATAGAAATTCCCCATGCTGCTCCATAATAAATAATCAACGGAATCAACGCTCCTGTTGCAAAATAAAGTATTCTAGCGAGAATTGGAAAGATTAGCACGATGAGAACAGCTAAGAGTAAGTCAAACCTATTTGGGTTCCAGCTGGATTCCATAATTCAACGAGTATTAGGCTCTTAATAAAGATTGTTTCTCCCGCTAGGAAAGATTTATCGTATAAAATTGGGATTAAGAAGAGGATTAA
>JAEOTM010000179.1 GCA_016839815.1 Candidatus Hodarchaeota archaeon
ATCCATGGTGATGCTGATCCCCTTGTTCCAATTGAGGGAGGACAAGACACTGCTAATTCCATCCCTGCAGCTAAATTTGTCCGTATTGAAGGTATGGGCCATAATATTCCTCCTTCTCTCGCTCCACGGATCATTCGTGAAATTCTTACTCATATTTCTTGAGTTTGTATTACCTTAATGCTGATTATTGGGGAAATGTTCAGTCCTCTCGTTTTCTGGAAGAAATAGCCTTAAGGAGTCTAATAGCGTGTGTTCGTGAGTTTTCTGGTTCTAAGTCTGATGGTTCCCTCTTTTCCGTATATTTTTATAGAATAATATCATGTGACTCATCAATTTTTGTACACTTATCTTGAGGATGGAATTATGAGAAATATTGTAGGAAAAAAAATTCTCCTTTTCATTTTAGTACTACCATTAATTACTTCTAAAATGAGTATTATAGTTATAGCTAGCCCTGATCTAATTGTTGATAATGAATCGATCACTATTTCGACTGTTGAGACGTACAATAACATTATTGTTAGAAATGGAGGAATTTTGACTATAGATGCATCGAGTGTGACAGTAGAAAATCGGGTAATTGTTGAATCAAATTCGGAATTTCAATTTGTAGAATTATATTTAAATGGAAACTGTTCTGTATCTGGTGATTCATTCCTCCAAGGTTATATCTCTTATCTTTCAAATATTTATAATTTGACTGTTATTGATTCTGAAATTAATACCGCTAGTTCAACTACTGTCAGCGCTCCAAGCATTAATTATCTGTATCTACACAATTCTACCGCTAATCTCCATATTCTCAGAATCAACGGAATCGGTGAGATTTTTGACACCAATGCAATTCTTGAGCTGTTTTATTTATCTACTACTCCTCAATTGACAATCACTAATTCAAATGTAACACTCTTTAGCTCTACTACCAGTTCTCCAGACATCTACGATCTGTCGTGTCTTCGTTCGAATATCACGATTGATACAATTCAACTTCTAGGTTCTTTAGTTATTCAAGATTCAATTTTCTCCGGGATAGCTGATTATTTTTCTAATGTTGCTGACCTACTTGTTGAGAATTCAACTGTAGACGTTTTTGATCTTGAAATCGATGGAGTTACAGAAATATCTGATTCTCAAGTGATCTTATACCTCCAACCAGCATCCTATATTCCCCAGATGACCCTTCGTGACTCGAATGCGACTATTCTGAGTACGACGACTCTTTCCCCTAATATCGATGATTTATCCTGTGTGAGATCCAATGTTACGATTGATACGATCGAGCTTCGGGGCTTTTTAGTTATCCAGGATTCCATTTTTTCTGGTTTTTCTGATGATAATACTTATGTTGCTAGTGTTTTGATTGAGAATTCCACTATTGACTTATTTAATTTTGATATTGGTGGAGATACTGATATCTATAATTCTGATGTTGTTCTAGAACTACAGCATACTTCAAACATACCACAACTGACTCTTTACAACTCTAATCTCTCTCTTCTGAGTACTTCTACTTTCACTCCTAATGTTGTCAATTTTAATTGTAGTAATTTCTCTATGTATTTAGATACTATCGATATTACCTCTTTATTTATAACTAATTCTTCTTTTTCCAATATAACGCTTAAGAACACAGTTATTGATGAAACGGTTATTACTCACTCCAATGTGTCGTTTTACAATTGCTTTATTAATTTCGATATGATTTTAGACCATTCTAATGTCTCTTTTACAGACTGTGCAATTTTTTCATTGTCCTATGACCTTGATTTTACCAACGATTCATCACTCTTTTCTCAGAATTCACTTGGATGCTTTTTTATCTGGAGAGATTCGAATTCTACTGATTTACTTGCTTCCTGTCTCTTTGTACTCCCAGATGCCACCTATTATCCTATAATTAAATGGTATAATACCACTTCGTTTCCTTATATCTGGGTTGAAGAAACAGGTAACACTATTGAATCACTAACTAGGCCAGGATTTTTTTATACAAATTTCACTGTCCCCAAAGATTTCTATAGCAAAACTTCTGTCAATTCCCTTCTTGCTATAAAGGATGTATCAGATAATGTGGTTTGGGAGTCCCTGAGTCAAAAAACCTATCCGATCTCGCTTATGATACCTACTATTGACTTATTGACATCAACTGAAACTTTCTGGATGGATACAGTCAATATTAGATGGAATCTTACAGGTGGAGAAATAGCCGATTGTTTCTTCAATCTTTATTTGGTAAATAGTTCCCATTCGATATTGATTATAGAGAACCTCTCTGAGTTTGAATATGATCTAGATACGACACTTTTTTCTGATGGTACCTATTCTCTTGACCTCTGGTGTGGAGATTTCACTTCCTCAACATTTTCAGTTGATATCCATAATCAAAACATTCCCCCCACTATTACAATATCCAGCCCCTTTAGTTACATGAGTTATTCTGATGAAATTCAAATTCAATGGTCAATAAGTGATGTTGAGGAAGATCTAATTCTCGTTGATATTCATTATAGTTCTGATCAAGTCGTATGGTACCCCTTGGTTGTTTCTAGTTCTGGAACTGAATATTTATGGGACATCTCCGAATTAAGTAATGGGTTATACTATTTACGATTCATAGCTTCTGATGGTACTTCTAATGTGACAGAAATTGTAATAATTCAGATCTCTCATAATTATGCTCCTGAACTAACTATTTTAACACCTGAAGTAAATAAAGAATATTCCAAAGAAATTCTGATTTCTTGGCAAGCAACAGATCCAAATCCTAATGATATACTCCACTTCAGTCTCTACTATAGCATTGATAACAGTTCATGGATTCAAATCCTATCCAATTACCAGCAATTCTCATATACTTGGGATATCTCCACTCTCACTCCAGGAACATATTATTTATTGGTTGTTGCTAATGATATTTTGCTAAGTACTTCCGCTTATGTAGGCCCTATTAGTATTGTTTCTCCCTCATCAGCTAGCGGATTATCTTTCCTAATTACTTTGATAGTCTTGTTTAATTTACTGGTGCTTAAGCGTTCTAAATCTAGACGGTAAAAAACGTAAAATGTGAAACCTAGCATGGTAATCGTAGGATGGTAAACGAGTGCTGGGACATTTTTAAAGAAAATCCCGTTGATAGAGGAGTTTTCTTTACGAAAATACGCGTGAAGGTCCACCGACATGTTCCGTATTTCCTAGTACACTCCCACTCCTCGCACACGGGCTATTTTTTCTAAACAATGTGGAAATTTTCAGTCCTCTCGTTAGTTAGTCTTAAGGAGTGAAATAGGGCTTCTAGAGTTTCCATTCCTCTCTTTTCTTTTTTTGGCGAAGAATTTCTCTAGTTAACCCTTTAATTCTTTAATGCCCCTCTAGTTAATCATTGAGTGTCTGGAACATTTTGTCGGAAGATTCACTGAACAAAGAATCTTCTTACAAATATATCCTGGAATTAATAACATAGTGTTGAAGAAGAACGTAATAACTTGGTGAAGAATCTGATCACTAATCCTCATTTGCGAGGTTCCTCTGAATTTGATCTAATTGTTATCGGCGGAGGCCCTGCTGGGATAGCCGCAGCTATCAGTAGTGCGCGTCGGGGGTGGAAAACTCTTGTCCTTGATAAACTCTGTATAGGGGGCTTAGCCGGTGAATCGCCGTGTATTGACAATTATCCTGGATTCAATGACGGGATAAGCAATATAGATTTTATTGATATTCTCAAGGATCAGGCAAGAAAATTTGGTGTTGTGGTGAGGGAACTAGTCGAAGCAACCGATATTAATATTCAAAAGTCCCCCATCGTCGTAACGCATACCCCAATCGATGTTATTGATTGGAAGGCCATGCAAACCACGTTTCAGTTTACTCCTGAAGCAGTACAAAGCTTAAAAGAATCTATGAGGAAAACTGGTTTTAAAAGTGAGTCTACCACCAAAGTAGTAGTTCTTGCGACTGGAACAAGACGCCGTCGTTTGAGGATCCCGGGTGCTCATGAGTTCTATGGTAGGGGGGTTTCGTATAATGCGACTTGTGACGGAGCCCTTTATCAGAGAAGGAAAGTCGTTGTAGTTGGTAGTGGAAATGCAGCTGTGACTGAGGCTCTTTATCTTGACAAAATTGTTGCTGAAGTCACTCTCATTCATCGTCGTGATTGTTTACGCGCATCTAAAATCTTACAAGAGGAACTCCTTGAACAATCAAAAGTTAAAATTATTTTAAATACTCTTGTGACTGAAATTCAGGGAACTGAAGATGCAGGTGTGAAAAAAATTCGGTTAAGGAATGTTCTGACTGGTGAAGAGCAGGTGCTTCGGACTAAAGGTGTTTTTGTCGCTATTGGTACCGTTCCGAATAATGAATTGGCTAGAAAAATTGGCGTAGAGCTTTCTGAGGAGGGTTTAATTCTGGTGGATACTCATCATCGGACTAATTTTCTGGGTATTTATGCAGCTGGCGACATTACTTCTGGAAGCGGGCAAATTGCCGTTGGTGAAGGTACAACTGCAGCTCTGTCTACTTTTCTTGATATGAGTGGTATTGG
>JAEOTM010000180.1 GCA_016839815.1 Candidatus Hodarchaeota archaeon
ATAAACTGACTCCTTTCAACAACTATCTCTGCTATAATTGGGAGGATGCCAGTTACTGTCCAAATTGCCCAACCAGTCACAAGCGCTAGGAAACGTAAGTGTTTTGATTCAAGATAAAATTTCAGAGAGATAAATGTTCCAACTAATCTAATGAAAGTCAAATTTAATAAACTGAATAGAATTAAATCGTTCACCTTTATCATTCCCTAAAGAATAATCCATTTTGAGAATTTTGAAATATTAATAGAAATTTATTCTACTGAGCTTTCATATGTCATAGATAAGAGCTTGATTAATATTTCTATTATAAGCTCAACTATTACTAACAGGTATACTATTATATCACTCGAACAAGTAATCTTCTTCACAATTCGTCAGATGCTATTTCAAGTCCAATTAATGGTGTGTTATGTTGTTACTAAGTCTTCTATTGCACTAAAATTCAGAATGGAAGAGTTACGGAGATAAATGATGAGTACTAGGTATTTATTTTTAAGATTTGACGTAATTTAGGTGTTCACGCTTTAAGAATACCCCTCCATTCGGTTGTCCTACGAACTTTCCATTATCACAAAGAATTTCTCCTCGTAAAATAGTAGTAATGGGCCAACCAGTTACTTGGAAATTGGTATACGGATTCCAATCTATTTCATAATGCAAGATTTGAGGTGAAATCCTCTGAGACATCAGTGGATCAAATATTACCAGATCAGCGTCTGCACCAATTTGTAAAGAACCCTTTTGGGGATAAAGACCGAAAAGCTTTGCAGGATTGGAGGACATCATTTGGATAAGTTGAGGATACGTAATTTTCTTTGAATTGACGAGTAAATCGTGGATAAGAGGGAGAGAAGTTTCAATGCCTGGAATACCATTTAAAACTTTATTAAATGGAAGTTTTCCTTCACCTTTACTTTTACGTGAAAATTCACAGTGATCTGTCACAATTTGATCAATTGTAGCAATTCGAAGATGGTTGATTAATGCTTGTTGATCTTTGGTATGACGTAAGGGCGGAGACATTAAATTAAGATAGCCTTCTGGTGAAGTATACGCTTTCTCATTTAAAAGTAGGTAGTGAGGACAGGTCTCTCCAGAAATTCGCAGATTTTCAGATTTAGCTTGAGCAAGTAAGTCGCTTCCCTGTTTAGTGGTAATGTGAGCAAGATGAAGATGAACTCCGGTTCTACGTGCAAATAAAATGACCCGCTGCATTGCTTCTTCCTCTACCAGATGAGGACGAGAATGAGCATGAAAGATCGGATCGGTTTTATTGTCACTGATAAGCTGGTTGCGATAATATTGGACCATTGAGTCATTTTCACAATGGCCAACGACAAAACCTCTTTGTTTACGGACTTCCTGAAAAAAAGAAACGAGCTGGCCATCTGTTAAATCTAATTTACGCCAACTATAAGTAGTAAAAAACTTAAAACTGGTCACTCCTTCTTGTATCAATGTGGGAATTTCGTCAAGATACTCCAAATCAGTTTTTGATACATGTAGACTATAATCAATAGCGACATGTCCATCAGCTGTTTGTCGTCTATTTTGAAACCCTTTCAGAGGGGATTCACCCCGTGTTTGATCGGCAAAATCAATAAAAGTCGTAACACCCCCAAAAGCAGCAGCTTTGCTCCCTGAAGCAAAAGAATCAGTAGAAATAATTTTACCAAGATCTTGAAGTTGAAAATGAACATGAGAGTCAATAATACCCGGAAAAATAAGTTTACCTGTTGCGTCAATGACTTTATCAGCAGAATACCCCTTATCTCCATGAAAAATGATAGCAATTTTCCCATCTACAATGCCAAGGTTACCAGGGTACAATCCAGCATTATCCACTAATGTTCCGTTTTTAATAAGAAGATCCACCTGAAAATCACCCACTAAGAAAAGCATTCTAACGTTGAAATTAAAAGATATTTGGATGAGGGAGAGAAATTAAGTATACATGACTAACCTTTACCTTTTTCAATCTATAAGAAAGATAGTTTAATAGGACAGAGCTCAAAATTAAGCAGATTTACAAAGCTAGTTGGATGGTAAACCGCGGATGAAAAGAATTTTAGTTAGAATCAGGTTAATGGTTCCACTATCCGATTCCCTCGGAAGAACAACGCGAATAGAGGATGGATATATACTAACTGAAGGTGAAGTGATAAAAGAAGTAGGGAAATTTGATCCTACACATATTAATAATATCATCGCAGATCAGAATGTGGAATTACAGGTAATAGGAGCACATCAGAAGGTTATCACTAGCAGTGATGATATTCCCCTGATAGACGGAGTGGCTTTACCGGGATTTGTTAAAGCCCACGGTCATGATCATGAGTCACCGATCATTGGAGTAGGGAAGGATGTACCACTGACGACATGGCTTGATGAATCCGTGAATCACTTTACAGGTTTCTTGCATCAAGAGGAAAAGGTTCTCACAGAACGATTTGGGAGGTCTCCATATCTCCTGACATATCTCAAAGCACGAATCGATGATTTACAGCATGGAATAACTACGGCAGTTACTCATCACTGTAATTTCAATAAATACCATGTTTCAGAACTAGTAGAAGCAAATAAACTAGCCAATACAAAGATTGTAATCGCTGTTGGAGCTCAAGATAGACATTATGATCCGCGAATATTAGATAAACCACCTGAGGTTGCAATTGAAAGAATGAATGAGCTATATGATCAATTTAAGGATGAGCCACACGTTCACATCATTCCTGGACCGGATCAATTGTTTTCCAACGGACCAGAATTGTTGAAGGGTTTAAAACAATGGGCCAAAGATCATGATACCATGATTCACATACATTCCAGTGAAGAACCCGCCACTACCAAATGGTTCAGAAAAGAGTATGGGAAAACACCCATTGAGTATGCAGAATCCATTGGTTTCTTAGATGAGAATACATTTGTGGGACACCAGGTTCAAAATACCGAAAATGATTTAGAAATTCTCGCTAAAACAGGGACAAGTGTGGTACATAATCCTCTTGCTAATACTATCCTAGGATCTGGTATGCCTCCCTTGCAGGAGTTTAAAAAGCGAAAAATCAAGTTTGCTATATCTACTGATGGGTCTGGAAGTGCAGATAATCAAAACATCATCAATGCAGCCCGGGTGGCTGCACAGTATCAGAAAGCTTACCATAAAGATGCAACTTTGATGAAAGCACAGGATCTTCTTGAAAGAATTACTGTGATACCTGCTGAGATTATTAGCCAGTTTAACGTCGGATCCTTAGAAGAAGGGAAAGCAGCGGATATTGTAATTTTAGACCTAGCACAACCTAATCTAACACCAACTCGAATAGATAATGTGGTAGAAAACCTAATTTGGGCAGCTAATGGAAATGAAGTAAAATATGTTATTTCAAATGGAGAACTGGTCATTAATGATTATAAATTTACTCATATTAATATTGATACTTTATTAACTCAAATTCAGGAGCTTTCTGAACTCTTTTATGAGTTTAAAGAAAGGATAGTAGCTCAAAAGGCAACTGGAGTTCGTGAAGGCGAGGAATAACCAATAGATGGCGAATGGTAACGATTTGATTATCAAGTTTTTCATTCTTACCATATGAACAAGTCTAGATGTGTATATGAACAAACTCGAAAGTTCATACGCTAACTGAGAGAATCATTGATTTTGATACAAGATCGAGTTAATTTTGAAACAAAAGTTGAAAATACACATATCCAATAACTTGAAAATTTCATTGGTTAAAACAACTTTAGATTTGGTTTTACAGAATTTTTGAAACAAAACTATAAACTAAACGGGGACAAGTTTCTTACTTGATTAGTGTAACCTTTGGAAGTATTCCTCTCATGATTTCTCTAAAGTTAAAACAGTTTTATAGCACAAAACGGATTATTTCTGTTTTTATTGCAGGTATATTACTTTTTCTTGTTTTAACTAATCTTTTACTGTTTCCTGGAGTAGCTTTTATTGCTGATGAAGTTGAGGATGATCTAGACGAAAAAGAGGATGAGGATAACGACGGGATCGAAGATGAGGTAGA
>JAEOTM010000181.1 GCA_016839815.1 Candidatus Hodarchaeota archaeon
ATATTTTGGTTGTCATCTAAAGAATAACCACTCCAAGATAACACTTCACTTGAGGTAAAGTTCAATAATAAACTATCACCTGGATAAGAAGCATCAACTGGGTTATATACAGTAATTTTGGGAGCTTTAATGTCATAGAGATCAGAGAGATTAAAAACATCCAGACCATGAACATAGGCAAAATATACAAGGTTATTATCAATATAAATCCCGCCTCCGCTATCATCAAAGAGATCGTAATGTTTTACATTTTCCTTGTCAAAAGGTATAGACAGATCACTTACAGATAACCTATAATCTCCAGATTCTCTATTGGTAACATAAAGATTATATTGATCAATAAACACATCATAAGAGTAGTTAAATTTATAATAATCGAGGATTGCGGCATTGAGGGGATCTGTAACATTAACAACGGCTAACCCTCCTGAATGAGCTGCTACATATGCTGTACCATCATTAACAAATACATCCAATGCGTGTCCAGTAATATTAACAAAGATAGGTGTTCCTGGGTTAGCAGGATCAGAGATATCAGTAATGTGCAGGCCTTGATCATAGTCTGCTGTATAGATAAAGCCATTGGTGGTGAAAACATCCCAAGAGCCAATATCGGGAATACGGGGGCCAATTGGGGTTGGAGAAGCAGGATTTGTCACGTTAAAAATCTGTAATCCGTCAGTATCATCACCAACAAAAGCTAAATTATTCCACACATCGATCCGCTGCACCCCTGGTCCGAGTCCATTCGCATAAATCCGTGAGGGCTCAGTAGGGTTCTGAACATCCCATACCGTGAATCCATAGCTTTCAGCAACATACGCATAACCATCTTTCACACACACATCATAAATACTACTATAAGATGTCCGATAATTTGGGATTCCAGGATTCATCGGATCTGTAACATTAATGGTGACCAAACCACTAGCAGAAGCAGCTATATATGCAAAACCTTCAGAAATAAAGACATTCTGGGCGTCAACATTTTGATGATCCCAAATGGTCCAATCACGATCAAATCCTTGATAAGTCTGGAGCACTTCAGTTTCATTCCAAGCGTAGCTACTTATCGAGACCTCATCTAATATGCCATCAAAGAAATCAGTTCTTTCGAAACCATCCCATTCCTGACCTAAAGTCCAAGGTTTCCCAACAGAGTCAAGTACTTCAGTATCAAACAAATTTTCCCACAGAAGAGAGCCATCACGGTAAAATTTAATATTAGTCTTAGATCCAGTATATTCCCCAGTGACAACAATAAATTGCCAGTCAAGAATAGGGGTACCCTCATCATGCCAGACATCAGAGCTAGGAAATGATAAGAGAACGCGATATAGTCCCCCATAGATTCCTAATCCGAAAAAGTTATCACCAGCAGTCGAATGTTTTCCAAGAAAGTTTTGATTGATATCAGTACGATCAGGATTTACCCAAAGAGCAATCGTAAAATCCTTAGTAATATTAAAATCATCAAAATCAACATAGTCAGAAGAACCGTCGAACTCCAGTGCAGATCCCCTGATTCCCTGTACCCAAGAGGCGCCTGATATCGTCCCATGATGATTATTTCCAGAACTATCATAAGTATACATGCCTCCGTCTTCATCTAAACTCCAGTATGCAATGAAATTAGAATTTTGTACTGAAGAAAAAACTGCATCATCTGGTTGAAAATCTGGAGTAGCTGAATTATCATCCAAACCTTTTAATGGAAGTAGACTTGAATTATCTTTTTTATTATCCACATCTAGATAAGGAACTTCATAAAAACCTGACAAAACAGAAATCAATATAGCTAATAATAGAAGGGCCCTCGTACAACTAAAATCATTATTTATTGGTAATAAAATCCCCGTCTTAATCTTCTCCAAAAGCTAGCAAGTCTGTTATATTGATTGAATAACTGTTAATAATTTAACCTTTGCAATCATTCTGAAATATCTTCAACTTTGGATTGAACATTTTAACTACCTTCCACAGTTCTAAAGTTCTTTCAGCAGGAATTTTCTTTGCAGTTCGAGTATAGGAATTAAGACGAGAGAATTTCGATTGTTTTTTACCAGATTTATCTGTAAAATTGAAATCAAGGAGGTTTTCGTTCTTCTTCCAGTATCCCCATAAGACTTGAAGGAATCGGGATTCATTCGCACTCCTCACACAGTATTCCAAGCTCAACTTAAATATTCAAAAACTGATTCGGAGTGGGGGAGGATTCTGAAAAATCTAATAAAGGAAAATACCTTTTCAAACTATCTTAGCAACTAGAAAAAACAAAAAAAAGAAAAAATTTCTTGTATTTATCAAGTTAAACTAGTTTGTTAACGATAACTTTAAAAAAAATCCCGTTTTATAGATACTCGAGACTCTCGAAAGTACATCAGCTCCAAATTATGAAAAGGTCTGTGAGAGAAAAGAATGAGAAATACCAAAAATGCCACGAAAATCTCTACCATGAAGCGGCAGCTTGAAGGCGAAAAACAACGTCGTCATTTACTCTTTTGTATTGAAGACCATCCAGGTCTGTCTGAATATGACCTAGCCAAACTCCTGAATTGGTCCCGAGGGAAAATACATTATCATTTAAACATTCTTTATAACGAAGGAGAAGTCGAGAGAAAACTGAAAGCATATAATTTATCGAAAAACATTACAAAAAAGATCTATTTTGTGAAGAAATGGCAAGATATGGTCAAAAAAAGAGAAGGTTTTGATGATTTTGTTTAATCATTATTCTTAAACCTCCAAATATTCACATATCCTTCATCTGTTCCGATAAAAAGTGAATTTTTAGTCAATAAACATGAATTTATTATCCCAAGTCCTTCAATATGTTGAATCTTTTTCCAAGATGACCACTCCCAAACATCAATTGAATGAATAGTAGAGGCATAGATCCTTGTAGGAATATCATTTTTCTCAAATATTGCCCTTAAGTCGAAATAACCCTCATCTTCAGAATCTTGAATAAGTTTAATTTGCTTAGGTATTGACAAATCCCAAATGGTTACTTTACAAGTCTCATTCCCAGTTTCTAAACAATCATTTGTTGCCAGACATAAAATATCATTAACAACGAAAAAGGTACTAATGCTTCCATCTGGAATAATCGGTTTTTCTTCTTCTAACGTACTTAAGTTGAACACATGTATTTTATCACAAAAATTATATTTCAAGTATAACTTATGTTTATCTATCATTGTTTTTTCGAGTGTATTAGAGGCTTCATCAGTTGAGATTTCAATAGTACCCATTCGTTCTGTTTTGTACCGATTAAATACCTCTATAGACTTTTTTCCAATAACGGTGAGGAATTTCTCGGAACTCTCGAGAACGAAAGGTGTAAGTGTAAGAAAGGAGATTTCTTTCACTTTTCTTATATTCTGAAGATCCCATATGTCTAAAACACCTTTACGCTGAAATATATACAAAAGGTCATTAAATAATGTAACAC
>JAEOTM010000182.1 GCA_016839815.1 Candidatus Hodarchaeota archaeon
AAAAACGAAATTTTACTTTCATAAGTCGGTCAATCCTTTGCTACGAAGCTAGTTTGTCGCTTTCAAACGAAGGACTTAGTTGAGAAATTTAAGTATTTTGGAGTTCAGTAAGTAGTTATAATGTGGATATGCTTTTTCTAAAATTTGATCAAGATATATCTGAATAATCTATCATATGTCTTAACTCAAGAATAGGATTTAAAAACCTCATCATCAAATCATGATTACAATTAAGATGAAATTACTGGTTTTACGATTCATCAAGTAGATTAGAAAGGATGATTCAAATACCACGAAGAGGAAACGAAATGTTAAACTCCAAAAGAACACCCATGCTTGCACCACCACGAGCCGACAAAGAGTATGATATAAAAGTTTATACAGAAATTTGTGATGGGTGTGAGTTGTGTGTAGAATTTTGTCCATGTGATGTCTTAGAGATAGACATGGATACGTATAATAGTCGAATGTTGCATCCAGTCAAAGTTATTGCTCTAGATAAGTGTACAGGATGTAAACAATGCGAACGGTTATGTCCAACGGTATCTATCATGATAATTGAAAAAGAAGTTCCTCAGGAGGATAAATGATGGCAACCACAAGTGATAAATCAAATAAATCAAAACTGATTTTAACAACGGGTAACTATGCTTCAGCTGAGGGTGCAATCGCAGTTGGTTGTCGCTTCTTTGCAGGTTATCCTATTACTCCATCTTCAGAGATAGCTCATTATATGTCACGACGCTTACCCCAAGTGGGGGGTTCATTTGTCCAAATGGAAGATGAACTTGCATCAATTGTGGCCGTTGTAGGTGCTTCTTATGCAGGTGCAAAGGCGATGACTGCAACTTCTGGACCTGGATTATCTTTGATGGCGGAAACTGTCGGGTTGGGATTTATGCTTGAAGCCCCTCTAGTTATAGTGACCGTTATGCGTGGTGGCCCGAGTACTGGTCAACCTACTAAAGCCTCACAATCTGATGTAATGCAAACACGATATCTATCACATGGAGACTATGAAACAATAGTTCTTGCACCATCTAGTGTACAGGAATGTTATGATTTTTCCATTCGGGCCTTTAATCTAGCAGAAAAATATAGAACGCCTGTTATTGTTGCATCGGATGGAATAACAGGACAAATGATGGAACCAGTTTCTTATCATTCAAATTTTGAAGTTATTAACAGGAAAGGACCACAAGTACCTCCAGACAAGTATCAGCCTTTCGAAATTATTGATGATGATCTAATACCTGGAATGGCAACAGCAGGGACAGAATATAATTTCTACGTAACTGGACTTACTCACGATGTAACTGGAAGTCCCGATATGACTCCTGAAACAGAAATCGCCCTTGTAAAACGGTTATGTGATAAAATAAGACGCGCTCGTCCCGTTATAAATGATTGGGAAGAAATGTACTTAGATGATGCTGAAACAGTGATTCTTTCTTACGGGATAAATGCTCGGGGTAATCCCGAAGCTGTTGAACAAGCTCGGAAGATGGGTCATAAAGTAGGCTTAGTGAGACTCAAAACATTATGGCCGTTCCCTGATGAACTTATGGAACGACTAGGCAAATTGGGGATTAAGAAAGTCCTTGTTTCGGAAATGAATTATGGTCAACTCATTCGTGAGGTTGAAAGATTTAGACATCTAGGAATAGAAGTTTCGGGATTGTTAGTCCCTACCACTATACCGTTTGCTCCAGGATTCATCTACGAAGCATTAATGAAGGAGGTAAAAAGATGATGACATCAGAGGAAGAATGGGGTACTCCAGAACTTGATTACCCAGAGGAACATCCTTTACACGGTAGATTAAATCTCAATCGATTTATCTTCTGTGCGGGGTGTTTAATAGGCACTGCAATTACGTCGATTACTACCTGTTTAGTAGAAAGAGGATTAACTCCGAAAGATTATGCAATAGTATCAGGAATTGGGTGTACAGGAAGAACGAGTGGATGTTTCAAAGCTCCTGCATTTCATGCAACCCATGGAAGAGCTATTCCATTTGCTACAGGATTAAAGCTTGCAAATCCAGATCTTGAGGTTTTTGTACTTTCAGGCGACGGTGATTTGTTCGCAATAGGTGGAAATCACTTTATTCATGCGTGTCGACGCAATATAGAGATTAATGTAATAGCCAACAATAATGGAATATACGGAATGACCGGAGGGCAGTTAGCACCTACTACTTCAATAGGTGACCTCACTAGCACTTCCCCTTATGGAAACATTGAGCCTCCTTTCAATCTTGTTTCGCTAGCGGCAGCAGCAGGCGCTTCTTTCGTTGCACGTTGGCCAGGTTATGATACTCTTCGATTGAGAGAAAGTATCTTCAAAGCGATGGATAATCCTGGTTTTAGCTTCATCGAGGTTCTCGCTCCTTGTTTCACGCAGTATGGACGAAAGAACAAACTTGGTGATGCGGTGAAAATGTTAGAATGGCTTCGTGAGCAGGTAGTAATTGATAAGAATTGTCCTCCTCAAGAAGCAGAGTATTCTCACGAAAGCAAGAGGATAGTATGTGGGGAATTTGTAAATAATCCACGGGAAGGATTTACACAAAAACTCAAACGACTCAATGAGACAGCACAAAGCAGGAGAAAGTAACAATGACAGAAAGCGTAGATCAGACTGAACAAGAAGTGAAAGTAGGAGTTTTTCTATGCAAATGTGGAAAAAACATTGCAGGGTCAGTTGATATAGATAAAATTGCAGAGGAAATCAAAGATTTACCTAATGTTGAACTGGTTCAGGTTAATACTTATACTTGTTCAGATCCTGGTCAGGTAGAGATTGAAACAGCGATCAAAGAACAAGGGATTGAAAAAATTGTTGTCTCAGCATGTTCTCCACGATTGCATGGGCCCACATGGAAGAAATTAATGAAAAGAAGTGGGATGAATCCAGAAGTTGTCGAAGTAGCTAATATTCGAGAACAGTGTTCATGGGTGCATCTTCATGAAAAGGAAGAAGCTACGCTGAAAGCCATGGAATTAACTGAAATGGCGGTAGCTAAAGCCGCAATGCTTGAACCAGCTGAAGCAACAGTCGTTCCTGTGGAAAAAAGAGTGTTGATTATCGGTGGTGGTGTGGCTGGAATACAAGCTGGATTGGATTTAGCAGATGATTACAAGGTTGTCATGGTAGAAAAAAGTCCTACCATTGGTGGGAATATGGCTTTGATAGATAAAACTTTTCCCACTATGGATTGTAGTATCTGCATTCTTGGACCTAAAATGGCCGATGTAGGAAACCATGATAATATCTCCTTGATAGCCAATGCTGAAGTCACTAAGATTTCTGGGTATGTAGGAAATTTCCAGGTAGAAGTAACTAAGCAACCCCAATATGTTGAAGAAGATCTTTGTACAGCGTGTAATGACTGTGTGGACATCTGTCCAGTAAATGTAATTGATGAATATTCAGGTAATTTAGGATGGAGAAAAGCCATCTATATTCCATATCCTCAGGCGGTACCTGCCAGCTACATCATTGACACTGACAATTGTTTGGGATTAGATGTGCTAGCATGTGGAAAATGCAAGGGTACCTGTGAGAAAGAGGCCATTAATTACGAAGATAATGTGAAAACTTATAAATATAAAGTTGGAACTATTATTATATCCACTGGATTTGAGATGTTTGATGCTTCGAAAATTCCAGAATATGGATGGGGCCACTATCCAAATGTAGTCACCACATTCGAATTTGAACGTTTGATTAACGCTGCGGGTCCAACTTCAGGAGATCTGGTTCGACCTAGCGACCTTAAACGTCCAAAAAGTGTAGCTTTCATTCAATGTGTTGGATCACGAGATCAACGGTATAATCCATATTGTTCTAATTTCTGTTGTATGGAGAGTATCAAGGATACATTACTAATAAAGGAACATTGGCCAGATGTAGAGGTTTCTGTATTCTTTATTGACATTCGGGCATTTGGAAAAGGATTCGAGGAACTTTATACACGCTCTCGACGCGAAGGTGTTAAATATATCCGTGGACGTCCATCACAAGTTCAACAGGTGGGTCCAAGTAATAATTTACTAGTATCTGTTGAGGACACTCGGATTGGGGAATTAATCAACCGAGAATATGAGATGGTGGTACTTTCGATTGGTGCTGATGGACCAAGTTCTAATGTTCCTTTCCCTGTAGCCAAAGACACTCATAATTATTATATTGAATCACATCCCAAACTTCGCCCTGTAGATACACCAACTGATGGTATATTCATTGCAGGTGGAGCTGAATCACCTAAGGATATTCGTGAGGCAGTTACTCAAGCAAGTGCCGCTGCTGGACGTGTAACTAGAGTTTTAACTAAAGGTGAATTCTCAGTAGAGCCCTTATACGCCGTTGTCAATCAGGAACTCTGTAACTCATGTGGCATTTGTGCTACACGATGTCCTTATAATGCAATAACCGTAGACAAGGTGAAAAAGACTCCCGCACACGTCATTCCTGTTTTATGTAAAGGATGTGGGACTTGTGCAGCAGATTGTCCTCAAGACGCCATAATGATGACCAATTTCACAGATGCAATGATTTTACGACAGGTAGATATTGCATTACGAGATAATGCAGATGAAAAGGTCATGATTTTTGCATGCAATTGGTGTTCTTACGGTGGAGCTGATCTGGCTGGTACCAGTCGAATTCAATATCCCACAAACTCACGCGTCGTCCGAGTGATGTGTTCTGGGAGAATTGATGTCGATTTTATCAAACGAGCATTTGAGCTTGGAGCAGGATCAGTTATGTTGACAGGTTGTCATCCTCAAGATTGTCATTATATTTCAGGGAATGATTTCGCCATTAAACGGGAACGAAAGATTCGCCGTTGGATGAAGAAACAGGGAATAGATGATGAACGTTTTCTTATTGAGTGGATGTCTGCTGCTGAAGGAAAGAAGTTCGCTGATGTAGTTACAAAGATGGCTGGGATTGCTAAGAAAAATCATAAAGCCAAACATGTTTCTGAGAAAGCAATAGCATAATTAAGCCTCTCTTTCCCCTTTTTTTTCATCTTTCTCAATGAAATTCTGTTGAAGGATATGAGATTTTTTTTCTTGTAGATTCCTTCAGTGATAAAATTCAAATAGGTGAAATTCAACCTGAATAAGCTAAGTAATTTTTGGATCAGAAAAGGTGAGAAATTATGAAATTTAAGATTATCTTAGGATTTTTAATACTAACTGCTTTTAGTTGCCAAATAACTACATCGTTTCCAACTAATGATGCATTTCCATATAAAATAACTTCCACAAATAGTGAAATACCAACTGGTTTTGAATTAGTAGATACATTTAATGAATCTCTATATGTGTTAGAACAACATTGGAAGACTCCTTCGGATCCAGATGGTTATACAATCTTATCAGTTGAAGATTATAATACCTCATCTTTAGCAAAAACTACAATGGGTTTTAGCGAATGGTTTGCTGGAGATCCAGTCGAGGTTGAAGGTGCTGATCAAACAATTAATGTCTCGTTCTTCGTAAACACAATAATGGCTCGAAAAGGGTCATTTATTGCATCTTGCTCGGATATTTGGAGTAGTGCTGAGGATGTAGTTACCCTTCTAGAATTACAGATCGCTATTCTTCCAGGCTCTGGTGGAGGTATCTCCGGCTTTACGATCATTTTTTCGATTTTCAGTGTCGGAGCTCTAGTCATTCTCTATAAGAAAACTAAGAGATATTAAGAATAAACAAATGCACCTATTTACTTCCGCTTGAACCAGTGAGCTCGCTTCAGGTTCCTTTATTATCTTATTCAATTTTTATTTATTGTAATTTCATCAAAGCTTGAATTCTAAAGCTGGATGGGAAAAAATTAATAAAATTAGAATCAAGATCCTTTCTCGTTTATCTCAAAACTAATACTCATTTAATTCTTAATTTAATTTAATTAAACTAAGGGATTTAAAAAATGGTTTCAATAGCAAAAAAAATTCTGCAAGATCATCTTGTTGAAGGGAAATATGAAGTCGGAGAAGAAATCGGTATTCGTATTGACCATACCCTGACACAAGATGCCACAGGAACTATGGCCTACCTTCAATTCGAAGCCATGGGTCTGGATAAGGTTAAAACCGAACTATCTGTCTCGATTGTAGACCATAATACTACTCAATCAGACTTCAAAAACCCCGACGACCATAGATATTTACAATCTGTTGCTGCGAAATATGGAATCCAATTTTCACGACCTGGGAATGGTATCTGTCATCAAGTCTTTCTGGAGCGTTTTGCAACTCCCTCTAAAACCTTGATTGGGTCTGATTCCCACACTCCTACCGCTGGGGGTATGGGAGCTATTGCTATAGGAGCAGGAGGATTGGATGTAGCTGTAGCAATGGGTGGTGGCCCTTTTTATTTAAAAACTCCAAAAATTGTTGGTGTAAAATTAACTGGATCGCTACCTGATTATGTAGCTGCAAAAGATGTAATTTTAGAAGTACTCCGTCAAATTAATGTCAAAGGTGGAGTGGGAAAAATCCTTGAATATTATGGACCAGGTATAAAAACACTCTCAGTACCCGAAAGGGCTACAATAACGAACATGGGTGCCGAAACAGGAGCCACGACTTCAATTTTTCCCTCTGATGAAGTAACAAAAGATTTTCTCAAATGGCAGAAACGAGAAGAAGATTGGGTGGAACTTCTACCTGGAGAAGACGACGATTACGATGAAATCATCGAGATTGATCTTTCAGGACTTGAACCTCTTGTAGCGAAACCTCATTCCCCAGGGAAGGTTGTCCCACTATCTGAGCTCTATGGTATGAAAGTAGATCAGGTTGCCATTGGTTCTTGTACAAATAGCTCCCTAAAAGATATGCTTACAGTAGCTGCACTACTAAAAGGTCGAAAGATTCATTCAGATACAGTCTTAGGTATTTCTCCTGGATCACGACAGGTTCTGATGGAATTAGCCAAGAATGGATCACTAGCTGATGCAATTACTGCAGGAGCACGAATTCTTGAAAGTGCCTGTGGTCCTTGTATTGGAATGGGTTTTGCTCCAAAAACTGATGCAGTAGTGGTTCGTACATTTAATCGTAACTTCTTCGGACGGACTGGAACCAAAAGTGCTAATGCGTATCTTGTGAGTCCTGAAGTAGCAGTTGCTGCTGCAGTGTTTGGTGAATTTACAGATCCCACAAAATTAGGAGAATATCCGAAAGTTGAGATTCCTAAGGAAATAGAGATTGATGATTCAATGATTCTTCAACCTTCTTCCTCACCGACCGATGTGTTAATTGTTCGGGGGCCAAATATAGCTCCCCTACCAGAATTCCAACCGCTCCAAGATGATTTTGAGTTTAGAGTCCTCATTAAAGCAGAAGATGATGTCACAACTGATCATATCATGCCAGCAGGCTCCAAAATTCTACCACTTCGATCTAATTTACCAGAAATAAGTAAACATGTCTTTGAGCAGGTAGATGCTACTTTCCCAGAAAGAGCTCTTAAGAGTAAGGAAGAAGGTGGTGGTATTATTATCGGTGGTGAAAATTATGGTCAAGGATCTAGTCGTGAGCATGCTGCCTTGGCTCCTATGTATCTAGGAATCAAAACCGTTCTGACTAAATCATTTGCTCGTATACATCGAGATAATCTGGTGAATTTCGGAATACTCCCCTTAACTTTTAAAACTAACGAAGATTATGATCGAATTAGGAGTGACGATATTCTCGAAATTAAGGGAGCTAGAAAGGCACTTAAAGAGAACTTACCTATTTCTGTTCATAATCGAACTCAAAACTTCGATATAGAAACATCCTATGACTTCTCACAACGTGAACGGGAAATTCTGCTTGCAGGTGGAAAGTTGAGTTATACTGTTGCTTCCTCGTAAAGAGAAGCATCTTTTTCTCCTTTTTTTCCCTAAATCTTTATATTTTAACAATCTAAATAAGGTTGAGGAAAAACTATGACATTTTGTCCAAGTTGTGGAACAAAGAACATTGATAATGCAGCTTTTTGTATTTCATGCGGTCAAAAATTAGTATCAACAACTTCTGATCGAGCTGGTACTTTAAGTGGCCATATTACTGGATTTACATTGAATCCAGAAAGTGTAAGGATTGTCTGGATTACTGCTTTTATTGTTGGAGTGATAGAAGTTATTCTTGCGGTAATCATTTCATCTGGTTCTGATACTATATCTGATCCTGAGACTGCAAATGCTTTCATGCCTTTTGGTTTTGCCTTGGGGTATATTTTATGTCTTGTTTATGGTTTTCTTGTATTAAAAAATGCAGAACCTAGCAATGTTTCTCCTTGGGCTGCACCCAAAAAAGTCGCTAAAATACTAATAGTTGTTGGACTTATTACAATGGTAATAACAACTTTCCTCAGTGTTTCCGAAATTGATACTGAAGCTATGAATCAAGCTATGCGTGATGGGGAGAATTTTGACTTTCCTCTATTGGCCGATTTAGGGGGCTCACTTGGTCTCAATCCAATATTTTCATGGTTGATTGGAGGATTTATCTTAATTTATGGAGTTGTAAAGTATCAACTAAGTAAATATCCGCCAAAAATACCTGAGAGATATTAATATTCGGCAATCGACTAGCTTAGCGTCGTGTTAATCGAATAAGGACAAATATACCTGGTACAACAACAAAGACTAAACTCGCAATTAGTATTGCTACAATCAAAGTAGAACCATCAGAATTAGTAGATGCGGCGGGTTCAGTTGTTCTCAGAATAAAATTTACGAAAAAGAATATTATACCCATTATTAAAAGAAAACTGGCAATGGCCACTCTATATACTTTATTCAAGTAATCACGTACCTTTTACTGAACGAATTGAGAATTTGTAAATAACTTATTATTTCCCACTTTGATTAATAATTTGTTGATCAGTTTCAGAATGAATATGTGCATGGAAATTTGTAGAAGCACAACTTTCGCAATTAAGCATAGTTTCCTCCTTCTCTGGAAATCTCCAGGTATGTCCACAATCGTCACAGTGGTAAAAATTCACGGGATTAGATATTCGAATGGCGTATCCTAATACCAGAGCTTCGGCAATTTTTCTGTGAGCTCTCTCTAAATGTCGTGAAACACTTGATTGCGATATCTTCATCTGTTCAGCCACTTCTTCTTGTTTTAATCCCTCTAAATCTGTTAGACGCATAGATTCTAACTCTTCCAAGGTAATATCTACCTGACCCAGGATATCCTTCATAGGAATTCCTCGTGGTTTAAAATAAAAATGTGCTGGGTCGCACTTGATATTTCTGGGACTTTTTGGGCGTGGTAAGGTAATCAACTCCACGACTGGACGAACTGGTAATTAAATCCTTTTTGACAATGTAGGTAATTTAAGGTTGATGAATCAAACAATCATAAATTCATCACAATGACCGAGTATGACAACGGTTTTTTAGGATTTTCTAAACGAAAGGATTCCATTTTTTTCATGAAGAAAACTAAAGGAATGTTCTTCAAGGATCTTAATTAGCTTCTTCCTTGATGATTTTATTGAAACTCTACCTTTTTCTCGTAAAACACGACGTATTTCCTTTAAAACATTTTTCAATAATATTTCATCTCGTAAAAGTCTTGGTACCCCGAAAAAAAATGCTAGATCAATACTTTGTTCAGTAAGACCTGTATCAGTTGCACTAGCTTCAATAGGGATGATATTCGATAATGAATGCATTTCCATTTTCTCCTTTACTCTTTTAATTGCCAATGGATGAATATCTAGTGCATAGACTAATCCATCAGTACCTGTAATTTCGGAGCAAGGGAGTGTGAAAAAACCTGGACCACATCCGACTTCGAGCACGCTTTGACCTGACTTAATACCCGCATTTTCTAAAGTCTGATAAGGATTCGAGAATTTTCTCCGAAGTGAATTATCATGAATCAAGGACATCATCTTAAAGGCCCAATTCGGTCCATGAATATTCTGATTCATATTTTGGACCTTCCATAGGAAGAAAAAAAGGACTTGAATTTATCTAAGAGAGATTATACTTCATCTTTCTTTGATAAACTCTTAAGTCTCTTTTCAATATTTTCAATTTCTTGCTTCAAGTGATTCATAGACTCCTCAAGATATTGTTTTTCATCTTCAGGGCCAATTTGACTAAATTTAGGAGGATAAAATATTCGCGGATCAGGAAAACCTATCGATCTTCCTCGAAATCTACCTCTTCCCCATCCTCGTCCTCCTCCATATCCACGACCCCATCCCATTCCACCTCCTTTAGTGTATCCAGGTGAAGTATCACCCGAACAGAAACCCAGTCCCCTTCCTGTTCGAGGTCCTTGTTCCCAAGGCCCCGTCCTATCTCCTCTTGGCATTTTTATCACCAATGAGCTATTGAACAAAACTGTATATAAGTTTTGTGCTATTGCACAAAAACTAAAATTTCACCTTAGAATAATTCTAGTCTAAATTTTTATTTTGATTCTAATTTTGTTGCTTCTATTGAGCGATCAGGAGGGAAAACTTAATTAAGTTCTAATTATTTGAAAACTAATAGATAAAAAAGTTTTGTTCAATCGCTCAGCTATATGCTTAATTAGGTTAAAAGGGCTTTCTGGAGAAAAAAGAATATGAGAGATATTTATTCCGGACGAGGTAGAGGTGGTGGTAGAGGTCGTAGGTTTAGAGGGGGAAGACCACGAATACAACCTCGTATTGATTCCGAATGGAGTTCTACAACTGGTGAAACAATTCTTAAGATCACTACCGTTGAGTTAGAAGCTCTTCGTCTGGTAGATAAGGAGGGTTTAACTCAGGAACAAGCAGCTACTCAAATGAATATTTCACGAGGTTCTTTATGGAGAATTCTTCAGGAAGCAAGAGCCAAAGTAATCACAGCTCTCACTGCGGGTAAAACACACATCAATTTAGAGATAATTGAAAGAAAATAGAGAACGAAAACGACACGAAAAGTTACTCTATTCCCGACACTCTAATAGGTTTGATTCTATAAATAACTCTAGTTTCTTCACTGGTTCTATAAGGATATGTTTCCATTCCAAGATATTTTTTTGCTAAAGTATCAATATGGTCATCAGCACCTTCAGTAGTACGCTCTTCAACTTTACCTCTAATAGCTACATAGCTATAAGGATTATCTGGATCTTGGATGGATAGAGCAACATCAGAACGTGTTCTCATATTCCGATCTTTTAGGCGATCAATTGCCGTATTAACTTGTATTAGCTCATCCTTTACATCAAACCATACAGGTGTGGATTGAGGTGTTCCATCTGCCATAATAGTTGCTAGATGAGCAAATCCCTTTTTACTTAGTATTTTTTCAAATTTTTTAATCATAAAAGTCAATTCCGAGTAGTAGTTAAATCTATCTTTGTCCCTTCAGTTCTTAAGTTCTTCTTTGTGAATACACGAATACTTCGTCTATTAATAGTGGTAAAAATCATACTATTGGGCTGTGATTCTCAGATTTCTATTTTCCCCTGACAGCTCCTTGGTTAGTCTGCAATCTTCAGAGTCATTTCTATACCATTAGGTAAAAATGGAACGGTTACACTGAAAACCTTCGGGTGGTTACTGATAAAGTCCATAAGATCTTCACAAATCTCAGGATCGTCCTGATGAATATCTGGGCAGTCAAGAACATTATCTGAAAGGATAATTCCACCCACCTT
>JAEOTM010000183.1 GCA_016839815.1 Candidatus Hodarchaeota archaeon
AGTAGTCTGCACATATATCCAATACATCAACCTCTTCTACGTATCCTTTCAATGGTTTTGCTTGGTCTATAATCAATGAGAAAGCTTTAGTTACACGGTCGACATCGAAAATTACGACAGAAGGAGAGGAGGGCAATTCTGAAACAAGAAAATGACCCTGGTTTGAGAGTTGAGAAAGAATCTCATTAATCCTTTCATCAGACAAATCTAGTTGAATTTCGTCTTCTACTTGTAGTTGCTTTACATCTTCTTGTACTTGTTCCAATGTTAAGAATATTCGCTCTTCACAGGATATGATATACTCCTTGAGTTTAGAATAGACTTTTGGAATCTGTACTCCCTGATAATCGTTCATTGACCGTTTAATGATCTGTTCTACCTTGTTAATATTCTTTCCTTCTGTATTTGACACCTTAATAGGCTCTGAAGTTTTGTAGGTAGTCATATAATCTTGTAATTTTGCCCAGTCATCTGAAGCGGTTAAACCGAGGACATTTTCACCTACTTCATCATAATGAGTAAGTATAGGTAATATCTGAGCCTTAGGTGCTTTTTCTCGAATGCTTTGTAACCAATAGAGTGCATGGTTTTTTTCAATGGAGTCTCGAAGATTTAGAACTAGAATATAGAAGGCATCTTCGGTTAGGAATAATTTATGAGTGTCACGATAGGCATACTGCCCTGCAAAGTCCCACCAGTTCACGCCTGTTATTAAATTTCCCTCTTGTTTTTCCCAGATTGTATAACGATCAATTCCAGCCGTACTCTGGAGAATTTCTGGGACTCTACCTGAGGATAATGCATGAAATAAAGCTGTTTTTCCCACTTGAGGTTCCCCGACAACAAAGACTTTTCGTTGTTTGACAATTAACTCGGGTTGATCATGTGAAACAGTGGGAATAGTTTCGGTTTCATTGAATAAAACTGGTAATAATTTGATTATTGTCTGAGAAAAGATATGTTCGGGTTGATCAACGGAAAAGATGATTCTCGAGGACTCCTGTCCACGTAACGTTTTAAGAGCTTGTTCAAACTCATAGTTTAACAATGTTTGATCCTGAGGGATCCAACCCAGAAAATCTACTACTTTATCCCCGATATCTTTGGTGAATATCTTCTTAATAAAATCCTGGCTCTCTACCGTTTTTTCCTCATTCTTCACAAAGTCTTCAGGAATAAAGTTTGCTAGTACCATAGTTCTACTTTTCATTTCCTCATGTAGAGCTGATATCATTTGAGATGTACCAAGAATATCCGCATTACTCAATTTGATAATGAAAAGACTTGAATCAGTAGCAACCATGACGTTTATGGTACTAAAAACAGCCCCAGGGGAACAATCTACAATGAGATAGTCTACTTCATAGGGAGCCTGCATGAGTTCTCTTTTTAGTTTAACATACTTTCGAAGCATAGCGATGGAGGTATCTTTATCCATCTGTAATACTTTCTGAATGGAAGTGTGAGAGGGATCTGCAAACCCAATATATAATTTACCAGAAAGATTTAGCTGACTGGAGAATTCTTGCAAACATTCTGAAAGCTCACCATCAGCCAGGAGATAATTATTTATCCAAGTAACATTGGGTTTGAAGAAGGTGTAAATAGAAGGCCCATGAAAGTCATTATCTATTAAACAGACCCGCTTTCCTTTCGAAGCTAGAAAAACAGCGATATTCACAGCAATACTTGTTTTTCCAACTCCTCCTTTGTGACTCAAAATTGCTAGTGATTTCATTTCGCGAATCCCCTATCAGTCATATTTGTGGATCGGAAGTAAATATGCTTAAAAAAATTGGGTTTCTTCAAGAAAATCGAAAACTCTCTGAAAAAACCCTTTCGTAAACTATTTCCACTCACGTTTTTAGGAGATGGAAGTTTTACCTTTTTTTTTTGAGATTACTTGTGTTGAAGTAATTCCCGAGATTGCTATTAATCCAATCAGCAAGGGTATAGGATGAGCAAAATTGATCTTTACGATTTGATCATTCCATTGCAATAACCAGCTGTGATCGTCTTCTGGAATAGGATTTTTCAAAATTTCTATTGTACTACCATCATCTAAGTAAGTAATGACCCATGCATGACGATCATTCATTATAACATAGCTATTGTATCCACGGTGAATTAGTAAGGAGCAGGCGACAATCGCTCTTCCATCGCAATCATCTACTCTGCTTTCAAAAACTTGGGTTACTGTAGGAAAATGTTCAAATGCTTGATAATCTGGATTTTCAAGATCAGTGCAGTAATCGATGCATTCTTTGATTTCATACTCAATATAGGATAATTCACCTTTTATTGCCTCTTCTCCTGGATGATATTTGCTGAGTTCGGTCCAACCTTCTTCAATACATTCGTTTAATTCCTCTATCTCTGCATGATCAGGTTCTATGGTTGAAGGTAGGTCTAATTTGTGAGATAGTTGAGTAGGCCATTCAGAAGGTTTGATGCATCCCCCAGTGATAATTATTAGAATTCCAATTCCGATAACTGTTCCAATTATTATTTTTCTACTTTTCAATCAGTTTCCTCATCCCCCACTTGATTAACTAAATTAGTAAATTATATACTTAAAAGGTTTTCTATTGCTTAAAAAAGTATATAATTTTTCGATTTTATACATCGTTAACTTTTTAAGTATTCAATTCAATGGTTAATCTGAAGACGAATGAAGACGTGTCAGATTGCTACAGTTGGTCGGAATCCAGAATGGATTCAATTAGGATTATTTCGGTATCCCACTACATTATTGGTGCTTATTACCACCGAGGATTATATGGATCAGGCAAAAGAAATAACAAAGCTGGTTAAGGGTATAGAAGTCCGAATAGAAGTGATTGAAAAGCCTAGAAATTCATACTACATTGTAGAATTCTTAAAGAATTTAATTAATCAGCTTCATGCAGAAGAATATGAACTTTTGATGAATGTTACATCGGGACTTGTTAGTTGGCAATTGTTATTCTATAGCACGGCTACCATTTTACAAGAAAAAATCAAAACATTTTATATTATAGACAAAGAGCGAAAAGAACCCCAAGAAATGGTCCTGTATCAAAAACTCCCCGAACCTGAAGAGAAAGTGTTACTTATTATTCCAGAAGAGGGAGATTCTCTAAAGTCTATAACCCAAAAATACAAAGAATTGCAAAAAGAGGGCAAGGGTAGCAGTGGTCTTCTCTCACGTTATCTTAAACGATTAACTAGTGAGGGATTCGTAACCACTCGGGGTAGTTCGAAATCTAAAACCTTTTTACTTACTGAAAAGGGAAAATTAGTCAAGAAAGCATTAAGCTAGCAGAAAATTTCTCTCTTCTTTCCAAATATTGTATTTGCGCACACTAGTACAATGATCTAACACGATTAAGTTATATTTATCTCCCCAAGCATTAATCTAACAAATCAACGTCTTGGAGATTTTTACTTTGGTTTTCAAATTGTTGGGAATAAACGGATCCCCCAAAAAACCTGCTGCAAAAACTAATTCTAAATTCTTGCTGGATGTCACTTTACAAAGTGCTAAGAAACATGGTGCTGAAACAACATCAGTTAATTTAACTGATTACAATATTGACCAATGTAATGGATGTGAAGTATGTACCACCAAACCTTGCCCTCTTGATAAGAACGACGATTACATGAAGGTTGAGAAGCTTATTGAAGAGCATGATGGATTATTAATTGCCTCACCTTCGTACTGGGCGGGACCCCCAGGTATTTTAAAGAATTTTTTCGATCGATCTCGCGACAATAAAATGCCCAAGCAGTTATGGGAAGGAAAACTCTTTTCTGCTATTGCTGTATCAGGTTTACGAGTCGGTGGGCAAGAAACCGTTATTTCTCAATTGACAACGTTCGGTTTAGCTCATGGTATGCTGATTGTTGGGGGTACTGGTCACCCCTGGCATACTTCTCCCTTTCCTATGGGAACGATGATGTATGAAGAAACCGAAGAGGAAGAAGTGAAGGTTAAGTTTCGGCATGTAAAAAAAGACATTATTGCTATCCGTGATGCGGAAGCTTTAGGTCGACGTATGGTCAAAGTTGGAAAACAGCTCTTTCGTAAGTAATCTTCTCAAGAGGTATTGATTCTTATAACCCAAGTTCAGAGTCAAAAACTGAAGGATATCATCAAAAAGAACTTGCGCTCATTATAAATTAATATAGAATCTTTATATGGAGCGTTTCTCATCTATAAATTCTAGAAAGTCCATCCATTTACGCCGATTACTTTTCCAATGCTCCTGTAACACTAAGCGGACGTATTTGTTACTTAATGTAATGTAGTATACCTTACCACTCATGGAGGTTAACTTCCAGTATTGGCCTCATAATAGTCCTTATAATCTCCCAAATATTCCTCTTCAAACTAGATCCCCTCCTTCACTTTAATATTCGAAATTTCTGGATTGATGTTGTTTTGACATTCAAACGAGCCCTTGTCCGTGAACCAAGTAATTCCTTCCCTAGTTGTATCTCTTCCCATCCCTTGCATCATTCTGTTAGTGTTAAGCAAGCTAAGCTTCAGCACCAGAAGTACTGTGAGGTACTTACCGAATTAGGATTAGAAGTATTCAAACTCCCACCAGATGATAGATTTCCTGATAGTTGTTTTGTTGAAGATACAGCTATAATTCATAAGGATAGGGTACTCATTTCAAGGTTAGGAGCAAGAAGTAGACGAGGAGAAGAGCATGAAATTCGAGAATATCTTGATAAATATTTGAAAGTCAAAGAAGCTGCTGCCCCTGCTACTATTGAAGGAGGAGATGTCATCCATCTTCCCCAGTATCTGATTTCTGGTATTTCACAGCGAACCAACAAAGAAGGAGTAATGCAACTCGCCGATTGGCTCCAATTAGAGGTGAAACCTATTCTTGACAAGAGTATTATTCATCTCAAAAGTCATGTTACGTTTCTAGAGAGAAATACTGTTATTGTAAATGACTCCATCTCCAATCATCCAGTATTTAGATCATTTGCTAAAATTGTTGTACCTACAGATGAAGAATATGCTGCTAATACACTTACAATTAATGGAGTAGTATTAATACCGGATGGATATCCTAAAACAGCACAAAAGCTCATGAATGCAGGATTTGAGATTATTCAATTAGAGATGTCTGAATTTCAAAAGTGTGAAGGAGCTCTCACCTGTTTATCTCTACTCCTCTAATCTTCAGAAATTCACTTATTCAAAACGTTTCCAGTCAAAAGTTTTTTGGATGTTAGTACTCCAGCGAAAAAGTACATCTGGACCAATGTAATAACTAGCTTTTGCACCAGGTATTTCATTTTCAAGAGAGGCAAATCTGTACAATAATGTATGTGTCCAAGAGAATGGAATAGTAACTATTCCTGATATTAATCCCTTTTGATCGTTATAAAAGATGTTCGTAAAAGGAAAGAACTTAAAATGCTGGAGTAACCGATAAACATATTCTTTCGGAATCATTGAGATGTAAAAATACACCATTGAACCAAGGCCAATATTAGAAAATGTTGGAAATCGGTGGATGATTTTATTACGGAGTAAATGCTTCCAATCCGAATTTATATTCTTTCTTGATCGGTTTAGTTGTTTTGCTAAGGACTTGTCATTCATTGTAGAATATTGATTAATGAGGCCTAACAATTTAGCTTCATCAGATGTTATCTGAAAATAGTCGTATTCAGGATCTAAATTGTACTCGAATCCTATATTTCCAACAATTAACTCTCGTAACCAACTTCCACCAGGTTGAAGTAATGGAGGTTTTAACTTCCATCTTTCTTCAGGCTTAGAAGTCAATCCTCCAAGGTTCCAATTTCGATACTGTTTTGTCGCAATAGTAAATGCCCCAGAAGATATTTCAAATGATTCTTCAAAACGTGATATAATTTCTGAATCCGTGTATGGATATTGAACTATAGCAACATATTTTTGTAAGGGGGGTGCAGGGAAATTATAGAGGACGTATTCTTTTACAGTATCAGAGATATCTCTCATTTTTTTTTCATGTAGGAAAATAGTTGTTTGATATCCAATCTTCGCCATATCCACGGCATAAAACATACTGAGAATGTAACATTCGCCAAGAAAATCTAATCTACTTGTAACCGTTCTGACATCTTGACGTGTACCATATGCAAGTTCTCGTAATTTAGGGAATTTATCGAGGGATTTTGAGAAATGTGGATTCGCCAGCTTTTGAAGGATTTTAATATCCGTTTTACGTAATGAATAGTTATAATCTCTCGAAAGGTGTAAAATAGTTTTTCTAAATTGTTCTAAACTGGGATTGTTTTGTAATTGTTCATAAATCTCCCCTTCCTCTATATTTGCTTCTTCTAATATTAGTTTCCAAGGTATAAGAACATTTAAACCGTCCATATGGAATAAAATGGAATGAAATTTAGTCGAATATGATTCTACGAAATGCATGTATTCTAGGGACTTCCATTTCTTGTAAAAGGGAAGAGTCATTTCCTGATACACTTTTTCTGCTAGTTTGCTCCAATTACGCCAGATTCTATAATTAGTGGTTTCCGAATTCATTAATTCGCGTATATTATCCCAGATTCCGAGAAAATCATCTATGAATTCCTTTTCTTGCTGTAAATTAATCATTTCAGCAGGATCTTTTAGAAACATACAGAATACCCATTTTTACATTGATTTATTGAATTTAGACTAAACCAATATTCCATCCTTTTATGCATTTTTTCTCCTTCATTAATTTTATCTATTTTGTTATCTAACAATCTACATGAGTCAATAAAATTGAATTAAACATACGGATGAACTAAAAATGAGAAGAAAATTAAGAAATCGCTTCCAAAAAGTGAAACCAACTCAAAATGGCTTGTATAAACTAATACCTCTAGCTTTCATCGTTTTCGTACTACTAATGACTATAGGCATTGGAATTGCAGATCCTACTTTCCCTCCTATACCTCCACCACCTGGTGGCAATTAAAAAACAATACATAGTATTAATCGGAATGTCTAAAATGTCAGGGACAGTGTTATCTCAAAATCCAGCAATTAATCGTGGATTACTTTCAGCTCTATTACCGTTAACTTTCATACATGATTTTCAGCTTCAGGAATCAGAAATAATAGTTAAATTTTCCGCTAAATTCGAGGAAATACTACCTCAAATTCAATCATTCCTCGATGCACTTGGTGAAATTGCTGAAACACAATTCTACTTTGAGATGAAGACGAAAAAGATCGGTGTTCTGAAGGTTTATGATGCAAATCCTCTCCTATTGAATGAACACCTGTTGTTTGAACAGACGATTGATTGTGAAATCAGAGAAAAATAATCTTATGCTGCTTAATAGCTTAAAATGCTGTGGTTAACTCATGTTTCCCAAAAAACCAGAACGTAACATGGAGTACGTCTTGTATACAGAAATAAAATCTTGGAAACATCGACGAACCAAAGACAAGTGTCTTTCGAGGGAATTCCCCCAACCTACCAAGAAAACCAGGGGATGATTATGACCCATCAGGAATTAACCACTGAAAAAGTATTTACCAACCCGTTTCAATCATATCTCATTACAGATGGTGATGTAATTCTATATTACACACAGTCATTTGCAGAAATTAGTGGATTGAATCCATCACAATCATCCCCTCGTCTATCACAGCTCAGTACTCAAGATGTCAGCTTCAATCTCCTTGAGGATTCCCATCTCATCTATAATGTCTATTCATGTCATAAAAACTCACCTATGCCTCTCCCTTATCAACAAATGTGGGTTGAAGACCTTATTCATGAATTACGCACTGCTAGCCTCATAATGGGTCTTGGAACGCGATTATTACAGGAGACATCAAGTTCCTCGCTTCCCTATCTTTTCAAGACCCTTCGCACAGCTTCCCATCGTCAAAAGATGTGTACTTTGATAGCCTCTGACTTCATTCAACTTCTTAGTGCTCCTCCTCCTTTGGCTCCTTCAACCTTATCTGGTGTGATTTCCAAAAGCTGGGGTTCTTCTCCTGATCCTACCCGCGTCAGATTTCATGTTCAAGCAAGTAATGGTTATCATGAACCATATTTCAATCCAAATCCAATAATCTATGGGAGTGAGAATTTTCTGGCTAACTTTTGTATTACTACACTCACCTGGTTTGAATCGGAACCCGTTACCATTGAATTAGAACAGATGAATGGGATATCAACCCGATTAAGTTTTTGCATTCCCTTTGATCATTTCCTATCGTCATTACAGAGTTATCGTTTAATTAACCATTATTTTCAGTATATTGCTGCATACTTTAATTTACGCTGCTGGTTAACCCAGTCAACGTTCAACATTATTTTCCCTCTTTCAATTAAACAAAAAACAGCTTAATTCGGAGGAATGCTTTCATCAGGATCTTTATATCCATAATATGCTCCCATATCAACTGCAATGTTATTTATTCGTAAATACGTAAACAACTGTCCTGAATGGAACCATTCATGGCCGATTTCTTCGAAAATTTCATGGTACAAAGAAGTTTTCTTTTCCTGATAGAAGAACTTTACATTTTTCTCTCGGGCATCTTCCAAATGTTCATTTAGATATGCAATTATTTTTTCAAGGCCCTCATCATAAAGTTTTACTAATCCTTGCGCATTCAATGGAAAATTTTGTTTTTCAAGTTCTCCAAATTCTTCTCCTGACTTGAGTTCTCCCTTGAACAATTCCAAGAGCATCATTGGACTCGATGCCAAGTGATTAGCTAATTCAGCGGTACTACGCATTCCCGAACCGGGTTTCCAATCCCATATATCAAGGGGAATCATTTTCAGTAAATAGACTATGCCTAAACGACGTTTTTGCAGGACTGCAATTAGTTCCTCCATTCTATAACCTCCGAACTCTTATCGTAACTGAAGTACTTTTAAAGCTGACTCCCCTAACACCCTTGAGCTTGATCAGGTATGGAAATTCCGGACAGCCTTTTTCAAGGATTGACTATAGATAAACGGGATTATCAAATCCAAGCAGTTCAAGAGATTCTTTCTCTTCATACAGCTAATCAATCTGTCTTGTTAAACTATCCTTATGGGACAGGGAAGACTATTATCGCTCTTTTAGTACTTTTAAAGCTTAAAACATCTCAACCAGGGAAACAATTTATTTTTACTTCTGCTCGTGAAGCTGCAGGGTTACGTTGTCGTCAAGCAGTCGAAATGGGCAAAAAATTTGGATTTGTAGATAAGCTGGGGTATCTGTTTAATCCTCAAACGGGAGGAAAAGGATTAAATCTCTCACAAAAGATGAAAATGTACCAGGCCTCTCAGGTAATCTTTTCTCCTATTCAGACACTTATGAATGACCGTTTCCAGATTAAGTCACGATTGAAAACAGATATTTTCTCAAATATGTCATTGTGTATCGTTGATGAAGCTACAGATCTTCTCGCTCGTTCTATGTCAGGATTTCGTTTATCTAAATATTTCCAAGAATTGTTTCAAGTACGTAAAAAGAATAACTTCCCTATTCTAGCTATGTCTGGAACCAGAGATCAGCATAAGGCGAAATTCATTGTACAAGTGCTTGGGGAAAATGCTCATCAGATGTCTCGTTTGGATCTTTCACCCTATGAGACAATCACACAAATTAATCCCATCAACCGTGAAGATTATATTCACAATGATCAAACCATCTCCAATCTTCTTACTAAACCCGTTGGTAGCATTCAAGAAATTCTTGATCCTAATTTAAGTCGTTTGGAAATTGTCAAGCTTTCATATGGAGGAGCGTTAGATCGATTACGGGGTGACAACCGTACTTATCCTATTAGATTGGGAAAGTACAAAGTCGAAAATAACGAAGATCGTGTCCAACTCGTGAATGCATTTGCTTTACTTTTTAAACTGACTCATGCACGATTACTGCTACTTGAAAGCACACCAGGAGAATATCTAAAATACACAAAAAAGGAAGAGAATAAAGAGGTCTTTCAATCATTACTTGAGGTAAGTTCAGAGATTATCTCTTATCGCGTTGATCTCCCTCGATATGATAAGCCTGAGGAAAAAACCACTCGTGGACTCATCCATCCTAAGGTTGAAAAAGCTATTAATATTATTCATGAACATATTATTCGAGGAGCTAAAGTTCTCTTATTTACACGCTATCTAGCCTTAGGTGATCAATTGAAGATGATATTGGAAACATTACAATATCCAGGAGTAAAATATCTTTCTGGTAAGACGAAAGAGGAATCAAGACATATTATTCTTGATCAATTCCGAAAAGAGGATGTCAATGTATTGATATTCACTCCAGTTGGCGGAAGAGGGTTGAATTTAGAAGAAGCAGATGTTGTTATTCATTTAGATATTACAAGTAACCTTGATGATATGACACAGCGTCGAGAACGCGCTAGAGGTTGTATCGAATATGTCCTTGTTTTGCAGGGAACAAGCGAGGAAGGTAAGGTCAAAGAATACGCGAAATTAACCAATGCCTCTACTGTGAAATAACACTCGCTGAATACTGTTGAAATTCCTCTCTTCTACGCGATTCGCTTGATTTCGTGTAATATGAAATAACTGTAACGATTCATAGTTCTCTGAATACCCAAAATTTTTGAATAGATTCAGAATCGATCCCGATTTTCTGAACCTTTCGTTTGGTCGACTAGATCAGATCCACAAAAGGCGCAGAATTTGGCATTAGGTAATACTAAGTTTCCACACGACACACAACGTTGACTACTTTCAGAAATAACAGTGGGAACGAAGTCTGGACGACGAAATGATCTCTGGGTTTCAAATTCATGAACCTTAGTGGAAACAAAGTTTGGTTCGCTAATTGGGTCCGTTTTGAATACAAATAGACCATAGATAATAATCAGCACTCCTACAACAATAATTTGGATGAAATAAAAGAATAATATTTCTGTATCAGTGTTGGGATTAAGGAACTCTCTGAAAAGATCAAGGGAAATAGGCACAATTCCAGTAATGGCAATGAAGATTGCTAAAAAGAAACAGAATTTGAGTAATGCACCAGACTTATCTTTTGTCTCAGTAATAATTTGCATCCAAATTGGTTTGCTTTCCTCATCTTTCTCTTGAAAGTATTTTACAAGTAAATATATAGAAATACCTGCTCCTACTGCAAGAGCAATGAATATCCAATACATCATGAATAATGTAATAAGAGGAGAGCCTACATCGGGAAGATCTATATCAGAAAATTGACCTATCAGCCCAAAACTGTTTGTCCCAGCATGAAAAAGGATTGGCCATAAAATATTCCGGGTTCGAAGATATAAGAAACCTAGTAATAATCCCCCAAATAAAGTACCTAGGAAATGCTCCATAGCAAATCCTACCGATCCATCATAAAGATCTGTGGGTGTGTGTTGCAATGAAAACATCAAGCTAGAAAAAATCAATGCCCACATCTGGCCGACACCTCTTCGTTCAAATAAAGGGATTAATGTGCGACGAAATACTAATTCTTCCCAAATTGGTGCCCCAATAGCTAATACAGTGAAAAATAAAATCAGAAAGACTGGATCATTGATGGTTACTGATGTAGGATTAATCGCTTCATAAGGAGAATCTGTTGTAAGACCTCCTTCGTCTAAGAGGAAATCCAAGGGTGTAATAAAGATAAAAATCAAAAAAATGTTGATTGCATGCAAGAGATAAGTAATAAGAGGGAAATGACTTTTAGGACCTTTGGGAGTCGTTTTTACCTCTGGTTCTATCTTCTTTTTCCTATATAAAATTGTAAATCCAAGGATAGCTCCCATCTGCGCTCCTAAGTTTAAAATTAAATTCAATATAGGTTCTATTTGGTTTGCATTGGCTTCTGTAACCTGTATCAGATCATAAACGATTGCATAGGAAATAAAGAATCGCATTATATTACCTAGGAAATCAAAACACGCTACTAAGACCAAGATTAATGTAAAAACATAAATTATATCCTTTGAACTTGTTTCCATTTGTTTTTCTGGAGTATTTTCTACTGAATTTTCCATATTTAACTACCTTGAAAATTAAGTGGGGATAAAGAAGATCCCAAAGAAAAATGCACCCAAAGCCACCCATAATGCCCAACGTGTGTATTTTCGGGCCTTTTTCCCTCCCTGTGTACTCTCTGTAAAGATTGTATAACTGGTCAACATAAGTATTCCTGCAAAAAATATGTCGAGAAGCCAAAAAATCAGATTTTTATACACGTAATATCCTGCAACGAGTGAGGAAAAAATAGTTATTCCAAAAAAGATCGTGGCTACAATCCCAGCCGTTTTTGGACCAAACTTCACTGCTAAAGAATTAAGATTCTGTTGCTTATCTCCCTCATAATCTTGAATATCCTTAATGACTTCTCTCCCAACACTCATAAAGAAGGTAGAGTTTAAAATAATTGCACAAGCAATGACGGTTAATTCTTCTCGAGGATTTAACATGAAGAATCCTATAAATAATGGTGCTACATAGCCAATCGATACCCATACATTACCAATAAACCCTAACTGCTTCACACCAAAATTATACCCAACACCAATTATTACGAATAATAATGTAAAGATGAATAGGGCAATAGTTACTTCATAAATCAAAACTAATGCACCAATAATCAGGACAGCTGTGAAAAACATTGAAAAAGTCAAGATTTTAACAAAATCTTTTGAAAGATCACCACGAGCTAGGGGACGATCAAATCGCTGATTTGCTATATCAGTTTTCACATCAAACAAGTCATTAACTGATTGATTCCCCCAAGTAAGGAGCATTGTGGCAAACAATCCTAAGATTATTCCTGGCCACTCTAACACCCCATTCTCAAAGAAAAACGCAGTGAAATCAGGATTATTTCCTTCCAGTACATATACTATGAAACCAGCTGAAAGAACGGCAAAACTACTTAAAATCCCTAGGGTAAAACGTAAAAGATCGATTATTGCCCTAAGTTGTTTCATATTTGTCTCTTCTCTGGTGAGCTGATGCATGATTGAAGACATTGAAGATATTATTCGATAATGATTATTATCCTCAAATGTATTATTCTCACGGAATAGTCAATTGGTGTCACAAACTTAATTGTGGTTATTGAACCTGAACCAATTGCTTAGATATAACTCAATAATTTCACCCAGAGTAGTGTAAATCACTAAAATTCTGCTGATAACGAACTATATAATAAGTACTTCTGGCTTTGATTACCTTTTGGGAGGCTTTTTTAAGGTGTGTCATTATTAAACAGGTGGTTTTCTATTAATCAAAATTTATTGCATTAATCGGAATGTAATACTTAATTGTGTATGAAAACTCGAAAAAGAATTTTGTGAGGTATTATAGAGAGATTTATAGAGGATTAATTATGCCTGAACAACAACAAGTATTCATAGCAGGAGGAACGACCACTCCTTTTGATTATCCAGTAAATCTACAAATTGAGGAGCTTGTTGCCAATACAATTCGTCAATTATATGATGATGTACCAAATTTTCATCTAAAGGATGTGAGAGAGAATGGAATGGTTGTCTACAGCCATTTTAGCGTTCATTTTGCTCATCAATTAACTTCTTACTGGATTCTCCACGATCATCTCGGTCTAGTCGGAGTACCCCATTTTAGAATTGATAATGGGGGTAATACAGGAGGTAGTGCCCTTTATGCAGCCTATGCACTGGTTAGAGCGGGATTAGCGGACGTTGTCCCGGTTATTGGTTATGAACTCATGGGGTCTGTTTCTCAGAGTAAGGGTTCAGAGTTTATTGCCATTGCATCCGATACTCGATACGAAGCGATGTTGGGTGCCAATTATACAAACTATTACGCTGGACTTGCCCGTGTTTTCATGGAAGAATATGGTTTAACAGAAGAAGATTTTGCAGAAATCGCGGTAAAGAACAAAAATAATGCCATGGCTACTGGAGAAAAAGCCCAACATTATCGTAAGGTTGGCAAAAAACTAACTGTAGATGACGTGATGGACAGCCGTTTGATTTCTTATCCACTTAAAAAATGGGATTGCTGTTTTATGTCCGAAGGGGCCGCAACAGTTCTAGTTTGTAACGAAAAATATGCAAAAGAGTATTCTCCTGATCACTATGTAGAGATAACGGGTGCAGGTCTTTCATCCTGTACAATTCGTGCAGGAGATCGATATGCATTCCCAGGTTGGACTGAAAGGTACGGAGAAGGATATCCTGGCCTCGGAGAATTTGCTGCCTGCCGTCATTCTGCTGAAGTTGCTTACAAAATGGCTGGTATTGACTGGAAAGATTCCCATAAGCAAATTGATGTAGCTGAAGTACACGATGCGTTCTCTACGTCTGAGTTCCAGATTTATAACGCACTTGGATGGTGTGAATCTATTTCCCCTAAACAGTTCATTCGGGATCGTATGCCCATGATGGACGGAGAAATCCCCACTAATCCAGGTGGAGGTTTGATTGGCTACGGTCATCCTGTAGGTGCGACTGGTTTAATGTCTGCTATTGAATGCTACTATCAACTTACAGGATTGATTCCAAGGGAACATAAAAACATTGATAATGAGGTTAAAGATGCCGAAGTGGGTCTTGTAAACTCTCATGCTGGTACAGGGACATCTATCAGTAATTTCATTTTGAAACGAGTATGAGGTGTAAATAAAATGACAAAACTTCATCCAACACCAAATAATAACGATTTTAAATGGAAAGAATGGAATAAAATAAGCAAACTCATCCCTGAGAAAGGATGGGTCTGGCAGAATTTCCGTAAAGGACTATCAGCTGATTCAACCTGGATAGAGCAGCAAATTTATTATGATATGCTGTACACTTTCCGTTTAGGTGCACTAAGTCCTTATGCTGAGGGATTACTCGAAGGTAAGCTATTGGGAACACAATGTCCTAAGTGTAGAGATATCACATTTCCTCCTCGTGTCAATTGTTGGCGACTTGATTGCAAATTAGAAGTTACTGACTGGATTGAAATGCCCCTAACAGGAACTTTGCATACTTTTACCATCTGTGGATTTGCTGCCAAAAGCGCATTAAAAAAATTACCCTTTGTCCTAGCTTATGTGCTTGTTGGTGAAAGTAAAACCGCTATTGCGAATATTCTTAAGATTAACGAACCTTGGCATACGGAAACAAATATGCCTGTCATCGTGAAATTTGCAAAAGAAGAAGATCGTGTGGGTAATATTATTGACTTTTGGTTTGAACCTGATCCCAAGTGGACTCCTTCTCCTATGAATGCAGAAAAAGAACGAATTGAAAAATTATGTGAACCTGTGTATGAATGGGTTCGCATCCTAAATCGTTAATGGGAGGAACATTCCTCCCTTTTTATGACTCTTTAGATAAAACCAATAAGGGATATCATCAAAGGAGTTAACAGTAAGGTTAATACTCCAATTAGACGAGTTTGATTTGGAAGATCGAATCTTATTGAGAGAGCACCAATTTCTTTTACCAATTGAGTTGATTCAGGGATTGCATCGATATTCCCTATCCAATTTGCTAATGCTTTAGCATTTGCGGCTTCAAATTTTCGTAATATATCCTGCATCCTCTGACGGATTCGTGTTTGATCTCTATCAACTAATGCAATGATCCGTGTGAAGACTCCATCTTCAAGGATAATTTCACGCTCTCCTCGCTTAATTGAACGAAGATCGGCTTTTTCATCTTCGTCTAACTCTTTTGAAACACTAGAAATGGCTGTAAAGAAGCCAGAGATAAGGACTTCATCTGATTGGAATAGTTTTAGTCTCTGTGCAATTGGAATCCCATCGGGCATTTTTACAAGTAAAACATCAAATACTTCTGTAGGTTCATAAGTTAAAACAATGATTGCTAATCCCACGATGACTACATAAGTTAGAGCATATACCAAGCTTATTAGTTCTGAAGAAAATACGTCTGGATTAACAATTCGCTGCGAGACAATGTATTCAATAAAACCCGGGACAATAAAGGACAAAGTAAAGAATAAACCGAATATACCAATCGTAGCACGTAAAGATACCTCTTCACGAGATTTTTTAGTAAAGATTTCCCGAATATGACCTGCTCCTTTGCGGAGTGTTGAGAAATCTTCAGGTTTTACAAAAAACCAAAAAACAATGATTGTTAAGACCAATAAATATGGGATAATCATCCATATGTAAGTTGATTCAGGTAGGGAGATAAAAATTAATGAGTTCAGTGATTTAAAAAGAGTTAGTCCAACGTTAAAGACAAAATTTAAGAGAAATGGTAATACTACGGAACCTGTTTCAGCAAAAGCACTAAATGATATATAGAGCACAACAGCAAAGCTTAGAAGCATTGCCCAAAACATCGGTGTTTGAATCGCAGGAATTAGATGTTCAAACTTGCCTCTTTTATCGATCATAAAGAAAAATGCTAAGTATGCAACATAAAATGTTGTAGCAAGTAGATTGGCAATTCCAAAAGGAAATCGTGCTTTTAATGAATTGTGGACATAAGCGAAGAAGAAAAAACCAGCGGATAACGGCCATATGAATCCCATTTCAATAAAGCCAAAATAATATTCTGCTGAAAGTTGATGAGATGTCAATAAAGCACCATCATAATTAAAAGAATGATGTAAGAATATTGCTTCGGTAATATCTCCATTTAGGGCATATTGCACTAAAGTAACTAGAGTATACCACACAAAAGTAACAATTAATCCTAGAAGCAACCCTCGACGAACAAGAGCACTAAAGGAATAATTGGGGGTTTTCAAGGTATATCCAAGTTGGCTAAATGACCAACCATCACGTGCGCGGCGCATCCATAGGCCGAAGACCAGACTTACAGAAAAAAGTAGTAGATTGAAAATTAGAGTTACTCGGACAATCTCTTCGAAGTGTCCCCCGTTTAAATTCCCTACTCCTGCATCTCCTAAATAGTCACCCAACGGTTGATAGAGATTTAATTCAAGAAAGGCGGCATCTACTAGCGTAATTATTGAATAACACACCATAAAGATGAATGAAATTTCAAGAATTTGGATAATCTGATCGAGACGATTTGCTTTAATTTTTGTGATAAGATTCTCATCAACTTGGGCTGTTGGACTACTCATTCAATATCTTCTCCAATTTTATTTTACGACGACGAGGATTTAACTCAGGGACAAATTAAAATCACACTTCTTTATTTATCCTTCTCTGAAGAAAAAGGAAGAATGGAGAAAGTATCTCTCTCTAGAGTTGTTGTCCAAATAATAAAATATCCTCAACATTTAATATTTGAAGTTGGTTCGTCTTACTTGGAAATCCAAGCATACTTCCTCCAACAGCTAAAATTATATTTTTGGGATCTAGCATTCCTTGTTCTGTTGCTGCTAAGACAATTTCATACAGAAGCTCATCATATGATGGTGTAACTTTTACACATAATGGATATACTCCCCATACTAACTGTAATTGTCGTTTTACTGTTTCATAAGGAGTCCCTGCAATAATTTTCTTCTCTGGACGACATTTAGCTATCATACGGGTGGTTGATCCTGACCGGGTGCTAGTTACGATTGCATCTATTCCCAATGAGCTTGCATCACTTATTAGATGAACCGCTCTTCCAAGTACTTCAGGAATATTAGGAGAATCTGTGGTCCAAGATGGTTCTGTGGAAATAAGATGAAGATTTGCCCCTATTTCATCAATAATTCGCTCCATATACCCTACTGTTTCCACAGGAAATTTCCCCACGGCAGTTTCTCCACTCAACATTACAGCATCGGCTCCATCCATGATAGCATTGGAAACATCTGATACCTCCGCTCTAGTTGGCCTAGGATTAATAGTCATCGATTCCAGCATTTGAGTAGCCACAATCACTGGTTTAGAGGCCTTATTGCACTTTGCGATGATCTGTTTCTGGACGATAGGTACTTTCTCACTTGGAATTTCAATCCCTAGATCTCCCCGTGCAACCATTATTCCATCTGAATGGTCTAAAATTTCATCAAAATTTTTCAAACCATCCTGATTTTCAATTTTACTTATAATATTCATAGAAGAATTCGCTTCATCTAATTTTTCTCTCACCGCAAGAATATCTTCTTTTCTTCTTACAAAAGAGGCGGCCAAATAATCCGCTGGTTGACCAAATTTTCGTAGTACATATCTAATATCATCTAAATCTTTTTGAGTTGGAAAGTATATTGAGAGAGGTACATCTGGTGCATTGATTCCCTTCCGTGATTTCAATACCCCTCCATTAAGTACTTTACATATCAGCTCTTTTTTCTTCATGTTCTTTTTTACTACAAGAAATTGTAACAATCCATCATCAATCGCTAAATGGTTTCCGACCTTAGCATCTTTTATAAGTGGTGGATAATTCGTAGAAACAACTTCTGAATTTCCCTCCAATCCTATCTTTCCCGATATTCGGAATTCCTGTCCATTTTCTAAAACGGTTCCTTTTTCAACGTCTCCTGTTCGGATTTTAGGTCCACACAGATCGACAAGTACTGCCACATCTTTGGAAACGGAACGTATTCGTTCATAGCGTTCTAAATGATCAGGATAGGCACCATGACTAAAATTCAGTCGACAGACATCTACGTACTTTAATAACTCCTTTAAAACAAGAATATTGTCACTAGCAGGACCAATTGTTGCTACAATTTTTGTTGTTACCATTCTGTTATCACTCTGAATAGATACTTGACTTTTTTCCTAGAAGATATTCTGCTGGTGAGATTTGCCATACAAAAGGGTTTGCGTTTGATTTTATCTGTAGTAAAGGAAATCTTCATCAAGTCCAAACTACCACTAGCTTTGTGAAATTCGTAATACGATATTCAAATGACAAGAAAGTTATATTACTTCATGTTAGAGTCTTCTTGAGAATGTAAAATGAGTTGGTTGGATAAAAGAAACTCCATAATAGGAATTAGCACAATAATCTTACTTATTATTATCGTTCCTTTTATAGCTCAGTGGATTCCATTATCTTTCGACCCTAATTCCCCAGATAATAATATTTCTATCATTTCTCCACCTCCCAAAGGAACAGAGATAAATGGAACAATATTACCTCCGCCTCCCCAGAGTAACACTACTCCCACTTTGCAAGGACAAATAACCATTGATTCTATTGGAGATTTCATCTTTAATCCGACAAATATTGTATCTGTAAGGCCAGATTTATTTAATCCGGGTTATTTCTCCCTTTTTGACATCCTTGTTTATCTAGACAGTCAGGAAGAGATCGAACTCGTATATTCCTTCAATAGTAGTCTTGATACACATAGAATTCATTCAATCAACGGTATAACAAATTGGTGGTACAAAGCTTATTATTCTGGAGGATGGTGGGAAAAGAACTATTTTCGTATGGATTACTATCCCTATAAGGATAAGATGACGATAAATGTTCTTCAGGAACCAGCGGAATTTTTTGATACTCTCTATGGAGTATTCCGCGAAGAAGTCTTTCGTAAGGCTTCAAACAATGGATCAGTTGTTGTTCCCACTGTAATTTTGAGAGGTCCAGCAAATGTGGTTTTAACATTCCATAATGTGACTGTAACAGCGAAAAACCTTCGTCATGATGTTTTTCGTCCAGGTGTGGTTACAGCTATTGATACTATTCTTTCTCTTGATGAACAAGGGGAGATAGAATCTGGAATTACTTGGTATGAAACAATTGGGACAGCAGAAATCGTAAAAACATACTACGTAGAAAAAATCAATGAGTGGGAGGCATATGGTACGTGTGGATTTGTTTATGAAACAGGAGATACTGATCAGGATAATTGGAGAGGAAATCATATACACATTCCTTCCGATTCCCGTATAATTCTTTCCCCCGAGTATGTTTATTATTTTTGGATTTGTTTGTAAATCTGGGAACTTACTCGTTCGGATTGGTTGGAATAGACCACTCTAAACTTTTCTTTTCCTTCTTTCAGTTATGATTAGGACTCAAGTTGTCAGTCAAAATTGAGTCATAAACATTTATGTAATCTCGCTATGAATCGACAAAATGGTGTAAAAATGCTCGATCAATTTGAAGATCAGAGGTCACGTAATATTATTACGATATTAATTGCTGGAGGTGGCCTTCTTGGATTTCTTGGACTTACATTACCTTATGAATCCATCCATTATCCTAGTTCTACTATCCCATTGGTATTCGATGGATTTAGTCTCTCGTATATAGAGTCCATTCCACAAGCAATTGGTAACTTGATTGCTGTTACAACAGCTGTTTCTCTTTATTCTTATAGTAAGAATATTTCTACCGACGAAGAAAAAGCTCAGAATCAGCTTGAAAAACACATATTTTTTGCAGTCAGTTCTAGTATCTGTACACTTCTTGGTCTAATATTCACAATTTACAACTTTATTGATGGAGTATTAACGAGTTCCTCAGAAGGTTCTGGAGAAACTCTCTACTTCGGAATTGGTTTCTATTTTTCCGTTATGGGTCTTATGGTAGTAATAAGCGGAATCTACTATCTTGTTAAATTACGAAAAAAACTCTTCTTACCTGAAAAAAAAAATTGTTAGCACAGATAAATCATTTGATATTCGTGTTAAGCGCACAGATAACATATGAAAAGCTGCATTCATGATAAATATATTAAAGCAAAACGGGTCAATCATTAAAAAACCTAGTAACATTCTGTACTAGGTTTATTGGGTTATTAATTTCCAAATCATGCACTAGCTCTTCAATTCCCGCTCAAAATTGTAATGAAAGTAAGAGCTATAGTTTGTAATGTGGTTGAATAGATGAAGCTAAGAGAATATATTTTAAAAAGATTGATTCTGTTAATCCCGGTTCTCTTTGGGGTTAGTATTGTTACATTCATTTTGAGTGATAGTGTGGGCGATCCTGTCGCTGCTTATATCGGTGCAACTGAAGCTGATAAAATTACTCAGGCACAAATTGAGACATTAAGAGCGCGATTAGGACTAGATAGACCAATTCTAGAGCGTTTTTGGGTTTATGTAACTCGACTTCTGCAAGGTGATTGGGGACGTTCGCCAACATTACAGAATCGACCTGTACTTGAGATAATTGCTGATAGATTACCTGCCTCTGCAGAATTAGCTGTTTATTCTATGATCTTAGCAATAGCATTCGGGATACCCTTAGGAATAATATCTGCCGTAAAAAAGGATCAAATGGCAGATCAGGTATCACGACTTACTGCACTAAGCGGAGTATCAATGCCTATTTTTTGGCTTGGATTGATGGTCCAAATCATCCTATTCAATTTTAACACTTTCATGAATGATGCCGATCTTCCCTTCAATATTCCGTATCATGAACGATTAACATTAAACAAATATTCAATGCCTCAAGACATATTATTTGGGAATTTTGGACCCACTGGGTTTTTATTAATAGACTCGTTACTCTCCTTCGATATACCACTATTTTTTGACGCTTTTCTACACATTTTTGCGCCTTCATTCTGCTTATCATGGGTGCAAATGGCTATAATTACAAGAATGACAAGAATGGCAATGCTTGAAACAATGAAGAAAGATTTTATCCTTTTGGCCCGATCCAAAGGATTAACCGAGCGTGTAATTATTTATCGACACGCACTACGAAATGCAATAATCCCTACATTAACGGTAGCAGGATTGGCTCTTGCTGGATTAATGACTGGCGCAGTACTTACTGAAACAGTCTTTGATTGGCCAGGTTTAGGCTGGTGGGCAGTTGCATCGGTCGCACGCCTAGACACAGCTGCTATTCAGGGTTTTGTGATCATTACTGCTTTGATTTATGTATTAAGTAATTTGGCAGTTGATATTCTCTATGCAGTTGTTGATCCACGAATTAGATTTGATTAATAGAGTGAAAGTAGGTTACACACATGACATCAGATACAGAATATTTAGGTGAAGAGATTGTCGAAGATGCTTTTTCGTTCAGGATATCACTAAAAGCACGCTGGAAAGAGATAAAATATGCCATTTCTCTTTTACGCAAAAGTCCGTTATTCATTGTCGGATTTTTTGTAATATTTACATTAGTAGCATTAGCCATCTTTGCTCCAGTAATTGCTGCTTATGAGCCACGAGAATTCGATCTCAATATCAAGAATGAACCCCCACTCACTAAAGATGAGCGAACGACTTTAAAATGGACAGGTTTCTCATCTATGAACAAGCTTTTTGATCTTGATCCCGAGATGAAAGCGCGCACCTGGGTTGCTGATTTTACAAATGATTCTAAATTAGACTTTCTCATTGGCACAGCAGAACCTTCATTACTTTTCTATGAGAACACAGGGGTTGGAGGGGTCAATCAATCAATTGAAAATCTTGATTGGGACCTAAGGGAAAACTACTTCAACGTGCCTCTTCCCGTAGGTATTACTAGAATTGTTCCCACCGCTGGCGACTTAGATGGAGATAATGACACTGATGTGATAATTGGGGGTAGTGATGGACATCTTTATGTAAGTCTTAACAATGGAACCCCTGTAGCACCTGTGTGGACTGAGTTCTCTATCCTGCGTAATTCAAACGGCCAAATATTCAATTTCACAGGTCAAGCCAATCCAACACTCATCGATTTTGATTCTGGAACGGAAAAAACATATGATAACGGATCGAATTTATTGGATTTAGTCGTTGGTTCCGATATTGATCCAGAAACAGGTAGATATCAGATCTATACTTATATGAATAAAGGGAATAAAACTCATTATTCGTTTGGAGTGCTTCGGAGTGGCTTCGTTGGTGGACAACCAGTCCCTTATGGTCCCAAAAATGTCACCGGAAAATTGCTTGAGATAAATCCAACGGCTGCTACCTCTGGGTCTTTGAGAATCTATTTTGCGATTATTAACAATGATAAACGTCCAGATTTGATTTTAATGTTTGATTCAGGGAAATACGAATATTATACTGCTTCAAGTCTCGTAAGAGATCCACAATTCCTTCCATTAGATAAATCAAAGGCTTCTGTTTTATTTGAATTTCCTGCACTCGATGAAGAACCATTTTTAGACTTTCGATGGACGGATTTTACGGGAGATAATGCCAGTGATGTAATAATTTTCGCTAATAATGGTTCCGTTATCTATAATTTCCAATTCTACGAAGTCGATGGAAGATTCCATTGGTTAGGAACAGATGAGCAAGGGGGAGATATATGGAGCAGAATTGTCTGGGCTCTGCGTACAGACTTTTTTCTAGCAATTTGGGTGGTATCAGTTGCTTCAGTCATTGGAACAATTATAGGAGCCATAGCGGGATATTTCGGAGGTTGGGTTGATAATTTAATGATGCGAATTACGGATATATTTTTCGCATTCCCAGGACTAATCCTCGCAATGTCCATTGCCGCTGCATTAGGTCCCAGCCTATTCAATCTTTCTATTGCTTTGATTATCGTGTGGTGGTCTGGTTATGCACGGATTGCGCGGGGTCAGGTTATAAGTGAAAAGAATAGACTCTATGTTGAAGCAGCTAGATCTATCGGAATGGGTGACCTGCGGATTCTTTTCAGGCATATTATTCCTAACAGTATATATCCGCTGATTGTTGCTGCTACTCTTGATCTTGGTGGTGTTGTTCTAACAGCGGCAGGACTTAGCTTTATAGGATTTGGAGCTCAACCTGGAGATGCAGAACTGGGAGTTATGATTGCTTCTGGACGAGGATTTATCCTATCAGCACCATGGCTAGTATTCTTCCCAGGAATCTTCATATTCTTGATAGTACTTGCATTTAATCTTGTTGGAGACGGTGTTAGAGACGTTATGGACCCCAAATTGCGTCGGTAATGCATCTAGGAGATCACAGAAATGACAGAAACAATACCTTATACAGAGACTCAAGATATCATTTTGGATATTAAAAATCTGAAAGTTAATTTCTACACCTATGAAGGCGTCGTTAAAGCTTTAGATGGAATAGATTTATCAATAATTAAGGGTGAAAGCTTCGGACTAGTCGGAGAAACTGGCTGTGGCAAATCTGTTACAGTTAGATCTGTAATGCGACTGATTGAATCCCCAGGTAAAATTGTTGATGGTGAGATTTTTTACAAAGGTGCTGACATCTTACAATTAAAAGAAAAAGAAATTCGGAAATTACGGGGTGCAAAAATGACTATGATATTTCAAGATCCGATGACATTTCTAAACCCTGTTATCCAGATTGGTGAGCAAGTTTCAGAAATGTTTCTTATCCATCAAAAAATTCAGAAAGAGATCCTAGATAATAAAAAAAAGTTATCTAGATACTTGAAAGAGAAAGTAGTTGAAATATTTGAGTTGGTCAAACTCCCCGACGCCGCCGAATTATTTAAACGATATCCTCATGAGTTATCAGGAGGGATGAGGCAAAGAGTTCTAATAGCAATGTCCATCGCAGCAGATCCTGATATTATTATTGCTGATGAAGCCACCACCGCACTAGACGTAACTATTCAGGCACAAATCCTCAATTTGTTGAATAAATTAAAAAAGGATTTGGGTCGAACACTAATATTCGTCACCCATAATCTAGGCATAGTTGCTGAAATGTGTGACCGAGTTGCCGTCTTATATGGAGGTCAGGTTGCTGAAGTCGCCACAACCAAGGAAATCTTTACCGATCCTATTCATCCATACACTCAAGGATTATTGAAATCAATACCACTTCTCCACAAACCTAAAGAGATCTTGAATTCTATTGATGGAGTAGTTCCCAATCTGGTTAATCCTCCCTCAGGATGCAGATTCCATCCTCGATGCCCTCTAAAAGAGGATATTTGTGTCCAAGAACGACCAAAATTGGTTCAAGTGCTTCCTGGGCACTGGGTCCATTGCCATGTCCGAGGACGTGAACACACAAATAAAATGTGAGAAAAATGAGTACAAGTGAGAATCAAACCCAAATAAGTGACTTAAATCCCGAGCATGAGACGGATGAGACGGACTTCATATTAAGTGCGAGGAATTTAGTGAAATATTTCCCAATAACCAGTGGAATCATGTCTCGGGTCGTCGGTCATGTTCATGCAGTAGATGATGTTTCCTTTGATGTTCCCAGAGGGAAAACCATTGGAGTCGTAGGTGAATCTGGATGTGGAAAAACAACACTTGGAAGAACAATTTTACGATTAAGTCAACCCACCTCTGGTGATGTTTTTTTTGAAGGAGATAACATTGCTAAAATGAGTCTTAGGAAATATCGAAAATATCGTAGACAGATGCAAATCGTATTTCAAGACCCCTATGCAAGTCTTAATCCCAGAATGATGGTTAAAAACATTTTAAGGGAACCTTTGCTCGTTCACAAGACCCTGCGTAAAAGACAGATTAATAATTACATTCTCAGAGTAATGAGAGAAGTGGGATTAGATCTTGAACATTTAAACCGATTCCCACATGAGTTCAGCGGTGGCCAGAGACAGCGGATTTGTATCGCTCGTGCATTAGTCCTGAATCCTCATTTTGTGGTATTGGATGAACCAACAGCTTCAGTTGATGTGTCGGTACAAGCTCGTGTCTTAAATTTGCTGAAACGTCTTCAGAAAATACGTAATTTGACGTATATGTTTATCTCTCATGATCTGTCAGTTGTTACTCATATGAGTGATATTGTTATGGTAATGTATCTTGGAAAGATCTTGGAAATTGGACCAAAACGAATTTTCACCTTGAAAGGATCTGAAGTTCACCCTTATACCTTAGCTCTTGGATCTGCATTACCGATTCCTGATCCTCTATACGAGAAAAAGCAGATCATTCTTCGTGGAGATGTCCCTAATCCTGCGAATCCACCCCCAGGATGTCGTTTTCACACAAGATGTCCTGAAGCCAGGCAGATATGCACAGAAAAAGTACCTGAATTGGAAAAGACTGGATCGTTCCATTACATAGCCTGTCATTTCCGAGAATAATCAAAAGGGAAGAACAAATGAGTACTGATAAAAAAGAGGAGCCTATTCTCCCAACAAATGATCCTTTTCTTTCAGCTCCAATCCAATCCCAGTATCTAAGCCTCACATCGGAACATACAGAAAGTGATCTAGCAGGAACTCAACTCGACTTCAAAGACTATATTGCACTGTTTATTGCCCTCATACAAACAGTTTTTCTTCCCTTACTTCTAATTATGGGGATTCTATTTCTTCTGTCTTTTATTTTCCATCAATTTCGAGCTACTTGAAAGAAAGAATCCTCATTCTTCATATTTCACTTTATTTGTTACTTAATTCCGAATTCTTGGATCTATCAATCCATACAAGATATCAACAGCTAGATTAACAAGAACATAAATGAGGGTTGAAAAGACCACAAAACCGTTGATCGTTGGCATATCAAGACTTTTAACTCCAGCCAGCATGAGACTTCCTAATCCAGGCCAGTCATATACAATTTCAACGAATATGACCCCCGTTAATAAGTTGGCAAATACAATACTTACAATAGTCGTTACCTGTGCAGCAGCATTCTTGAGGGCATGACGATAGATTATTATTTTTTCTGGTAACCCCTTTGCTCTTGCCAAGAGAATATAATCCTCTTTTAAAACTTCCACCATGGCATTTCTTGTCATTCTAGAGATTATCAGAATTTGAGAAAAAGCGATAATAAGTGCTGGTGTAATTAAATGAAAAAATGCGTCAATAAATAAGAGGAGATCAGGTGCAAGGAGACTATCTATCATAAGGAATCCTGTTGTAGGTAATAAACCGAAAAGAATACGATTAGGGTACGTTAATTCCCAGATATTGTATCTGAAATGGTATGGGGCCCAATTCATTATAAAGGAGTCTTTAGATGTTAGTGCTATCGTAAAAAATACCTGAATTATCAGGTATTGTACAATTATAGCAAGTAGAAATGAGGGGATGGACATCCCAGTTATTGATACTCCTTTCAATAAAATGTTTACTTTTGGTCGCTTCTCTGTTGCTGTGTATACTCCTGCTGGGACACCTATTATTACCGTAATGATCATTGCAGTCAAACCTAATTCTATGGTTGCAGGAAAAGCATTTTGAAGATGTTTGAGAACTGGAACTTCTCTTCCCCCTATATAGCTATTTCCCCAGTCTCCTTTTAACAGGTTAAGTATGTAATCTAGAAATCTAACTGGCCAAGGTCTATTTAATCCATATCTTTCCCTCAATTCGGCTTCGAGTTCTTCTGTTAATACCGTATTCGGAGTGACATAGGCTGCAAGAGGATCTCCCGCAATATCGCTTAGGAACCATGTAATAAAACTAATTCCGAATAACATCGGTAGAAGAAAAATAATGCGTTTTATTAGGTAGCTTCTGTACCTCATTACTGATTGGGTAGGTTACTTCCTTTAAATCTTTTTTCGTATAGACAGAATAAACCTCTTTGGATTTATAGGATTAAAAATTAAAAATTCACCAAAAAGAAAAATTAAGATAGATGGTTTATACAAAATTGATCTTAAATTAAAGAGAAAAAAAGAAAAAGAGGTAGAAGACTTAACGTCTTCTCTTACGATAGAAAATAGCCATTACCGAAGCTGCAATTAAGAATGCTGCAAATTCGAATCCAGGTCCACCGTCATCGGTAGGTTCGTCAGTTGTCGTTGGTTCTGGTTCAGTTTCTGTTCCCGTGGGGGTGGTGTCAGGTTCAGTGGTGGTAGTGGTGGTTTCAGGTTCGACGAATTCGTATTTCTCTAATCGCTCCCAGGGTTGATATTCGTTTCTCATGGGGTTGGTAACACTTTCGTAGTCACCTTGGATCCAGTCTTTCCGAACGCCAAGACCATATCCTTGGTACAGTGGCATGAATGGATAGTCTAATGAGGCATTCCTTTCAATGTCAAAGTACAATTGTTCACGAACTGCTTGATCTGGTTCAGCTTTAGCGTCATCAATCATCTGGTTAACAACGGGATTTGTGTAGTTAGTTTGGCCAGCGAAGTATGTTTTGTAGAATGGATCAACATAGTTGTCAGGGTCTGCGTAATCAGGTGCCCATCCAATTAAGAATGCTGGGAGGTCCAGTTTAATGGATAAGTATGTAGGCCAGCTAATTTCTCTGATGCTGATACTAATTCCGACATTCATTCCTTCAATAGCACTTTCTAACAAGAGCGCAGCAGCTCGACGGACGGTATTACCTTCGTTGAAAGCAATAGTAATTGCGCCTTTCCAGCCTAGTGTTTCAAAGAGGGATTTTGCACCATCGGGATCGAATACGGGTTGATAACCATCATCGATCAAAGTGTCTAAATGGCCCATAAGACCCTCAGGAATACATCCTTGAGGAATTATACCAAATCCATTCAATACTTCAGCAATGTAAGCTTCACCATCTAAGGATTTAATAAAGGCTTGACGGAATAAATAGTTCGCAAATGGATTGTTATGAACTGCTCTATCATCGGAGAAGGGGGGATTTCCAACTGCTTCACTCCATGCATAAGGATACCAATCACTGGCATTATATGTGGAAAACGATGCTTCTTCCATCCATTCAGAATCTATGACATCTTTTTGATTCATACCCAAAAACATAACAGTCAATCCAGGATTTTGGTTTACAGTAACACCATCAATGATGGGGTCAAGAGTACCATCAGCAAGGAAAGCGTCTATATCTATGATTTCGGGGGCAAGTTCAGTCATTCCAGAGGCAAAATCAGTTTCACCTAGTTGTAAATCAAGTAAACGGGTGGTTGGTACATTGACTGTCTTGATCAAGACAGTATCTACGGCATTTGGCCATGTGCTACCACCTTGTCCACTGACGAAACCTTCCCAAAGTTCATTCTTTTCTAGCTTGATTGCTTGACCAAATTGGGTTTCAGATGGAACGAGGTAGTAAGGTCCACTTCCACAACCAGATAGGGTCATAGCTTCATGACGATAAGAACTATCAACACCAGTGGAGGGAACAACACCAGAGTCTAGGGGATCCCATGCTGGGTCGAAACCAAGCTTGTCAACCATAATTTCAGTGACGTTCTCGCCAACGAACCAATCGTTAAAGGAAAATTGACCTGAGGTATTATCTGCTAGAGTTCCTGTTCCTGAATCCTGTGTATAGGATGCTGGTGCATTTTCTGCAATCCATACAGGGTTCACAACGACACCTGCATTAAATGCAAAGATGGTAACTGCAGCTGCATAAGCAAATTCAAGATTAACTCGAACTAAATCATCAGCAAGTACTTCTACACCGCCAGCAGCAATGTAATCTTGTGCTTCAGATATATTGAGGTCTTGAGCGGAATTGGCACCTGAAATCAGACCATCTAACATCCAACCATATCCACTTGGATCGGCCATAATGTTTGTACGATCAATGGAGTATTTTACGTGCCATGCATTGATTTCAATGCCTGTTGATGCTCCTGTTTCTGGGAGAACGAAATAGTGACCTGGTTCAATTGTGAAGTTGATTGATTGTCCGTCAGGGGCGACAGCCCAGCTTGACGCGACTTCACCTTGAAGATCACTAGGATTATGACCGTATGTAATCAAAAATTCATACATACCATCAACTATTCCACCACCAAAGGTTTCATAGCTGCTGCCTGGGTCAAGTGTTTGTGGTTCGGAAATTGTTTCGATAATCAATGTATCAGGATAATTGACTTGTGAAACACTTGCAACCACTGGACTTGCGGCATTTGCTAAGAAAACTAAGGTAGTGAAAAACGCATAAAGCGTAATTTTACTTTTTAGTTTCATTTTGTGAGTACACCTACAAAATATTTCTTTGTATCTTTTAGATATAACCTTGTATTCCTGAAAAGTGTTAATTAGACTGCCAGATTATAAATTAAGTATAATATAACAGTGGCTATTGAATAGAATCAAGGTGATACGGGAGTTTATTCCAAAGCAAATCTATAGTTTTTAGTTTAAATAGATTATGACTGGTGAAGTTCTCAGTTATGACATTCCAATTACACCTAGATAGTATAATGGAATAGTAATTTATTTCATTAGAGGGGTCTAATTGAGGATTCTTACGCTAAATGAGGAACTTGATTTAAATAGATGTCCCTTATTTATATTATATAAGTGATTAACTTTGTACTAGATGGGATAATCCATTTACTAGGAAACTGGATTAAACTTCATGTTTTAGAATAGATGTTGACCTAGTTCATTTGGTTCATCAAATAAATCATAATTAACTGAGTACGTATTAGTGGAATTAGGCAGATTGATTTGTTTCTTTCTCGAAGAAAATATCCCCCTATTATTCTGACTTAAGGTTTTCATGTAATACAAATTGCACTTCCCAGAAAAATTAAATATAACAAAAATTATAACTCCATTCGGATTTATAAGACATTTACCGTGATTATAAGAAAAACTATGATCTCTCTGCTCATCTTATTTACTTAATGGTGAAAAATATGCAAATTTCAAAGAAAAATGAACGTTTAATAGTCCAAATTTCCGTTATACTTGCTATACCGATTATCATACTTGCATTAGTATTCTTCTTAGCTGTTGGAATCCATCAAGACAAAGCAGATTATTATTACAATGGAGGAAGGGTCGCTCTTGCTCAATACTATTCTAATCGAGCGGATGAGGCATTTCTCTACAGCATAATATGTGCAGGATTCGCATTTATCTTTCTTAGCACGGCTGTCTTTCTCAAGCGTAGATATTAATTCGCATAAACCTAAGGATAATTGAGTTAATCAAAGAGAAAACGTAAAAACGGTTTTCTCTTAAATACATTTCAGATTGCAGGGAAATTTATCTCTACCGTATAATCTACCAATAGTGTTGCATCTTCAAAGTCGTACATCTTATTTGAGGGCTTTCTCTCATGAGTTTCCAATTGAATAACGACATAATTTTAAAAATAAATGATTTAAAATGCTATTATCAATTGAAGGGGTTTGATTTAACACAAGGATTAGATGCAAAAATTATGGAAATGCTCCAATATCGTCCATCGTTCGAACCTAAGCCCCTCGAGAAACAAGCAATTGAAAACTACTGGTCTTTTGGGCGTGAAAAACGAGAACATGATGGAATTGACTATACTTATGAATTGGAACAACTTGTGATTAAAGCTGTTGATGGTACCTCACTTTCTCTTCATAGAGGTGAATCTATAGGTTTGATAGGTGAGACTGGCTGCGGGAAATCAACCCTGCTTACAGCAATTCTCCAGCTCTTTGCTGATTACCTTTCACATAAAGAAGGAGAAATCCTTTATTATCCCCCTGACGGCTTAAATCCGATCAATCTTTTATCCCTAAATAATGTAGAAATGAATAATTTGAGAGGACTAGTATTTGGTTATATTCCTCAATTACCCAAAGAATCCTTGAATCCGTGGCTAACCATTGGTTTTCAGTCCGGAGAAATTCTTTTAGAGCGACTTTCCTTAAGACAAGAGACCATTAAAGAGAGAGTCTATGAATATCTGGGAAAAGTAGCTCTTCCTGCGCCTAAAACTAATTATAAAAAATATGTTGATAGTTTGAGTCATGGACAGGCTCAGCGTGTGTGTATTTCAATGGCTTTGATTGCAGATCCAGAAATTCTCCTAGCAGATGAACCTCTCGCATCACTGGATGCTGTAAATCAAGCAATAATAATAGACTTAATTCATTCCCTAAAGAAAGACCTAGGTGGCTCTTATATTTTTGCCACTCATAATATTGGAGCAGCAACTCGTCTTGCAGATACAATAGCTGTGATGTATGGTGGAGAAGTTGTAGAAATTTGTTCTGTCTCAAAATTTCTGAGTAATCCACTTCATCCTTATTCACAGTGTCTGTTAAACGCGTTACCGTGGTATGCTGTAGCAAAAGATGGTCTTTTAGAAGAAATCCCTGGAAAAACTCCAAAGCCAAATGACTGGCCTAGTGGGTGTAAATTCAATCCCAGATGTAGATATGTAATGGACAAATGTAAATCCCAAAAACCACCTCGGATTTTTACCGAAGATACTTGTGTGGGATGCTTTCTTTACGAATAAATTCTTAAACCTTATACCTTTGGCAAATCATAATATGTTTGGATTTCTCTTACCCATTCTGAGAAAGATTGTTGATTCGAACATATTTTGTCTACAGTGACTCGATATTCCTCCGCAGCAACTTGTGTGGGAATAAATATATAATTCTCTTTTACTTCCCTTGAGGACTGCATTCTAATCATTGGAGCTTCTAATTTGGTTACGGAATCTGCACACGCTAATTCTAACGCCAATAGATTTAAGAATTCTCTGGCAATAATATCAGGAAAACCGTATTTTCCCATTTTCTCTTGAGGTTTTATTCCTAGTAACACTAAACTCCACTCCAGGATCCATTGCTCATCTAAATGCCAATATTCAAAAAATTCTTTTCTTTCTGCTCTTATTTCAGATAAAACGACAAAATATCTGATCATACATTCCCTCACACTTTTCATTAATTCCAAGCCAGGCCTATCATAAAGATAATTAAATCGAGCTCGTTCTTTACTAAGAATGACCATTAGTTTTATTATCTCTTCTAATTCTTTATCCGATGAAATCGGAATATACTGGGCCATCTTTTCTAACCACACAACCATTCCCTCAATATCTAAGCTAGAATTAGGAAATTTAGCGAATGAACGCCGTACATTTTGCTCATCGATAATTTTGCTTGTTTCTTTACTATCTGGAAATTTATTCCTTCTCTGTACTAGATCTTTAACATTCCACTCTAAATGACCTCTTTGTTCCATCACATACACCTCTAATATCAAGTATTGTTAATTGATGAATATTAATAACTATTACTTTGGATTGGGACATCATTTCATAAAAGTTTGCGAAGAGTCTAACTGCATCTTTAATCTACCAAGCTCTGGTTGATTCCGCTCAAAAGAACCATTCGAAAAAGAACCAATACGCAAAAATTAGAACCCAGAAATAATAAAGAACAATCAATGCATTAAGTAAAACCTTTAAATAGGTTGGAAATAAGAGTTCTTCTTCTTGCATGAATTTTGGAAATAATCTTCTTCTTTTTTTCTTCTTCTTATAAATCCTCATTGGCCTTGCCGAGATTGTGGCAATGACTTCTTTGTGACTTGAGCGATATGCAGGTATAAATGTACTAACGAATGTGAAACCTAAGGACACTAGTAACCAAGTAATTATGTTAACAAGGGGGAGATGCAAAGTAATGGGTATACTGAATGAAATATACCACAAAAGCAACCCTGCTCCCAGTATACCATCAAATAACCCGAAAATTATTGCTGAAACTCCGAGTGCGAATGATTCTGCAAGAAAAACAGTAAAAACACCCCTTTTCGTTAAACCCATACTTCGCATAATCCCCATCTCTCTTTCCATCTGCAAAGTAGATAAAAGAATGCCCACAAATTGCGAAATTCCAGCTAAGATGAATGACTCCATGAAAAGCACTTGGAAGAGATTTGCTTGAAACTGTAAGCTATTAGTAATGATATTCCGATAAAGATCAATACTAACAACATTGTCACGATCGAGAAAAACAAATGAATCTGTTATATTATTTCGAGCTCTTACAACATTTTGGTCTTCATAGATATCACAAATAAAGATTTTAGCTAATGAAGAATTAAACAGGGTTCGAAACTTATCGGAGGCTATATATAAATATCTCCCGTTTCCCAAAAATGCATTTCCTTTTATCACAGCTGCTAGAGTAACATTTATTGTACTGTTTGCTGAATATTTTAACGGTACTTCCTGACCCAGTGGGACATTGAGCGAATTATAAAGAAGATCAGAGATCAACACATTTGTCTGGTTTGTGGAATTTTCTGCAAGAATTTCATGAGAATCATTATCGAGAACCGAATCAAATACAATCTCCCCGAAGTGTTTATATTGTGATGGTTCCACACCATAAACATAACTATTTAAGTTTCCTATTTCAGTTCGGGTCTCTTGCAAAAATCCTGACTGCCTAACCATTTCTATAGAATCGAGCTGTTCCGTAAAATTCACTGGTAAAAGGTTATTATCACTAGTTTCAATTACGATATCAATAGTTGTTCCCCATTGACCTTCATAATATTGAGGAACACTGGCAATTACTGCAGTGGATACAATACCTACAAAGATTACAAATGTTAATGCAACAGTGGATGTCATTATCGTAAAGAGTGATCTTTGGAACTCCTTAGCGATGTTCCGCATGGATATCGTTCTAGAAACTTTATCAAACATAACAAAGAATCTTTCCCCTATCCTTGGCATAAATATTAATAGCCCCGCCTCTATAAGCAAAGTACCAAGAAACAAGAATATGATCACAAAAAAGTGACTGGAAAATAACGAGAATTTTAGAAATCTGGCTGGACCTACAAAATAAGAGAGAAGAAATCCTGAAACGGTCAATAATGCTCCAGTATAGACAATATACTTCCAATAGTCCTTCATAAGACTGTAGCTATGTGTACTCATCCTTGAATGGATGTTTTGTACAACAGGGACTTTTATACTTAAATATGTGGGATATAATCCTGAAAGGAGGGCAACAGTAATCCCTGAAATGAAAATAATTGCTAATGAGGAGGGTTTTGCAATTATTACTTGGAAATCTAAACTTGTGTAGAATTGATCGAGGATCCCCACAAGGATGTTCGAAACCGCAATTCCTGATAAAATCCCAAAAATGCTACCTATTACTGAATAAATTAATACTTCGTAGAAGATTAGGGTGAGTAACTGAGTAGATTTCAATCCCATTGTTCTAAATATTCCATATTCCTTTTGTCGTTCCCTAACGACAATAGCGAGCATATTGGTGGTGAATAAAAACTCCACTAATAACGAGGAAAGGACTACAAGGTTCATTGCGACAGAATAGGCGCTAATTCCGAGCGCTTGTAGTTCAGAAATGTCTTTTTCTGCAAAAACAGAATAGTTTGGTCCAAATTTATCTTTGATAAAATCAGCAGTACTTCGAATTTCTAGAAGATTTTTTACCATCACATCAATTTTGCTTTTTAACGAATCAGTCAACTTTGACTCATTAAAAAGAGTTATTATTGTATCTATATCAATCAAAATGACCGCTGACGTTTCACGATTACCAAAGAATGGCGGTACGGTGAAAATTCCTCCAACTGTAAGATCTATTCCTTTAAAACCGAGCTCAGGTTTTTCATCCAGCTCTAATTTGGATTCCAACCCAATTGCTAATGTTTTTGCTATTGATTGAGAAATAAGAATAGTCTTATTCTTAGCACTTCTAAACCCTCTGGTTACATTGAGTGTAGGAATATCAGGATGCGTTTTGGAATTAATTCCATAAATAAGAACATCTACAGGACTACCAGTTCGATTTGTTATAAAATCACTAGAAATATAATAAACCGCAGAAGCCTTTCTAACTCCAATGGTACTGGAGAGATTGTCAGCTAGAGTTAAGAGCTCAGGTAAATCCATCCACTTTCTTGGATGAACTGTGATATCAGTGTAATTTTGATTTCTATTATCAAAGAGGAAATCAGTATAAATTGTGTCAACAGTGACAATGACAGCTGTTTCTAGAGCCAGAGTCATAGTGATTCCAAGTATCAGAAGGAAAGACCTTTGTTTTGACCTGAAAATATTTCGATAGGCGAGCTTAAGCATTTATCTCACTGCAGAGGTGCGTGTTCTCTATAGAGAAAGTTTAGAAATTCTATATTAAGAGTGAATCGTTCAGTGCATTGAATTTTCACTCATATGGTAAGAATCCTGATAACAAACCATAAGAAAAAGACTCAAAGCATTAGGTACAAAACCTACTAATAAAGAGAATAATTAGTAGATTTGAATTTACAATCGTTTTTCCTTAGAAATAACTAAAGGTCGATCTTCCAGTGGATGTTCTAACAGGGTATGTATTAACGGGAATTTTCTTTATCATTTTAGTCATAATAGCTTCTGAGAAGATAGATAAGGTATCTATCACTTTAGTTGGGGTGGTTATTACTATTTTGATAGCTATTTATGCGGATTTAATTCAAGAAATCCATATTGTATACCAATGGTTTGATATTGAACTTATTATGACTATCATTGGTGTTACGATAATCATGGAAATGTTAAAATCTTCTGGATTGCTAGAAGTATTTATACTTTACATATTGCGAAGTATTCGTGGTTCCTTTTATGTACTAACCATGATTCTGTCTTTATCTGTAGTAATACTAAGTATGATGATTACGAATGTGTTAGCACTAATTATTGTCTCATCAATAACAATTTTGATAGCAACTATTGCTGAATTTGACCCAAAACCTATATTATTTCTCGAACTAGTATATTCGAATCTTGCTGGTATGTTAACACCAATTGCTTCCTATACAGCCGCATATGTATCTCTAGAACAGAATTGGTCTTATCTTGATTTCCTTGTTCTTAGTCTACCTTTTGTCGGTATAATGGTGTTAATCACCATACCAATAACGTATATCATGTTTAAAGACTCGTTCCTTGCCATGAAAGAAAAAGAAATGACTTTCGGGGTTGAGCTTCAGCGTCTGTTACATACAATTGACCCATGGAGTTTTGTAGATTCACGTAAGGATTTCTATAAAGCTTCAATTATTTTTATATTTGTTACAATATTTTTAGCTATAGGTACTTCAGTAGGATTTAGAGTAGACATTATTTGCATAGGCGGAGGGGTATTTGTCTTAATTTTTTTTTCCGATCATGTAGATTCCTTTATAAGAGCAATAGACTGGCCAATGTTGTTCTTCTTGACAGGAATTTTCATAATGTCGGGTCTAATTCAAAAAACAGAACTTCCACGCCTCTTAGAAGAACCAACCTTGAGGCTAATTCAAATTTCCCCTGAAATAGGTATTGTGACCTTTTCAGGAATTCTTGGAGCGCTAACAAGTATAATTGAAAATATTCCACTTATTTTTCTTTTACGACCCTTAATAGACCTATTAAGTACAAATACTGATCCTCGGATTGTATGGTGGGCAATTCTTGCAGTAGTAAATATTACAGACTCTGTTATTTTAATCAGTAGCGTGAAAGGAATTTACATCATGGAAATGAGTCATAGAGAAGGAGTTCCAATCACTTTCATGGAGTACATTCGATATGGAGTCACGATTACAGGAATTCATCTTGGAGCAATGGCACTCTATATTTTTGTCTTATTTCTCCTCTAAGTGTTGAGCTACATTTATCAAATCTATTCAGTTTTGAGGAGGATTAGTGTTGGTTCATAATGTCTGAAGTTCAAAAGGAGTTAGAAAAAGCCCAAGCCTTTGAAACAGCAGGAAATTTCGAAAAAGCAGCAAAAATATATTTCCAATTAGCCAAGAGTATTCCAGATGGTCAAAGAAGTCTAAAACTTTATAATAAGGCATTTTTTACTTCACAGAAGACTGGAAAAAATTCCCTGATGTTTGATTACGCTCATCAATACTACCACCAATTATTAAGAGAGGAAGATGAGAAATCAATCAAAGAATTTCTTCCGACATTTTTAGATCTGTCTGGACGGATGAGGAGTACAATTGGGGATCTTAAACTAGAGGGAAAGTTGAAAGTCTTAATTTGGTCACTAGAACTATATAAACTTGCTAATAACACCACTGTTGCCTATGAAATTAGTCAAGAAATAGGAGATGCCTATTTTGATCATGGTAAACAATTATTAGCTCCTGGACATCTTCTAGGTAAAGAAGATAAATACAACAAAGGTGTTGAATTATTTAATAAAGCAATCGATAGCTACCAATCGATTTTACTTGATAAAACGGTTATGGAAAAGATCCTTGAAGTCAAACTTGAAAAAGTTACTCGATATATTGATATCAATCGACCCGCTGAAGCGATGGAAGATACCGCCAATTTAATGCAGTTCTATAAAGCTCAAGAAGCTAGCATACTTCCTTATACTCAAAAAGAACTTTCTCTGAGGATTGCACAAGTATTGGCAATGAAAGCTCTAGAAAAAGCACAGAAAGAAATAGATATCGCTCGTGTACTACAGAAAACAGCAAGTGCAGGTTTTATTGAGGCGGATGCTGCAGCGAGAGTAGCACCGTTTTTATGGTCCCTTGCTCAGCTTTATAATACTACTCATCATCTAGAAGACTTTAAAACTACCCTCGCAGAGGCTTTCGAGGCCGCCATCAACTATGATGATAAAAATATATCAGGAGAAATATTCGAATTTTTATTTGATCAAGGCCAAACCCACTGTGAGAATACTCTGAATTCACGTATGCTATTAGTTAAAAAGGGTTCGATCGAATTTCAGAATAACAAAGGGATTAGCTATCTTATTCAAAGAATTAATTTAGCCAAATCAGTAGATGACGATATTATAAATCAAACGGTTGAGTATCTATTTAATTATGCCCAATTAATGTTTGATAAGAAACTCAGAATTCGTTCACTTCCATATTTTGAATATTGCGCACGAACTTGGTGGGATTTATATCAAGAATCAGGGAGAGCAAGAGAAATTACTACTTTTCTTCAAAGTAACTTTGGTGTCATGTTAAGCGAAGGAAAACTAGATGATGCAGCCACTCAATTGATAGCAATTGTTGATCTATTCACATACTTTGGAGATATAGCAATGGCTGGTGATACAGCTTTTTCATTTGCTCAAACTCTTGGTCAAGAAAAGAAAACGAAATATGAATATGAATTCCTAGAAAGGGGATATTCGAATTTTCACAAGATTGATGCAAAAGAGAAACTTCAATCACTCCTCGAGTATCTCACTACCCGTTCAGACCCCTTCTTTTCACAGTATGACAGTACTCATGAGTTCCTTCTGAAATTTCTAACACTAAGTAGTAAATGCGGAGCTGCTATTTCAACGGAGAAGCATGGAGAAGTATTAGCAGCCACCACTTATAAAGCTATTAATTCGGATTTAATTGATCTTGCTACAGTATATGCTGAACAGGCATTTGAGATTTACTCTTCTTACAACAAAGAATTAGCAGCGGATTTCTATTTTAAAATTGGAACGAATTTATTAGAGAAAAATCCAGAACTGGCAATTGAGATGATCTCTAAGTCAACCCAATTAGCAGCAGATGAAACCGAACTTGATCAAATTGTACTACGAAATCTCCAGTATCTGATAGATCAAACGTTTTCATCTCCAATTCTAGCAAAAAAATTGTTTATCGCAAACCAACTGGAAAAAATTTCTTCTTTAGTTCACAAAAAAGCTGTATTCAATACTTTCATCTTCCCATTTGTCCATAACCTCGCAGAAAAGGTGAATGAACCAGGTTACTTATCTGAAATTAATAATTACCTCATGAAAGACTTTACCATACATTATGCAGAAAGTAAAACCCATCCCCATTTAGAAGAGGTAGTAGAGTGGACTAATAACTTTATTTTAGGTCTGGATAAACAAATCAATATTATTGATATGATTCTCTTAAGTTTAGACTTCCACGAAAAGATAAATAAGCCTGATCAATTTATCTCGTTTATTTGGCCCGTGATGGAAAAGCTTTCTTCGGAAAAAGAAGACTATCAACAAGCGATTACTATTTATGGACAGACGTTTGCATTTTTAAAACGACTTGATGCCGAAAATGATGAATTTACTGATAAAGTTGTTTCTTTACTCGATCGTGATCAGAAGTCACGTATCCATGATGAACAGTTTGATGAGGCATGGGCTATCCTACAAGCTCTTTTTCAAATACTCACCGACTCAGATATGAAAACTCAAGCAGTTCGTCTTTACAAGGATAATGCTATACTATTTTCACCACTTCGTTTAGACCTTGCTCTAACCATGTGGACACAAGCCGGTGATGAAGCGAAATACCTGGAAGAATATCATGAAACTATTAAGCGTCTAAGTACAGATATTATCGAACACGGATTAAATTCCTATAAGGAACAACAGAACCAACCAGCAGTAATTCAGCTTTATAATTTACTAATTGAATTAAATTCAGCAATATCATATACCACAGGGGTGACGGAACATAATCTTGAAAGAGCTAGATTCCTCTTAATGAATGGTGATTTCCCCACACTCCTTGAATGGGGTGGTAAGAGCTTGGATATAGCACTTGAGAATCAGAATGAAGACCTACTCTATGAGATAACAAACATGTTTTATTCTGCAGGAAGAAGTCTTCTTGAGGAGAATCCAGAAATCGCCATTGCTTTAATTAATTCTGCATCAGATAAATTAAAAGCATTTGGGGTAAAAGGAACTGATCGATATATAACTAAAATTGCAGAAATATATGAAGAACTGTATAAATCTCCCGTTGGCAATCAATTAGCAATATCAGAAAGAGAAAATTTGATAGTTCACTTTAAAGAGAATAATCAACCGCAAGAAGAAGCTAAGTTCCTTTTGACATCAGCAAAAATTGCATTTACTGAAGGGAATTTCAATGACGCAATTGATCAAATTTACAAATCAACTAAGATGTTTCAAGAACTTGAAGACAAGGAAGGTCTATCAGAGATCGTTACTTTTTGTTTAAAAACCGCATCAAGATTCCCAGTGGGATCTCCTGAATACAATTCATTATCACAGCATGCAGCGACAATTCAGGAAGGAGGAATCGCGCTTTCTGATGAACAAAGTCAAGAAGCTTTTGGAGATTTATATGATGGACTTCTTGATGATATGGAGTCATTATTCGATCCGAAGGAAAAAAGAAAACGGATGAAGCAAAAGAAGCAATAATTTGTATATTTTGAAAATAGAGGGGGAGTCCTTAAAGGCAATTGATTTTTAAAACTATTATCTACAAAATCATCTTAGGAGAATAATGTACTTATGTTAGACACGTTAATCCAGTCGAGAAGAGCGTATCGAGCACTTGAATATGTGCCTATTTCCCCAGAAGAAATAAAAAAGATTGCTAAACTTGTATCACTCAGTCCCAGCTGTATGAATAACCAACCTTGGCGCTATATCTTTGTTTTAGATCCTGAAACTCTCCAAACACTTTTTACTTGTTTAAATCGTGGCAATGCATGGGCAAAGAATGCCTCAATGGTTGTAGCAGTGTTTTCTGAAACAAGCTTAGATTGTCAAATCTCTAATCGGGATCCCTATTTCTTATTTGATACTGGTATGGCAACTGCTTATTTAATTCTATTACTAACTGAAATGGGTTTAGTAGCCCATCCAATTGCAGGATTTGACCTAGAAAAATCGAAAGAAGTCCTCAATATTCCAAAAGATTATTCACTTATTACTTTAATAATAGTTGGGAAACATGCATCTGAATATCCTGATGAAATGAGTGAAAAACAAAAAGAAACTGAACCTAATAGACCTAAACGAAAATCAGTTGAGGAATTTACGTTTTTCAATCGTTATTCAGAGGAAAAATCGTAACGTATACTCTATTTGAAATACTTAAGCGGATATCAATAGGTCCTGCTCATCTTCATCATCTTCTCGTAAGGGATAAAAATAATGAATGGACGAATGATTCAACGTTAAGTCATGTTCTACAAATCCACACACTCTGAATCCTTGTTTTAAAAGAAAGGTATGAGCATTAACTAACTGTTCATCTGCAAAGCATCTAAGAATAGTATATTGAGTATTCTTCTTAGCAAACTTCTTAATATGTTCCATTAATTGCTTACCATACCCCATTCCCCGGTATTGCTTCCCAATGATCAGGGTCAATATGAATATACCACGACTGAAGAAATCGATTACTGCAAATCCAACGACAAGTTCCTGAGATTCTGCCTGTTCCGTCTTCTCTTTTCCATCATCATCTTCATTAGATGAATTCTTTGTAATGCATACAGTAAACACTCTTCCCTTTTCAGGAACTTGTACAAAGAAATCTATTCGACCTTTTTCACTTTTGAGCACAGTGGGACCATATGCAGTATAAATATCTGATTCTAGTAATACCAGTTTCACTGATGGCCAATCTTCTCCTTGATAATTCCTAATCGTAATAGTATTGCTCATGTGATCTCCTGTTTTTATCATTGGGAGAGTAATATAAAATGATTCGCTGTAAAAATTATATTCAAAAAGAATTAGTGAAGGGTTTAGAAGAAGAAAAAGGGAGGGTTAGGAAGTGTTCATATCAAAAATCTATATCTTATCCCAAGCTGCGTGTACCCGTTCACTAGTTTTCTTGATCACAGGGGCCATTCCTTCTTTAGAAGCTAGCTCTAATTCAGCAGCTATTTTCATGATTGATACATGCGCTACTTTAATTTCAGAGCCTTCTTCATAAACCACAAAGCTACAGGGGAATAAAGTACCAACATTCTTGTCTACATCTAAAGCAGCCTTTGCTAAGTCAGCTCCACAAGCCATGATACTTGTATACCGAGGATAATCTTTTACACCAAGTTTAGTCTCAATTACCTTATCGATTGATTTTGTTAATAGGACTGTAAATCCTTCACCAGCTACTATAGATTCTACGTGCTCAACAATTTCATCAAAACTTTTAGACGCTGGCATTGTTTTTCTTAAGATTTCTACCATGAAAATTCACCAATAAGTGAGATTTATTGGGGCTTTTAATATTTTATTCTGCTATAAACGTTTATTTTGAACTAAGTTAATGATTGAGTGTTAAACTCAAGGATGTAGTATCTACTTGATGAACAGTTTTTCAGACTATTTTGAAATGTCTCCTCGGATTTTCTCATAAAAATCTAATGATTCCGGATTGGAAAGAGCATCGCGATTTGTGACGGGTTTCCCATGTATTATGTTTGTGACAGCCATTTCAACTTTTTTCATACTAAAGGTATATGGAATATCAGGAGTTTCCTTAATAATTGCAGGAACGTGTCTAGGAGAGGCTTTTGCTCTAAGCTCCATCTTGATTTTTTTCCGTAGTTCATCTGTAAGGGACGAATTTGCAACAAGTTTTACAAAAAGGATAATTCTTTGATCATTTTTCCATTTTTGACCGATAGCGAGACTATCTGCTATCTCTGGAAGGGATTCTACAATGTTATAGATCTCGGATGTACCAATTCTTACTCCAGAAGGTTTTAATACTGCATCAGAACGACCCAGGACAGTCATTCCTCCAGTATCACTATGGATGATTATATAATCTCCATGTCTCCATACGATCTTATCAAGATTTGTGTAATAATTAAAATAGGCATTCTTGTAACGTACATTTTCAGGATCATTCCAAAAGTAGAGAGGCATGCTTGGAGACGGATTTTCACAGACAAGTTCTCCTTGTTGATCTCGAGTTGGATTTCCATTCTCATCAAACGCTTCAATACGCATTCCTAGGGCATTTGCTTGGAGCTGACCTGCATAAACAGGAAGAATTGGACAACCACCAGCAAAGATTGCATTTAAGTCTGACCCCCCTGTTATTGAGTTAAAATGCATATCCTTTTTGATTGCTGAATACATCCATTCATTTACCTCAGCGGAAATCGGTGAAGCTGTCTGTGAGATTACTCTTAATGAGGATAAATCATATAATTGAGCAGGGTTTGCTCCGATTCCATGTAGATAATGGAGGTAACTTGCAGAGGTTCCAAAAATATTAATTCTTTCTTTCTCGATTATTTCCCACATTGCTTCCCAGCTTGGAAAAAGGGGATTACCATCATAAAGAAATATGGTTGCTCCGACAGCTAATGCCGTCGTTAACCAGTTCCACATCATCCATGATGGAGAAGTAATGTAGGTTATACGATCGCTTCTTGTTAGATCTGTATGCAACATTAAATCCCTTAATTGGGTTAAAAGAACACCACCAGCGCCTTGAACCATCGATTTAGGCTTACCTGTTGTGCCAGAACTGAACATAACATATCCAGGGTGATTAAATTTCACTTGCTCAAATTCTATTTGCGATGTAAGTGATGGAGAGGTAAATTCCTTCATTGAAATCGCTTTGGGAATCGTAGAAAGATCCAACCCGTCTTTTTTTGTATAAGAGGTTACGATCACTTTCTCTACTGATTTTAATCCTTGAAGAGCTTTCCTAACATTAGGAATAAGATCGATAGTCGTTCCTTTGTAGAAATAACCGTCAGCAGTGAACAAAACCTTGGGATTAATTTGCCCCAGACGATCAAGAACCGCATCGGGCCCTAATTCACCTCCACAGGAAGCCCAGGTTGCACCAATACTTGTTGCTGCAAGCATTGCGATAATGGTTTCAATAAGGTTCGGTTGGTAAGCTGCTACAAAATCACCTTTCTTAAGCCCCATTTCTCGTAAAGACTGTGAAAGTTGCGCTACTTTCAAATTAAGTTCATAATAGGTCATTGTTTCACGATACTGAGCTTCTCCACGAAATATAAATGCCAACTGATCATCTTTATACCTTAATAGATTTTCTGCAAAGTTTAATCTTGCTCCTGGAAACCATTCATTATCAATGAATTGATCTAAGTTCTTACCAACTTTATCGTATGTACGGGAGGAGATAATATCTGTAAAATCCCATAATGTTGCCCAAAAATCCTCAATACTTCGTGTTGACCATGTGTGCAACTCTTGATAATTCGTTAATTGAAGGTTATATTTATCGTTTACATACTTCATGAATCGAGTCATATTTGCCCGTTCAATTTGTTTTTCAGAGGGATTCCATAGTAATTTGCCCATCTAATAGTACTCCTACGATTCAAACTATTCATTAAATATAATAAATTTCGGTTGTCAATCCTCTTCTGGATAATCACCCTGATCTTCCTTAGATTGGGAGAACTGAGGTAAGAATCCAAACAAATAGTAAGGTGTTACATACTGCTCCAGGTAAGATGGAATTGTTGTGTCGATACCAAAACCATGAAATCATTGATCCAGCCATAATGAATATTCCCATTACCCAAAAAAATTGGATTGAAAGTGCAATTAATCCACCTGGTAGTAAATTAATACCAAATATTACCCGAGGAATGTATATACCAATAACAATTAGGATAAATGGCCAAGATTTTGCTATTAGTAATTTTATTAATCCTATTAGCTCATCAGTGAGTTCTGATTCTCTATTTATTGCATTTGGGTGTGAATAGAACATTAATCCATCAATTATGAAGTAGACGAAAAACAATGGTAATAGTATCAGAAAACTAATTATTCGTGGAACTTGGAGGAGATTTGCGAACAGAGTAATTATAAAACCTAAATTTATTGAGAAAATAATTTCGAGTAGAAACATGAATACATATAGACAAACAACAAGAGAAATCGCTAATCCCACACCTTTTCTGGGTTCCCATAATTGGGATTTTCTTCTGAAAACTTCTTTAGGAGAGAAACTGATACCAAAATAAGAAGGGAACAGTAATGTAAGAGTTAAGAGTCCTACATTAATCGTGAAAAACCATAATGTTATTGAAGAAGCATAAGTCATGGGGGGAATTGGAATAAATGTTCCAATAAGCATTACTGGAAAGTAAAGTATAATAGCGAGACACCCCCAAACTAAACTTGTATTTATGAGCACGGGTTTTGTAAATTCAAAACTAAGAGTATCCTTTTCTTCCTTAAAGACTTTAAAATTGTATAATAGAGGTAAGACCGACAAAAAGAGACTCACAATCGAGATAAGAGAAACTATAGAAGCAATATCACGGTAGGAATAGATATGGTTATTGTGTGGGACAAAATAATCATCGAAATGCCCCTCTGTCTTCAGTGCATTCTGCATCCATTGAATCGTTTCCGTGACTATTACTGGATCTATTGGTTCTAAAATATGAATAGTCTCAGAAATAACCAGACGTCTTGCATCCTGGTCATCAGGATGAAAACTACCATAAAAAGCATAATTAGGCACTACTGGACTAGATGTTCCGAATAAATCCATCAATTCTGTGTTCAAAGCTTCAATATTTCCAAAAAACTCATCATATTTCCCAATCGCAATTAGCACATTCTTTGGAAAAGTAGCGTTAAACTTACCGCTATTTTCACCATCAGAGCTAAGATCAGGGAGGCCTCCAAGTAAAACTGAAGCGGTAATATTTTTGTGTTCAAGCGCAGTAGCCCATGTAGCAAATGCTCCCATACTATGTCCTGCAACACCAATATTAGTCACATCTGCATATGGTAAGGAGTCGAGATATTCAATAGCAGATAATATACCTAATGTTGAATCATTATTATTTGGATCTGAACCACCATGTCCAGCTAAATCTAACGCAAGTGCCACAAAACCCCGACGGCTTAATTCAAGTGCCAGACCACTCATCGCCTGTTTAGAATTAGAAAATCCATGTGCACAGATAACAGTAGGAAGAGGATTCTCTCCTGAAACATCCCTTGGCTTATAAAGTAACCCAGTTAGGGATGAAGTTTGATTAGGTATTCTTACAAGAGAAAATTCAACTGTTCCATAGTTGGTGCTAAGTAAAAATACAGAAATTAGACCTGTACCACTGAAAATCAATAGTATTAGCAATATTAGGTAAGATGATTGGTTTTTTTTTCGTTCAGGCATAGTAACTCCTTCTAGAATCACTATCAAATAAATGATAGATAACAAGTCAGATTGGTAGAAGAGTATTTGAATTTTATTTGATCCTTTGATAAAATTGGAGAGTTCTTCTGACACTGCATTCATCAAATAACTTAACGTGAGTTAAGCCGGGCTCTTCCCAGAGAAAAATGATTTGGAAAAAAACTTAAAACTACCTGCTCAACGCGCATGAATTAGAATCGTTGATTCATTAAAAATGTCGGAGATATAATGAATGGCAAAAACAAGATTTGAAGAAGGAGATTTATGGGTAGAAATTGATCTAGACCTTTGTACAGGATCTGGCGAATGCGTTGACGTATGCCCAGAAGAATGCTACGAAGTAGTTGATGGGAAAGTTAATGCCAATAAAATCGGTGCTTGCATAGAGTGCGCTGCATGCGATGGCGTCTGTCCCAACGATGCAATCCTTGATCAAAACTCTTGGTAACAACCCTCATTTTTCCTCTGCATAAGGGGGAATTTTCTTTTCCCCAAGTTTATTTTTTTCTTATTTATCGTACTCACGTATTTTTGGAGTGAGCTACCAATTTACAGAGACATTTATATCTCACTGAAGATCATCTTTTTGTTGATGTAGCATTCCAAAGAAGAGCGTGCAGAGTAAACCATGTCAATAAAAAAAGTAATATATGAAATCGAAACCTCTCAGGGGATTGCAGAACTTTTTCATATGACACGGAAATCTACTGGTCCTCCTGTACTCTTTGTGCATGGATTCGGTTCGAATGCTGACATTTGGTTCACTTACCAAGATTCACTTGGGAATTATTTGAGGAAACAAGGAAAAGATTGTTGGTCACTTCATTTAAGCAATTCTACAACTGGGAACATACCCTCACTTGCAAATGAAGATCTCTATGCAGCTATTTCCTTTATTCACAAAGAAAAACAAAAAGAAGTTTTGGTTATCGCACATTCCATGGGTGGAATAATCGCACGAGTATTAACTAGTCCACAATTCGAACATCCATTTCCTTTAGCAACACTGGAGACAAAAATCAGGGGAATAGTTCTTCTCACTGTTCCAAATCATGGAGCAGAAATTGGTGATATAAAGAAACTAGAAGAATCTGCCCATCAACTTCGGACGATTCTCAAATGGAAAGGTTCCTTTTCACCCGATTTCGACCTTGGCTTTATTCAACTCACCTCTAAAAGCACTTTAATTCAAACATTGAATACTCCTCCTTTTTTAAATCCAAATATTACTTGGCTAAATGCGGTAGGAAAATATGACCATATAGTACCTGTTAAAAGTGCTTCCTTTTCTCCAGTAGAAGTAGATGTTCCTGCATTTGAGCAACGAGGCTTTGATAGTGATCATATGGTATATCCTTTTGCGAATACTTTACGAAAGATTGCTGATACAATTGGAGAAATCGCAACTATTTTTGGTTCTTCTTTTAAAATATACCCCGCAATTCATAGAACAGAAGAAGTAGGAGAATGGATTCAAAATACCTTCAGATAATACCGCTGATCCACGCGTCTTTATTCCTGGAGCAGAACCGTTATTTATCGAAGGGAATAAAATCGGTTGTTTACTACTCCATGGAGCGGGTGGTGGGACTGCATGGGATTTAAAGGAGTTTGCTCAATATATTCATCAAAATTTGGGTGCTACAGTATGGCTTCCATCCTTAAACGGATTTGGAACAAAACCCGAAGATCTTTTTGCAGTAACGTTTGACTCATGGATGACTGATGCACAAAATGGGTTGAAACGTCTTCAAGATCATTGTGATAGAGTAACTGTAGTTGGACATTCTTTTGGAGGACTTTTAGGGCTCCTACTAGCTGCAAAAACTAGTGAAATATCTTGTATGATTTCTTGGGCAGGAGTGTTTGACCTTAAAGATCGAAGACGGGCTGTAGTAGCCTCAATGTACAAAATACCCATCCTTCGAAAATTGATCCCTGAAAGAGTTTCAATGAACCTACCCGATGAACTTATTGAGCAAGGATGGGTAGGATATTCATGGATGCCCGTATCTATTATTCTTCCTATAACAGAGGGGATTAACCAAATTCATTCAATGATTTCTAAGGTTTCTTGTCCTACTTTCGTCATACAAGGAACATTAGATGAATCAATCACTGATAAAAGTCCCCATAAGATTTATCAATCTATTAACTCTTCGCTTAAAGATATCTGGATAGTCGAAGGTGGTAAACATCCAATAATGCAGGATAAGCACATTAAGGAGGAGCTATTCAAACGATCTGTCCATTTTATTCAAAAATCACTCAATGACAACTAAAGAAGTGTCGTTTTCATCTAAGGGTTCGTAAGGTTTCCTCTGTAGTATATTTGGGAGAAAACCCTTCATTCTGTAACTTGCTACTAGAAGCTACATAGGGACAAGCTACAAAGTCTAAGTATGAGGGGGGCACTTCTGACAAACGCACTTTCCATTGGAACCATAATAACAATTTCAATATCCGTAATGGTATCCGTACTCCTCTTCCATTGAGTATATGAGGGATCTCACCTACAGTAACAGAATGAGCTGGAGTAGCATTGTAAGCTCCTTCTAAACGTTTGGAAATCATGGTATAGAAGGCTTGAATAGCATCATCAACATGCATGAATTGAATGGGAGTCTTTGAATTAGGATGAGGTAATAAAAAGAATGTACGCCATCCTCCTTGCAATATTGTGGTAACAAAGCTATTTAGATCGGCAGAGAGGATAGGTGAAGGACGAATGCGGCCAATCTTCATACGATTCCCATTTTTTCTTTCAAACTCGTCAATATATTGTTCCGCCAATAACTTATGGTAGGAATAATGGAACTTAGTGTTCCCTTGTAATGGATGATCTTCTGTCAATGGATTAGGGTTATGTTTATACGCTCCATAAGCAAGCGTGGAGGATGTATGTAGAAAATATTGTACTCCTGCAATCTGGGCTTGCTGTAAAACATGCTTAGTTCCATGGATATCAACATTATAGGCTTTTTTCACATTATGAGTGGGAGTAACTGTCCAGGCCATATGTATTATGTCGGTAACTCCATGTTGTTCTAAGATATCCGGAGTAAGAGCAAGAATATCCATAGGATAGTATTCAAAAAGAAAATTAATCTTAGGAACACGTTTTTTAACATCAAAACCAACAAGGAGATCACATTCTGGAAGATGCTCCCCTAGATATTGTAGAAGGTGTTGAGCTAAGTACCCTGCTGCACCAGTTACTGCTACGACTTTGGACATACTTTTGACCTTCATCCGAGTTTTTTTTTCTTCTCTCTTAAATATTGCATTTGAAGATAACTGGTTAAAGGTTTCCTAAAAAAAATTCATGTACAGGGTTGTTCTTATTCATTTCACCCCATTACAATTGAAATTTGTTATTTTTCAACCTTCTACATTGGGAGAATTAGAGAATTTAATATTGTCATTATAATAACATTTCCGACAAAACCTCGGTGTTAAGGAGTCTTTGAATAAAATTTCGTTTTGCGGAAATTCATTACGCTGCCATTAATAAAGGGCCATTCCTAATAACAGGCTTGTACTTTAATTTAAAAATAACTCTAGAGAAGTTATTCGGAAATTGAATAAATTACGCTCATATCACCAATTCCAAATTAATGTCCTTGGCAGGTTTAAAAGAAATGTACGAAGTGGATGTTATTCGTGAATATATTAAAACTAATAAAATTACGCCTAAACGAGTTATGCAGCTTAGTTTGGGATTAATTTTTATAATGATTATGCTTAGTAGTACCGTAAGCGGTATTGCTTATCGAGCGGACACCTCAAGAGCGGTAGAAGCTCAAACAAAGAAAATGATCTATAGCTACGAGCTAGATGAAAGAATAGCCGTTTTTTATACTGGAAACGATCCAGTTATCGCAGGTACCGCTATTTCTTTATATAATTCACTCAGATTAGTTTATAAATCAATAGATCTCATTCCTGTGGGAAATTTACAGGATATACGGTCAGTTAATGCACCAAGATATAGTATTGCAATATATGTCTTTGGTACGACACTAGAAGGGGTGATGATAGGAGATCTGGTGAGTTGGAAGGAGTTTGCATCTTATCTAAAATCACACCCACAACAAGAGCACGTCTTAGGGATGGGAAATGCAAACCAGCTATACAAGTATTTACCTCAGAAATATGTCCACAATGTTTGGATTGAAGGTACAGATATACTAGATGCACAAATGGTTTTTCTCTGGTGTATTTGGTCTGTAGCCGATATTTTGGAAACACATCATGAAGAATATACTGATTACTACAATGCTGGGCTTAACATCCGAAAACTCAGTATCAAATATTTCTCAGAAAACATCAACAGTCTGGTGGAGAGGAATTTTGAAGCACAAGACCCCATGGGAGAAGAGGATCTGGATCAAAAACAAGCACGTTATGATAAAATGAAAGAACGTTTTCCAGCCGAAATTAAATCGAAATATACTTTAGAGCAGTTACGGGAGCTACCTGATGAAAATAAACCTGCCATGTACATAAAATCATCCACAGAAGAATCAGTTAGCATCGGTGACTTGATAATCGGCTTTTTACCACTTGAATCCGGTCTGCAAGGACCTATTGGAGGGATTATTGATTTATTACTTGATATATTCATTGGTATGGTGGGTGACGAGATTAATCTCGGCGAAGATGCCATGGAACAAATTGAACTGGCATTTAAGGCCATCGAAGCTATCTTCGGTTTCTTCAGTGGTGAAGACATTTCTGTTGAATCAGCTCTCTACGACCTATTTGTTTTGTTAGAAGACATGATTCCCTTCGCAGAAGAGTTGAAACCGTTCGTAGGGATTTTACTGAATTCTATACCTCTTTTACGAGGTGATTTCTCGGCCATCAGTGACCTTATTGGTCAATTGTTGGATTTAATTATTCCAGAAGACTGGGGATGGTTTAAAACCATAATTAGTGAAATTCTGGACTTGTCAGTTGCATTAATCGATGAAATGAAAGAGGATGGAGGAAACTTCCTTGATGCATTACTATCAGTTATCAGCGAACGGTACCTCGATACTCTTATCTCACATTTCTTAGGCTTACTCGGTCTAGATGTAGGAGAAGTAACTGATTATATATCGGGAATAAGTACCCTATTGAAATCGATAATGGATTTCTTATCCAGGGGAAATTTAAAAAATACTATTAAAGAATATTTACCACAGTTTATTGAATTCCTGTTTAACGCTATTGGAGGAGGTTCAGGCGCCGCAGTTGTAAGTACAGAAGATACACAAACTTGGGGGAAATTAATTGGAATTGTGGTTAATTTACTTATGTCTGCTATAGGCCTCACTGATGGCTCGGTAGCTGACGCCTTAGGTAAGGTACAGGATCTTCCAACAGAGGATAATCTTGCTAGTGTATTTGGATATCTACTCGAATTAATCGATGAACAGATTCCTGAAATAACTTATGCAGCAAACCAAATTCAAGAACTAATTCATAAAGTAAACATGGCTATATCTGAAGCAAAGGAAACAACAATGACTGATGTCAACACTTTTGTTTCAAACCTTGACACCACATTAGATACATTCAAATCCCAGACTGGATTCGAATTCCATAGTGATGGGACTAAAGATACACAAATTCAGGATATGATTGTGAAAGGTGCAACAATGATTGCTGGGGCCATCAATGGAGACTTTACTAATAAAGACCAATTACCCAACCTTAATGCAACCATGGATCTCGTCATAACTGTTGCTGAATATATGATGGGAGACATACCTGCCGAACAAGAGACAAAAATCAAGAAGGCGGTTAATAATATCGTTGCTATTATCGCAGTCATAAGTGACAAGGATGAGATTAAACAATATATCAGTAGCACCATTGATCAATTTAAGCAACAATTTGCAGACCCAGCTACAGTCATAGATAACACAATCAATTTCCTATTATCAATGGCGAGTAGTCTAAGTATCGATACATCGATTCTTGAAAAAATCCGTACTTTCTCCGAAATGGGATCAGCTCTCTTTCAAATTATAATGTCAGCGAAGGATAACAGTATTCAAGGAATTCTTCAAGGATTAATTCAGAATATCGGCATGAGTCTGATCAAAGAATTTGCTGGTATAGATATTTCATTTGTTAAGGACATCTTAGAGTTTATATTCCCAAAGTTCTTTGGCAAAGAAACATCGGAACTTCCCACTGCACGAGAAATGATTACAAATCTATTAGGACAATTAGATCAAGTTCCCGGATTAGACGGTGTTGTTAGTGGATTAGGGATACCTGGAATTAGTGGATTAAATGATCTAAAAGATGCTGTTGAAGGAATACTCGGTATAGTCTTTAATGCAAAGGATATCTTCACAGATGGCCTTAGATGGCTCTTTGGGATGCTTATGGACTGGGTGGGTGGCCAAATCGAAATTCTAATTAACCAATTAATGACGGCAATTACCAGTGCTCTTGATAGCTCAGATTTGATTCCTCCTGAATGGTCGGGAAGTTTACCAGTAGGATTAGGAGGATTTAGCCTCTTTGAGATTGGAATTGAACTAGGATTATATCCTCATTTTGGATTCGATACTGATGCTTTTACCGATTGGATTCTCGAAATAGTTTTTGGAGGATTAAATCCATTTAGTGGTGGAATTGGTGATTTCTTTTCGGAAATTTTCTCATTCTTCGAGCTAATACCTACATTTAAGGCAGGATTTGAGCTAGGCGGGTTTGGAACCGAAGAAAACCCGTTAATGGCATTTTTACTTGAATCCCTAGGGCTGGAATTAGAGTTCTCTGGGAAAGGCTGGTTCGAACTTGAACTGTTTACGATAAAGGGTGGAGTATTTGATACTGATAATTTCTTCAAGGTAATCGAGTGGGGATTCAGTTTCACAATAACTGTCTCCAGGACTATTACCTTACTCGACTTCTTAACAGGCGGGACCGCTGGTGCGCTGAATGCAGTTGGAGAGTATTTAGGTCTAGATGCAATTACTGTCACTGTATCATTTGGTATATTTGTAGAGGTTGTGAAGCGCGCAGCGTCTGCTACAGGTCCAGAAGAAGGATCATTCACTTTGAAAATTACCTTAGGTCTAGCAGTTCACTTTGGAATAGACCTGTTTATCGTAGGCATATCGTTTGACTTTTCCATGGAAATAATCCTGACGTTTTTCCAGGACTTGGTGAACCCGGTGCCGCTTAAGATTTTCTTAGAAATTATACTACGGTTCAGTGTGACGCTCACATTCCTATTTGCCGACTGGGAAATAGAATTTGAGTGGAAACCACTAGATCCGTCTCCCTTGGAGCTGACTCCGAGTGATCCGGAGGAGCAGAAAGATAGTGGAGCCATGGGCCTGGATGCTGATTCTGATGGAATCTCAGATGATGACGAATTAAAAACTCCAGGTCTTAATCCCTATTCTGAGGACACAGATGGCGATGGATTGACGGATAAGTTTGAAACGCAAACTTCCAAGACTGATCCCATCTTACCTGACTCTGATTCAGATGGATTGGATGATTTTGTGGAATATCACAATACGAAGACCAATCCTCTTCAACCAGATACCGATTGGGATGGATTGACTGACTACGAAGAGGCA
>JAEOTM010000184.1 GCA_016839815.1 Candidatus Hodarchaeota archaeon
GGAGGGATTATCGCTACGAGGTCCCACCATAGTTTTATTCGGATCATAAGGAGCCAGTACTGGGGCAAAAATTGCCATTACAACGAATAGAAGGACAAGAAATATACCTATCATCCCAAATGGACTGTCAGTGTAGAGATGCCAGAACCGATTAAAACGAATTTTGTATCGTGTAAGTAATGAAGGAGTCAGATATTTTGTTGAATCATCTTTTACTTTGCTGATTGTCGACATTTTTAAACCTCAATAACGAATCCGGGGATCTAAATACGCATACAATATATCTGCAAGAAAACTTGAGATAATTGCGACAGCTGCAACCAATAGAAATAGTCCTTGAAGTAGTGGATAGTCTGAATACGTTACAGCATCGAATGTCAATAATCCCAATCCATCCCATCCAAACACTGTTTCGGTTAAAGTTGCACCTGAAACAAGATAGGTCATTGCTAAAGCAAGTACTGATATCATTGGAAGCATAGCATTCTTTCTTGCATGAGTAAAGAGAATTCTTCTCTCTTTCAACCCCTTAGCTCGAGCAGTAGTAATATAATCTTCCATAAAAACACCAAGCATCTGATCTCGCGCAATTAAAAACCAAGCTCCCACAAAACTTATCGTTAATGTTGTTACAGGGCCAATAAGATGATACATATAATCTAAAGCCCATTCAAATATATCAGCATATTTGGGATCGTCTATGCGAGGTGATCCAGACAGAGGTATAAGATGAAATTGTCCAAAGAAATAAAATATAATTAGCATCCCAACCCAGAAGACAGGTGTTGAATAGCTTGTTAGAGTCACAAAAATCGAAAGAAGGTCCGTTTTTGACTTAAATTTGGAAGCTGCAATAGTACCAAAGATTATCGCTAAAACAAATGAGATTAAAATCGATATTCCCATTAATAAAATCGTATTCATTAATCGATGACCAAATATGAGATCACCGACTTGCGTTGGGTAGTAGTAAAAAGAAATTCCTAAATCCCCCTCAAGTAATCTTTCGATATAAACTATAAATTGATCAAAGATTGGTAAGTTCGTTCCATAACGTTCTTGCAATGCTTGACGAAATTCAGGTCTAACTTGGCCAGTCCGTCCTAAAACAGCGAGAGCAGGATTTCCAGGCATGATACGGAATAAAACAAAATTGAATATTACTGTAACAATTAGTAAAAAGAAACTGTCAAGTCCTCTACGAGCGATATATCCTTTCAAACCCAATTTAGCCAACTCTTACTTTTGAATTTCTAGTTATGATTAATAGTTTGCTACTCTTAATGAGATTAACAAATTTACACAATCTAAATCGAATCTTCCAAACTGTGGAATGTTGTATATTGTTCAGAAGTTCTCCAATGAATGCTAAAATTTAGTAAAGGGTTACCTTAATAAAATTTTAGTTGAATGAATTCTTCTATTCGCAATGAATCGAGTTAATCATTATTTAAGCGTTTTACAACTTCTTACTATACTATAGATGGCAAACTATAGGTTAAAATTTGTTTCTAGGAAACAGGGGCATCAATATATACCCTTCTTGATTCTAAAAAGGATTTATTTGCTCATTCTTTCAATGAGCTCTTCTATGTTGAATTTATAATCAACCCATGTTTTATAATGTTTAAAACCTAATTTACGATTAATTGCAATCATCGGTTCATTGACTAAAGCAAAATCTGTCGCTACAAATTGAACATCAGGAAAATTATCTCTACAATAAAATAACATCTCTGCTTTCAACCATTTCCCCAATCCTCTTCCTTGATATTCTTTTTTTACACCAGTAAGTCCTTGATAAAGAAGTGTGGGCCTATCATTAAATAGAAATGTCTCTGTCAATCCACTCAGCAATCCATCCCTCTCACGAGAGATATAGGTTATTCTAGTAGTCTTTAATTTCGTAAACCGTTCTTCTGTTGCTCTTCTCACCTCTGGAGTTTCTTTAGCTTCCCATTCAATCTCTCCTTTGGGCACAAGGTTCAATGTTTCGGTAAAAAGTTTGCAAAACTCTTTGATATCACTTTCTGGGATCTCTTCAAATCTTTCAAGGGTGACTCCTTTAGCTCGAGTTTTTCCTGCTTCCCTCCATTTTTTTAGCATATCCCAATCAAGATTATCAAGAGTCAGTCGACTTTCCTCCTCAACCATTGCTTTTTTTCCATTTAATGAGGTACAAAATGACTTTCCCGACTCTAGTTGGCTTCCTCCCTGAAGGATGGATTTATTCTTCTGCTTTAACCAAATTAGAATTTTACTTAGAAGGGCGGATGCAATTCCATTTCGACGGTATTTCTTTCTTGTTGCGATATGTAAAAACGCCATATGTTTGTTACTATCATATGTAGGGTGGTTTTTTTCATATATCATTAAGCTAGCTGATCCAAGTACTTCTTCTGTGTTTTTCAGACATGCTATCCAGTACTTATTTGTATATCGAGGATTAGGGATTTGGAGAGTCCTTCTTCTTTCTTCTTTCGATAGAACAGGATCATCAGGATATTTTTCTTGATATTTTTCCTCTTCTAGACTCAAAAAGCTCTCCCATACTGTATCTGAAGCACTCTTTGGTTGAAAAATCTGAATTTCGTATTGCATTTACTTATCTCCTCCTTAACAACACGCTTTAATCCTTGAAATAGATAATATCCTTTTCCACCTTTACCGTGGAATGATCAGGTAGCTCTGAGAGCCATTCAAGAAAATCTTTATTAGTTCTAAAGCCCATATACTCAATAAATTCGTCTTTTGGAATATTATCAATTCTCTTCATCAATTTTTCTAATTTCTGATTCAATTCGCTCTTTGTTGGAGAAGATTCGGTTTTAAATTCTCCATCTAGTACGATAACATCCTCTTCTGGAATTTCAATTATTCCAGTTGAATCTTTATCTGGTGCTTCTATTAATTTAGGTTCGTAAGGTGGGATTCCTGGCTGTCCTTCATCGATATAAAAGGAATCATCTGACCCAGTTAATAGAAGTTTTGGATCAGAGTCGTAGCTACTCTGAGTTAGGACAAAGTTTGGTTTGTCTTCAACAGCAAGTACATTAGACATTCTAAAATGATAGTAATCGTAAAACTTTGTTTGAACTCCCATCATTCGATCTAAATCATTGAGTATTGCTTGTTTATCTCCTTCTGTAACATCGATGCCAAAAATTTTCATAAGCATTCCTTTAGGAGTTTCTAATACCGAAACAAATGGCATATTAATAGCAAAGTACCTTCCATCATGCTCAATTTCTGATGCAGTTATAAGGGGCATTTTTATATTGAAGAATTTTGCTTGTTCATCATTAGGCATATCACGTTTTACATCAATAACTTCCATGGATCCCATTTTAAATAGCATTGAATCTTTTTCGTCAATAACCTTTAACCCCGGAAATTTAAATTCTGTTTTGGAATCAGTTATGTTTAGGTTATATTGGCTCTTAATCATCTGTAGGTTTGATTCAAGTCTGTCAATACCTATGGTGTTGAATTTCTCTTTGTAGATTTGAAAAGATGATTTAATACCTTCAAGTAGATCATCTTTTGACGTTACACTCAGGTTATATTTGGATAAATCTAATGAATCTAGCTTTGTGGTGGTCATCTGTCGTTGTAGCTCATCCCACTCTTTTTTGGATAGAACGAATGTTGCCTTTTCTGTAGTTTCTTTTTTTATCCTTCCTAAAGAATCTCTTACATCTAAATTCAGATCACCTATTGCTTCCACCGTAACGATGTCTTGAGATATACTCGTTGGGATTAATATAGAATTTGATCCCGCTGAAAGGTTTGATGACCCTTTTTTAAGAAGATCAAGAGTTCTTTTAGGAGTAAAAACATCCTCTGGAACATGAAACTCTGACTGGTTCAATTTGCTTGCCATTTCTTTCGTTTTATTAAGCGATTTTCCGTACAACTTTTCTAAATATGGAATTTCATCATCTCTTATAATCAGGAGGATTACTGATGTTAAAAATAGGAATGGGAGTAATGAGTTCCAAAATGGATCAGTAAATTCATTAAATATGAACTCAAGAATAATAAGAGTTATAGTTGCACCAAAAGCACTATCCCGAAAGTTCACAAGAGAATTTCGTTTCTGAATTAAATTCGACAGTGAATTATGTGTATAGGGGAGTAATGAAACGATAAGATAAGCCACAAGGGAATAAAAAATGTAATTTTCCCAATTTTCTCCAAAAATCGGTGTCTCTATGGTAAGTATATCAAAGGCTACCAGCAAGTAGAAGGTGATCCCTATAACCCAGAAACCCCGAAAAAGACTTTTTATAAAAGCTTGATATCCATCAAATCCATAATTTCTTAGTAAATCTAGTTTAAAACTGTTTAATAAAATACCAAATAAGAATGTAACTATTAATATGAAACTCTCAAATTCCAAGTATGCCAAATCGAAC
>JAEOTM010000022.1 GCA_016839815.1 Candidatus Hodarchaeota archaeon
ATTTGGATATCTTGAGGTATTTGATCTGTGCTCATCAACTAATATTCCCCATAAAGGATAAGGACTATTCATATCAGATGGAGAAAAATCAGAAAATATTGGCATGATATCCGGCTCTATATACCCCATATCCGCCTGGTATCCTGCCACCTGAGTTGAGTTTGGTACACGTTCAGCCCTAAAACTAATCCCGGCATTTTCATATGTACCTTTGTTTTTAAACTTTGCTTTAAGTGTCAATTCAAAATTATCATATTTCTCTACCGTACATAAATAATAACTGCGATCGACAGGTTTATCCATGCTACCGCCAACAATACACCCATCTTCCACCCGGAATATACTGCCTGGACCTTCCCAACCTTCAAGTGATTTACCATCGAACAAACTGAGACTATCAGAATTTTGACAAGATGTAAAAAGTGTAATTGCCAGTAAAATGGCTATTCTAAGTGAATTTAGTAAATATTTCATTCCCAATTCCTTTTAATGGATGCTAACTATGTATATATGGTTTCAGTATAATGTTTCTTGCCTCTTCAAGTGTCAGTATAACACACCTTTACCCTAAGTCCATATTTATATGATATCATTTTCGTTCCCTAACGTCCAGCATCACAGGCGGTGTGAAGCGCCAGTGAAACTCTGTCCTTGTGCATGCTGATGTTATGTGTTTAATAATTTTTCAAATTTTGGTGTCCAATATCCACAACGTACAACCCTATAGCCCCCGAATTCTGCCCTTGAAACTATCAGTTCCGCACCAGTCTGTTTTACCAATTCTATAATGTATCTTGCCGTTTTTTTATAATTTCTCTTGTTTTTAGAAGGATGTTCCGGACCAATGATGACTTTTTTTAAGTCGAAATCACTGCCAAATCTTAAGAAATAATTTCCTTCAATGCATATACAATCATCCAATTTTACAAAAAAACGGTTTTCTTTTTCATAAGACCAATCCTTATATTTAATGAAGCCTACAGCTTCAATATATTCACTGGGTGTAACAGTTTGCGGATCAAGAGAAATTTTCTTTCTTTTGGAAGGATAGATGACTTCTTTTATGGTAAATCTACGAGATACGACTTTGAACCCAAGTACTATACCCCTATTAGAATCAGCATAATGACCCCACATGATTGGCTCTTGCCAATTAGTAGAGAAACAAACCAGTCCATAGGTATCTGCTACTTTTGTGCGTATCTTCCCTAATTGTCTTCTCTTGCCCTTGTTTAAACGTAAGTATGGCTGTAATTCAAAAAGGTCGTTTACTTTCTTTATCCTACTGACTTTGATCATTCTTCTTTCAAGATTAGTAATCGCATTGCGGCTTGATAGAAATTGATAATATATGGTCAATTTATCCTCTCTCAAACTTATTCACGAAAATGAATTAAATTCTTCATAACTCTGGGGATCAATTGCGACGCGCAGCGGCGTCGAATTGAATCCCCCTGTTAGGCCATTCCCTTGTTTCGTTGATTATCATAGAGTTCCAGCCACTCAGTCACTTTTTTAGATGTGAGAGGCAGTCCCAAACCTGTCGTTGCTTCCCATCCGGAGTGATGAATGCCAATTACCTCGCCGGTTGAGGGGCGAAAAATAGGAGCTCCACTCATTCCTTCTGCAGTACGGACGTCGAGAAGGATCTCGTCCGGTTCTGAAACAGTGTCAAACGGTGATAGTGAAGAGATAAAGCCCTGTTGCACAACAGGTCCCCACCGATAGATCTGGTTGTCTTTCTTCAACATCGCGGTGCCATATGGATACCCACAGACGCCAATCTCTTCGGTTACTTTCAATTCAATGGAAGCAGCAACGTCAAGAGGTGCGATCTCTCGGAAATGCTCCTCATGAACAATCTCGAACTCGGCAAATCCCACATCCAGCGATGGATTAGAGAGAGCCGCCAAATGCCTAACCATTCTTACGATAATCTGAAGCTCTCCTGTTTGGGATGGAGCAATAAATGATAAAAAGAATTGAGAACTCGGAAATCCATAATTGGCTTGTTCGTCCAGCAAACCTTCAACAACATGACGATTCGTCATCACCGTCGTTGTGCGAACTAAGAAACCAGTTCCAACAACCTGGAAGTATGGGGAGCCCGTGTTTTGAAGGTATTGATCAAGAGGTAAAGTCAGAAACCCAACTGCGCAAACACCATTTCGCACTCTACTAATGACATCAGGTTCAATCATATCTTCGCCCTATGCCTAACCCCCGAATTCACCCGCCCCGAGAGCGCTGAAAGCGCGATTCGGGGTCAGGTGAAATGAGTTGTTAGATTTTCTATCATTCTTCAATTAAAAATTCTAGATATTCTTCTTTCAATCGTGCACCACCAGCAAAATGTGGAGTAGCAGAACTGAAATTATAAAGTTCTCCAAAAGTAGTTTCGTCAACATCTTTTTCTTGTAAAGTCGGTTTATTGTTTCTTAGATATTCAAGCGCTTCATCTCGCTGCAATTTTAGAAAATTATACATTTTTTCTATTTTTGGATCATCTTTTAACTCTTTTTCAAATAAATCTAGGGAAGCCAATAAATCAATAGCAAATATCTGTGGATTAAAATAAATTCCTTTTACTATTTTTTTAGAGTTAGACTCTTGTGGTAAAGCAATAATCTTAAGGTGAAAATCTCGTTCATGCGATGTACCGATAATAGAACTGCATTTTGCTATTGCTTCATGTACTTGCCCACATCTAATCACTTTGTAAATATATTCTGCAACTCGTTCATCTTTATATACGGTGTCAACTTCACCGATATATTTTTTAATATATCCTTGCGAACGTCTTCCCGAATATTTTTCCTCGGATTCTCCCGCATATGCTAAAGCCCCTAAAAAGTCAATCGCTGAACAAGCTATTAATAAATATGCTCCACAACCAATAGCTCTCCCCGATTGATCACAGTCAATTAATGCCTTAATATCGGATTCCAAATATCTTTTTATTTTTCGATAATATTCTTCTACGACCATTCTCATTTCAGAAATTTGTTCTTTACACATAAAACACCACCGCTTCCTTTTATTTTCAATCTAACTATGTATATATGGTTTCCG
>JAEOTM010000185.1 GCA_016839815.1 Candidatus Hodarchaeota archaeon
AGATTTACTGTTATGTTGACACACTGCTTAAAAACAAAAATGATACTAAATATTAGTTTAGAGAATAGAAAAATGTATATTTGAGATTTAAGGATAAATTAATTTATGTGATTCCCTAAATGGAGCTCTAATGGCTTAATTCACTTTCTATCTACACTGATATTTACAAAAATTGTATTCAGTGATTATTGTGGGATACTGAAGATCTGAAAAAATAACTACATCTCATACGTGAATAAATAGATTATTCTCTTTTTAGTTAAGAGTCATCTCGATATCACAATCTTTTAATTTACTAGGTTTTGGTGATAATTACGGATGCATTGGTATATAATTAATGCTTATGATAATTAACGTGTTGCTGGGGTGGCTTAAGCAATAGTTTCTTGATTATTGCGGCAAGGCCTGGTATAGCGCGGGACTCATAATCTGAGAGCGATTCTCACATTACCTTTCAAAGGGCTAATTTGAAACGCGCTAACATGGGACATCCCGAAGTCGGGGGTTCAAAGCCCCCCCCCAGCACTAAATTTCATGCTATCTTGTGCTCCGATAGTGTAGCTTGGCCCATCATGTAGGGCTCTCAATGATATTCTCTAATAAGAGTTATCAGGAGACCCCCTACGACCCGAGTTCAAATGAGGTATCAGTAGCTTACTCTATCTCTGAAATTCTCGGTCGGAGCATTTCTATTTTTCTCTTTGATTAGAAAGTGTAATTTTCAAGGCATATAGTGATACTAATGATAATCCAGCGAGTACACCACCATACAGGAACGGAAGAGAGCTATCAAAGTCGTAAAAATATCCAGCAATTATTCCTCCAAATATACTAGCAAATCCCATTAGAGTTTGAAGTAATCCAATTCCTGTCCCTTTTAGATCCGAGGGAAGTAAATCTATTGCTAAAGCTTTCTGTATTCCATCGGTAGCAGCATAGAAAGCGCCATATATCCCAAACAATAGAAATAAGATAACTGGATCTGTCGTTAAGGCAAATCCCAAACATGTAATCACAAAAAGTACTAATCCTATTGCAAAAATGTTTTTTCTACCATAATCATCCGACCATGATCCAAAAGGTATGGATAATACTGTATAAATAATATTAAACCAAATGAAAGTTAAAATCGGGAACGCTAACTGCATGAACTGGGAGGCATTTGGATCCGCCCCTAATAATATCGTCTTAGTATGGATAATAAATAGCAAAACGGTAAAATTTCCCAAACCAAATATAATTGAGACAATTAAGAATTTATAGTAGTTACCGGGAAGTTCTTTTAGATTTTCAATAAGACTTGTACCTTTACGTTGTTTGGTAACACTTTCTTCGTCTGGATCTGTCAAAAAAAATATTGGGATGACCGCTGCAAGAGAAATAAATGCCGAGATGATGAGAATTAATTGCAAGATTTCTAATTCAGTGTTTAAAATCTCATAAAACATGATTAGAATAATTAATGCTAAAAAAGAACCTAGTATTGCCCCGGCAGTATCCATCATGCGATGAAAACCAAAAGCTTTGCCTCTCTCCTCAAAAGATATGGAGTCAGCTATTAATGAATCTCGGGGAGCTCCACGAATGCCCTTTCCTAATCGTTCTGTCGGTTTTAAGATCAAGACTTGTTCCCAGGCGTTTGAGAGGCCTATCCCCAATTTCGCAAAGAAAGGAATCCCATAACCTATAGCTATCAATCGTTTTCTTTTACCAGTTTTATCCGCAATATAACCCGAGAAAACTTTTACGATGTTTGCCACAGCATCGCCTAATCCCCCAATAAACCCAATAATTACATTCGATCCTCCAAGTGCGGTAATAAATAAAGGAAGAACCGGGGTCATCATTTCACCTGAAAGATCAGCAAAAAAGGAAACTAATCCTAGTAGAAGCACGTTACCAGTGAACCAAGCACGCGAAGAGGAGTTATTGGGGGAATCATTATCACTACTCATAGTAATCTACTCATAGGCATTGTAGCAGAAAAATATTTTCGATTCGTTATTGTTCAGGTTTCTGTATTTTAATTAATACTTTCCAAAAATAAGATTCTCAATAAACTCCTTCGAACTTTCTCTATGTGGGAAGTTTTTTCTTTGTAGAAAAATAACTCATAATTAAACAAATGCGGCTGGATTGAGAAAGAATGAAGCTTGTTGTAGTAGGTAAACGAGATTTCGCGGGAAAGTTGTCTACTGAGATAGAAGGTGCCATATTCGTTGAAATCGAGGAAAGAATCTTTCCTGATGGCGAAGTGTGCCCTCGTTTGCAATTAACTGATGAAAATCTACTACAGAATTCACATGTCATCATTGCTATGCAATTATCTCTTGATCAGTGCAAAAATCAATACTTTTTTTCTTTGCTTTTAACAATATATAATGTTAAACGGTATGGAACCTCAAAAATTACCTGTATTATGCCTTATCATCTATATTCGAGACAGGATCGAGAGTCACGCCTAGGAGAACCCTTTTCTAGTAAATATCTAGCGTCAATGCTTGAATCAGCTGGCATTAACACGTTCTTGACTATCAATTCTCACTCATATGGTAAGAATCCCCTAAGCGATTTCTTTAGAAAATCAGAATCGATCAGTATTTCTGCAATTTCCTTGGTAGCAAAAACTATCCAACAGTTAAGTAATTCGACAGATGAAATATTATGCTTTTCTCCAGATGAAGGGGCGCTAATGTTGGCTAAAGAAGCAGCAGATGCGATAGATTCACCCTTCTATGGAGCAATCCGAAAGAAAAGAGATCCTGATACTGGAAAAATTACTCAAGATCTTATGGGTATTGATATCTCATTGAAAAATAGGCATATTTTATTAGTCGATGATTTAGTAAGTTCTGGTGGAACCATGGTTGGAGCTGCAAGAATTTTTAAACAGAAAGGGGCAAAAAAGGTGTATTTAGGATATATACATGGGGTTCATTCAGTTGAAAATTTCGAGAAGTTACAAAAAGAGGACATTCAGTTATTTGTAACAACAGATACAATAAAATTAGATCTCCCTGGTCTAACAACTGTTAGTGTTATAAAATTAATAGCAGAGTGGATAACTTCCAATCTTTCCTAGTTTGTGAGTGAGTACCTGTAAGATTCTATTCTTAGAAGATTGATTTTATATTCATCGAAAGATGTAGTTCTTGGAAACCATCATGACTGAAAGAACCCCAAAAACGGCCACAGTTTTGAATTTCGGGTGTAGTGCAAATCGCGCTATTGCAGAGGGAATTTCAGGCACTTTAAAAGATAATGGGTATACTATTTCAACTACGAATACAAATACGGATCTTATAATCGTTAATACATGCGTTGTAAAGCAAAACACAGAACACAGGATGAAAGATCTGTTACTTTCATTTCCTGATAACCAAAACGTAATAATCACAGGATGTTTACCAGTTGTGATGCAAGATTGGATTGAACGGAATGTTCCTAATGCTAAAATCCTTTTTCCAGAAAATGCACATGAAATCCAATCCTTAATAAAAAATCAATCAATTGACTCAAATTTTCGATTAGATACTGAGGAATGGGAGAAATTATACACTCATAGTCGGATTCTATATAATCAATTTATCACAACAATAGAAATATCAAGAGGATGTCTCGGAAATTGTAGTTACTGTATCGTTAAACATGCAAAAGGACATCTCCGATCTAGATCCCCCCTATCTTTAATAGAGGAAGTTAAAAAATCCATTGTTACTGGGAGTAAAGAGATTTGGCTCACCGCACAGGATACAGGAACATATGGTTGGGATAGAGAGCCTAAAATTACATTACCAGATCTAATTAATGAATTAGTGAAGATACAAGGTCAGTTTTTTATTCGTGTAGGTATGATGACTCCCCATACCGTTAAAAGATTTAAAGAAAATTTGATCAGTCAAATCAATCATTCTAAAGTGTTTTCGTTCTTACACATTCCTATACAATCTGGATCAAATTCAATCCTCAAAGAAATGAGACGTAAGGAAACTCGTGAGGGGTTTATCAAATTAGTCGAGGAATTAAAATCGAGGATCTCCAGACTTGTGATATCTACAGATATCATCGTAGGGTTTCCAGGAGAGACGGAAGAAGATTTTAAATTATCTGAATCGTTGATAACAAAGATCAAACCAACAATAGTTAATATTTCTAGATATACAGATCGACCAGGAACCAAAGCAGCAAAACTAAGAATGAAAATTCCTACAAAAATCAAATCCCAGCGATCAAAACATCTAACGCAACTTAGTCAGGAAATTTCAAAAGAAGAATTACTATCATGGATTGGTTGGACAGGTTCTGTTATAATTGATGATAAAGGAACAAAGAAAACACAGTTGAAGGCACGAAATTCGTCCTATTTGCCAATAATACTCAATGAATCTGATGGAAAACTTGGGACGTTTCGAACTGTGACAATTACTGATGCAACCAAGTCTTACCTTGTTGGTCAAATCGTGGATTAGCTGAACATCAATCAAATATCAGAAAGAACATGCGGGGGGAGGGGTTTGAACCCTCGAACGTCTATACGACTGGATTTCTCATTCAATTTGGATCTTAAGTCCAGCGCCTTTGGTCGGCGCCATGCGACAAACTAAAATGTCGTCTAGCCCGCGTATAGCTGCCCTTGACCTGGCTTGGCTACCCCCGCAAACTAGGAAGGTAGACTTTTCCGAAAAGAGGCAAAACACAGACAGTAAAAAGAATTATCTATAGATAAATCCACCTCAAAAATGGAGAAAAATCTCTTGAATGAACTATCAAAAATTGAAAAAGAAGCAAGATTATCCATTATCCTTGTAGAACCATCTAAAGTCCAGAACATTGGAAGTATTGCTCGTGTAATGATGAATTTTGGATTTAAAAAGCTCATATTGATCAATCCAAAGGTTAATCTTGCTGATCCTGAAATAGAGATTGTCGCACGTAGAGCAATACAAATTATTGAGCATGCGGAGGTTATAGTTTCAGATTTGAGAGATTTGCGAAATGACTTCTCTTTATTGATTGGAACTACTGCTCGAGTAGGAAGTGATTACAATCTAAATCGCGTAGCAATTTCTCCAGAAGAGCTTTTTACAAAAGAACTTCCTTTAGAAAAGGTAGGAATTGTTTTCGGAAGGGAACAACACGGATTAACTAATGAAGAGATTAGTATGTGTGATCTGGTAGTATCAATCCCTTCTCATTCTGCATATCCAGTGATGAATATCTCCCATGCACTTGCAATAATATTGTATGAATTAAGAAAGGTTTTGAAGTTAGAAGAACCTGCAGATTCATATGGAAGGCCTAAACATAGAGGAGCAAACTATAGTGAGCGAGAACAGCTGAAAAAATATTTTAACCAGCTTATAATGAAGGTAAATTATCATCCAGAAAAATTAAAGGTTGCTAATCAGGCGTTTTCGAACATTCTCTCACGTGGATATATTACAGGTCGCGAGGTCACAACCTTGATGGGTGTATTAAAATGGATTGAATTACAGCTTAAGTAATTGTGTAAAATGGTTGCATAAGATTTTACACAGAAAGTTAAGATCAAAATTAAGGAAATTGAGAGAGAGGTAAAATACAAATAACCTCCAATTATTGAGCTATTTACGCAGTACTTACATCGGAACTGCTGAATAAATAGATTTTCTTTAAAAAAAGTACAACAGCGCCGATAGTCCAGCCTGGTAAGACTCCTGTCTGCCACACAGGTGACCTGGGTTCAAATCCCGGTCGGCGCATATTCTTTTCCTATACGTCTAGAATCTTCTAGCTACTTGTGGTTTTGTTGGATTGAATCCCATCCATATAAGGGAATTCTCTCATCTTCATGATTCTTCCTGAAAAATACACCTTCTCCTGTATAACATTTTCCGATGATAATACACAAGTTATTATTACGCTCAAATATATCCAAAGTTTGATCCATTCTGGAAGGAGGAACTGTAAAAACGAGTTCAAATTCTTCCCCTCCAAAAAAAGTCATTTCCTGAATAAGATCTTGGGAAAAGGAGTGTTCTAGAAGAATAGGATCAATAGGAAGCCGATCTACCACAATTTTAATATTAGACTCTTTGGATAACCAGTTTAGTGCGGAAGCTAAACCATCAGAACTATCAATCGAAGCAGAAGCAAGATTGTTGGAGCATAAATCCGTCCCTTCTTGTGCCCGTAATTCGGGAGTGTAAATTTTGTCAATGGCGGTTTCTAGTGATTGAGAAGAGAAAGCTTGCGTGTCATATTTTGAATGTTTTAATAAAAAGTCAAATGCTATGGCTGTAAGTCCAAAAAAACCAGTAACACATACAAAATCCCCATCTTGAGCATTTCTTCTTGTTAAAATCTCTCCCTGACTAATCGTACCAACACCAATACCCGTTAGGACCGTTTCAGAAGCAGTTCCCAAATCTCCACCTAAATAGGATGAATGATGTTTCTGAGTTGCTTGTTGAATCCCCCGAGCTAGTTCTTTGAGGTTCTCTTCAGGCATTTCAGTTTCAAGGACAAGTGAGGACAAGAAAACTTCTGGAGAAGCACCTTTCGCGACAAGGTCAGAAAAAGTCATGGTCACAAGTTTTTCCCCAATTTGAGACCAAGTCTGGTTTGGTAAGAAATCCCCATCCCGTTGCATACTATCAATATTGATTAACATGTATGGTGGCTGATCTTTAATCAGATAAGCGTCTTCATTACTCCCCATATGTGGGGAGGAGGATAAGTACGATTGTAAAAGCTGGATAATATCTGATTCCTTGATATCTTTCAAAATCCGCATAATGGTTAATATTCTCGTTCCAGTATTTTTATTTTCTCAATCTATATAATGTCAAAATGACTGGAAAATGAGTGAAAGTGTCGAAGATAACCACAAAATGTACAGAGCAAAGTTACGGGCGTTTATTACACCGATTATCCTTGTAGTCTTGATTACAATC
>JAEOTM010000186.1 GCA_016839815.1 Candidatus Hodarchaeota archaeon
ACATATTGAAAGGAGATACCACAAATTAAATTATTATAGCATGAATTATTGGTAAGAGTCAAAAAATTCGAATGCTGAGCGAAAATCCCATTATTGTTACCCATACAAGTGTTATTGACAAGAGTTGAAAAATCTGAATTCCATAAGAGGATACCCGATTCATTATCTCCGAAACAGGTGTTATTGACGAGAATTAATGAATCTGAATCCCAAATGGAGATACCCTTGCTGGTCATCACCCCTCCCCCTCCATATTGGCAGAAGTTGTTAACTAAGGTAGATGAATCAGATCTAGATAAATAAATCCCCGCCCTAGGATTACTTGAACAGATATTATTGACTAGTGTTGAAAAAGAGGAATCGAAAATGGAAATCCCATGCTCATTACTAGAACAGGTGTTATTAGAGAAAAATGAAAAATCAGAGTGGGATACATAAATCCCTTGCTTTCGATTATTATCGCATGTATTATTACTAACAGTCGAATTTCTTGAATTTGAAAGATAAATCCCATACATACTACCATTACAGGTATTATTGATTATTGTAGTTGTTCCTGGGGTAACATTCTCTACATAAATCCCTCTTGGATACTCACCATCAGAAAAAGGCGTTAAATAAATCCAGCAGTTCTCTATTTGAAAAGTCTTCGTAGTTCCAGTGATTAGAATTCCAATATGACCATAACCAGTAATTTTCCATCCAGAAATGATATAGGGATTATTAATCGTTCCATTACCACTATTCGCAACCGCAGCTAGTTCAGAATCATTATGGACAGCAATAGGAGTATGATCAGTGTAATTATATGCTATTGATCTATTAATTAGTTTTAGATCAAATCCTGAATTTCTTTGTTTATTTTCAGCTATCTGAGAAAAATAATGTTCGTTAGAGCCAACTAAAAGGATTATTAACACCATAGCCAAAATTGACCATTTTTTATGCATCTTAACCACTTTGAAACTAATGAGTTAGTCAAATCAACATTTAACTGAACACTGGTTAGTTCAAAAATTTTCTCCGATCCATGGGCCTTTTAGATCTTTTTCCTAATTATTTGTGGTCATAATCAGAAAGAATCTTTCTAGCATCTTTCAAATATTCTTGAAATACTCCAATTTTCATTAATTCCTCAATTGTTTCGGTTGGAATCTCAGTTGGTTGTTTGTAGATCAGCCTAACAACAAGATCTTCAAGTTGAGACAATTCAATTCTACGATTCAATGAAACATTCCTCTGTAAGTATTCTTCCCATCTCTGCAATTGAGAGAAAAACGAAAAATGGTCATAACTTATAGAGTTAGCTAATGCTTTCAACCCTTTCTCTTCAGCAATGGCTTGAGCTTTAAGTAATAATGCTTGGGATTGTTGAATATTGAGTTTTAAAAGAGCTAGTTTTGATTGCAACCAATAGGTTTCCGCTAATAATGAATGGGTATTCTGCTTTGCAGCAATCTCAAGTAATCGGTCACAGTAATGATCTAACTCTCCAAGAAGATCTTCATTCCCCGTAGTTTTCAATTCATACAGAAGTAATTCACACAAATTAATTATTGCTTCTACTGTTATTTTATAAACGTTATATGGTTCTTCTGCAATTTTTTGAAAGATACTAAGTGCTTCCATTTTATCAGGTAATCTTTTGCTTGTTTTTAAGATAAGAGCTCTACTTGCTTGGTATATTAAATTATTCCAGTCAGTATTTTCTTTCATCTTTAAATTTTCTAGCTCTTTTAGAAGAGGGGTAGCTTTTATTGGAGTAAGGTGGTAGGTATAAAGACGAATGAGATTATAAAGGCCTTCCGCTAAGAAAAATTTCGCATTTCGTTCTTTAACTAAATTCAATGCTTTTGTATAGCATTTCAATGATTTTTGAAACTCCCCACGATCTTGTAATAATCTACCAAGATCATAAAGACAAAGAATCACCATAATAGTATATTCAATTGCTTCCGCAAGCTCAAGTGCACGTGTGATATATTTTTCCGAGGATTTCAGCTCACCTTTCAAGTAGTAAATTTCTCCTAAATGTTGTAAAGCATGGGAGATCTCACATTTGTTCATGATCTGCTCTGCTAGAGATAATGATTTCGTGGTATAGTCTAAAGATCGATTGAAATCCCCCCTAAATAACGCAATATTTCCTAATGCCCGATAAGCCTGTGAAATCAGAAATTTATTTCCGATTTCCTCTCCTATTTCCAAGCTTTTCATGAAGTATTTCAGAGCGAATTTACAATTTCCTTTATATAGATGAAAATTCCCCAATCCAAATAGTGACTCACTAATACCAATTTTATCTTCAATTTCTTCTCTAAGGGACAAACTTTCCTGAATCAGGTTTAGAATTCTGTCTGATTCTGCGTTAGGGTTAAAAGAAATTGCTTTCAAGTAAAGTAAGGCCGCTTTTCTACTCAAGTATTCCTTCGACTTAAGGTCCATCTTTCGTTCCAGGAAACTTTCTCCTTTGCTTATTAATTTCCTACTTTCATCTCGTGATTCAACCAACAAAGATACTTTAAGTAAAAGACAAATAGCATCCAATCCTTTAAGAATCTTCTTAGATTTTTGACATATCTTCAGTAATTTAGTTGCTGTATCTCTTGCTTTGACTAGCTCCCCTAAATTAAGTAAACAGATACTTTCGAAATGAACAATATCTAGTAAAATTGACTCTTCTGATTTCTTTAGTGATTTCTTATCAGGAATTTGATGTAATGCTTCCTCATACCTCTCCTGACTAATATACGATTCAATTTGATCGGGTAGAAATTCCAGTTTAATCCACTCTAGGTCTCGAACAAATAGAGAAAGAGTTCAGAAGAAACTTTGAAGTAACAATCATCTGGGGATTGTTAATTCATTTACTTCGCTTTAATTATATAATATCTACTATTTTGCGAAAATTGAAGGTTTTATTGATTGAATCCGTATACTTCTTTTGGAGTCAAATATTCCGGGAATCTGTCAATAAGTTCCTTCCTTAGCGTGTAACAAAAATGACAAGCATCAACATACTCATCCTCATGCTCAACGTCATATTTTTTGGCCAATTCAGCAGGCCCTCCTTTTACTAGTGGGCCACAAATAGGATGTGTACTAGCATCATACGATTTTACAAGTTCCGAGAGAGGAGTCTTCCACATATTCCCCATACTGAGTCCTTGACATATATGAACTCCTCCAAATGGATCGAGATGAACTCTTGCAGGAGATACAAGTTCTTCATGAGGACATTCAGTAAATTCTGTCCAATGTTTTCTAGGGAGTTCATCAGTTATTAACTCATCAACTGCTCTTCCTCTGAACATCGCACCCCCTCCAATTACTGGTTCACCTTTTTCCTGTGTTTTAGCTAAATCCAAAGCTGGTTTTTGGATACATATCTCTCCTCCACTCGCTTTTAATCGATGTAATGCAGCTGAAGCTCTTGTAGCAGGATTGATCTTTGAATCTCCATGATGAAATGCATCGTTACTCACACTAACATCTGAAATTCCTAGATCCAGAATCGGTTTCAACCAGAGCTCTGCATCTTCATCTGATATTGCCCAATAAGAATTCGTTACAATTCCAGCATTCGCTCCCATTTCACGAGACATTTTAATCCCTTCCAGCATAAGAGGGTAAAAAAGAAATGGTTCTCCTCCTTCGTAATACACTGTCTTAATTGTCCCCATTTTCTTCATTTCGTCATGAACAGATCGTAATTGATTCAACGTAAAAGTTCCTTCAAAACGAGGACTACAATACAAAAAGCAATGAGCACATTCAAAATTACAGCTCATAGTTAGCAAGAAATGAATACCACTTAGCATAAAATTCCCAAATAACACCAAATTTCTACAATTTATTTTAATTATTACACTGGTAAAAATATCCTGAGTATTATGTATCTAATGAGAGGTTTTGAAAAAACTCCTCATTTGGATGGTTGATACTTTCGACATGTCTTTTATCATGTAAACATGCGTCACAATATGGATCTCCTTGCATCAGGGTTTTAGTTCTTGTGAACACAATATTTGGATTCTGTGCTTCAACATATGATTTATCTCCATAACAAGCAAGTAGGTGACTTAGCTCTGGATCATTAAGAGATTTTGAAACTTCATGTAAGTGACAATTCAGAGTTTTTCCTCCCCATTTTCCTTTGTGCATTCGAAATTCAAGAAATTGTGAAGGACGGGCATCTTTCGCTGTGGGATCCTGTTTCCAAGTCTCCCAAAAAATATCTAAATCCTCTGCCTCTAAATTTGGTTTTGGTTGGTTAT
>JAEOTM010000052.1 GCA_016839815.1 Candidatus Hodarchaeota archaeon
CAATAACTGTATTCAGTTTTCTTCTCTATCTGGTGATCCAGTTTCCTCTAATATAGTAAGGAAGGTTCAATTGACAGTTTGATATATCAACGATATCTAACCTCACTCACCAATTTTTTAGGAAGAATTATATACCACAGCATATACTTTTGTAATCGAAACCAGTCCTTTACAACGATCGTAAAAGGTAAATTAATTGAAGATCTGATTTGACTTACTATTGCTTGTGAAAGTAAGTTTCTAATCAATCAAAAATGCTGAATTACCTGAAATTAACATGAAAAAACAGCCTAAAAACATTGAGGATCCCTGATGAGTTTTATAGATGTGTTCCAGGTTGGACTATTAGCCTTAATAACAGTATTTCTTATGGAACTAGGTGACAAAACACAGCTGATGGCTTTTACCTTGGGTTTAAAATATCGTGCCCCAATAAAAGTCTTTCTCGGTGTTTTTATAGGATTAAGCGGCGTAACAATTATTTCCGTGGTATTGGGAGCAATTCTGAAGAATACGGTGGATATTGAACTACTGAAACCTGTAATAAGTATATTATTTATCATTGGAGGAGCAGTATTTCTAGTAAATGAACTAAATAGTCGTAATAGCAAGGAAGTCCGCTTCTGTCCCGTATCACTTGATCTCTGTAGGAAATCGCATGAAAACTGTCCAGAAATGGATCAATGTGATTTATATTTAGATAATACGGTCAAAAAAGGTGCTTTTGTCAAAAGTGCTTCGTTTATGTTTTTTGCAGAACTGGGGGATAAAACGATGATAATGACATTAGGATTGGCCACTACTTACGATCCTATCGGAGTATTTATTGGTGCTGTACTAGCCTTAACATTAATAAACGGAGTGGGAGTCTTTGTTGGGGATAAAATTGCTGATCGAATTCCCCGACAGAAGCTAGTCATTATTAGCGGTTTGCTGTTTATAATAATGGGTATTCTGATCTTATTATTCTAAAACCAGTCGTTATCAGTGGGATTTAACTTGAATTAAATGCTTTAAGCGATTGGATCAATGACTTCTATGGCCTTAATTTTTTTAAAATCTTGATCATGGGTAACTAATTGTGAAATCCCAGCTTTTTTCATACAAACGAGAATTGTGACATCTCTTCCTCCTTAGATTATGCCGCAATCGATAACTCTTTTTACAGGGTAGCTTCTTCGGTATGACACGATAACTCTATCTTGATGTGATATCTTGAAGAGAAGAAAGTTTTTTGGAATTATTTTCTTGGTTTTCTGCTTTTCACCTTTCCTAGGTTCAGTATCTGCTTGTACTATTTTTACTGTAACAGATGGTGAATCTATTTATTTTTGTGGAAATGAGGATAATAGTGAGGCTTTTCAATGGAGAATCTGGTTTAATCCTGCAACGAAAAACAAATATGGAAGAGTTTTTCTTGGATTCAGAATCGTTAACAATTTAGATGTTCCCATGGCTGGGTTAAACGATCAAGGCTTAGCCATAGATCTAAACGGGGTTTCTTATACTCCACTAAATGATAATCCTGACCGAGAGGATTTTCATGGAGTGATTTTAACAAAATGGTTAGCAGAGTGCGCCACGGTAGACGAAGTCAAAGAAATGTTACCAATATATAATTTAGTTGACCTTCAAAAGAATCCCAATCAAATTCACGTCGCTGATAAAACAGGAAATGCAATGGTAGTTGCCATAGATTCTGATGGTGAATTAAATCCCATAAATATTTCAGAAGACTATTTAGTGTCTACTAATTTTAATCTTAATAATGAGGAACAGTTAACATGGGAACTACAAAACAGTGGGAGATATAATACAACTGCAACCAGACTTGAGACAATGCTGCGATATAACAACCTAAGTGTAGAAGGTTGTCGGAATATTTTAGAAGAAACAGCCTTAAACCCTAATTTAGGATACGGTTTCATTGTTGACTTAAAATCAGACCTTATTTACCTATATTCTCATGATGATTTTGAACGTACCGCGGTGTTGGATATTCATGAGGAATTAGCTAAAGGAGCTCACTCCTATGCTATTGAAACGCTCGTCACACAACAAACTGGTATTATCGGACCTTATTTTCGTAATAGTATTCTTATTTCATTACTGATAGTAATTGCTGTAGGTGGCTTATCCTTTACTGCTTATTTCTATAACATAGAACCTTTACTCCAATTGGTACCGATTCACAAGGACGAATCTACACGTCTTAAACCCTCTTTTACTTCCAGATTAAAAACAATGAAGGCAAAATCCCGTTTTCTCTTAGCGTGTTCTCTGTCTGTAATTTCATTCATATTTTTAAAAACATTCGTTAAAATTGGTCCGTTCTTCTTAACAGATGACTGGACGTCAATAATATACATCTATTTCACTGTATTTCCTATTTTAGTAATTGGTACAAATTTTCGGCCCTCATTAGCATTAATTCTGTCCAGTCTGGGAATAATTCTTGATGAACTAACTTTTTGTTTTTTAAACGGATATGGAGGAGAATTATGGATTCAGCTCATACTATCCCTGAGTTCTCTACTTGGTATTAGTGTTGTTATCGCATTACTAAGAAAAAAAAATGCATACTTAGCATTCTCCTTAGGGGCCTTTTGGTATCTGATTGGATTTTATATTCCAGCTTATTTCTATTATTGTGTAATGTTTTCTTACGATAGTATGGGATTATTATTGTATTCAATTGCTCATGTGCTAATTTACATTGCTATGATTCCTTTAATTCTTCTTTTTAATAAAAGCCTTCAATTTCTAACACAAAAGCAAGATCTAGAATCCCTAATATTGAATTCTCAAAATTGAATAGCTCAAAGTATATACCCTGGTATATACTTTTCTTATCTAAACCAGCCTTTAGCGGAGTTCCCGAAAAAGCTATGTGACAAAGGACATGAACCCTAGACGATCTGGCTGGATCTATCCTCGGCAACGAGACTGGATCCGAATATTCATCTTGTGAAGTAAAAAGGGAGGAAAAGTAAAGATTATTTCTTTCGTCTCATTCTGATTAATATCAACGACATTACGGTAAACAGTGAGAAATAGAGTGCCCATTGAACCTAGGGGTTAATGAAAAAAAATGATTCAGCAAACTCAACCACCTATAAATTAGATGTTTTCTAACAAGATCAAGGAGATAATAATAGTCTTTCTTGCCTTCAAACGGAAAAAATGTTCATAAATGATTAGATTAGAATTTATACGAGACAAATTCATGGCAAAATCATCGAGATTCCGATCAAAGCAAAATCTTTTGAAATTCGTGAGACATCCCGACGCAAACCATCAAGGTAGACATCATTATTCCATTTTTCGGGAAATATATCCAAAAGATTAGGTTTAATTCTCCGAATACCTGGAATGTTCTCCTCATAAAGACTATTTGTTGTTTCTGATGCGATTTCATTCACAAAAATACTATTGAAAAATTCGCAAATGAGAACTCTCATGGGTGCAGGAGAGTAGTAAAATTCTTTATTATTTTCCGTGGCTTTTCTTAACATAACCAATGGTTCCTTGAGCGGAAAAACGAGTTGGGTCAGTATTTTTCCTCGCTCAAAAGCTTGACGACTTTGTCTTGCATAATCTTCTTGAATTTGTAATGTAATAAAGGAGAACTCTAATAGATTATCACCAGAAATCATGAAATCATTGAAAGGAGGAAACACGAATGGTTCGGTATTAAAGTGGTTATTGAGCCATTTTTCCTCTGGAATGACAAGACCAGTTAAAAACCTATTATCTGTCGTTATTTTATTTCCTAAAGAAAATTTAGTCCAATATATCCCTACTCCATGAAGTAAGATATATGAAAGATTATAAAGTATCAAACGTGAAAAATCTACAGGAATAAAAATGACACTGGATGTTTTAATGGATTCAACTTCCTGATTCTTATAAAACCATCTCATATCTGTTTGTTTGTCAGGATCAGCAAAAGAAATCCAATCTGGTATTACGACTAATGATCTTAACAATCCTAAAGGCTGCTTTCTCGTTTTAACTCAGCTCCTCGTGCACCTAGTTCAAGAATGTTGTTTTAATTATATAGATTAGCTATGTAGATATATAATCTTGATTATAAAACTTTTAATATTATTTCACTATCTATAAAGCCGTAGTCGCATCAGTAATAAATCTTCTTATAGGTTAGAACTATTCGTGGAATTAATTTCATTAATTCACCCATTTCGTTTAAAATGATCAGTTGATCCACAGTATCCGTATCAAGTAATTTTTGGATTATTTTAGGATCTGGTATATGCTTTTGTAATCTAAACCAGCCTTCTATGGGGTTGAGTGGAAATTATCTCTTTCAATAAGTACCTTAAAGGATTATCCTGCTTTTCTAAGTATTCGTGGGATTCTCTCATGGGTTTTACCAGAAGTAACTAGTGAGAAATATTTGAGGAAGCGTAATACTAGATAAAAAGTGCAGAAATACGTGATGATAAACCAGTAAAAGACGACACTTCAAACATTCACTGTAAGGAAGCTGCTTATCAAGGATTGGAATCATTACAATCGGAGGGAGAGATGTGCGAAAGAGTCAAGATTGATTGTTATTGGCGAACTATTTTTTCCTCCGGAAACGGAAGAATCGTTTGTAGGATATTTCTAGAATGCCCTCACTTTCTATTAATCGTCCTGCAGACCAAATTCCAATAAGCATCCACCCTAATTGTCCAACCAGACTGAACCATGAAGTTAATGTTAATTCACCAGACGTTAGGGAAAGATAAATTGCGAAGAGGTAACCGAGTAATGGGATTAATACTAATATGAATTGAAATGATTCAGCTATCTCGCTTACAGGTAGAAATGCTATCAAAAGGGTACTTACAAGGGGAATGATTACTAAAGCGGACACGACCATATTAGCTTCACGCTCATCTTTAGCCATCAACGAAAATAATACTGCTGCAGTTATTACAAGCAGTGATACTAGCACTAAACCGAGTAACATATATAGGATGAATAACCAAACAGTGATGTCAGCAGCTTCTATAACTGATTCTATTATTGAAACTAACTCAGTTCTTAATGATTCTGGTAGAAAGATCATCCCAACCACAATGATAGCTACAGTAGTCACCAATGTGATCACACTGTTGAATACCACTAGGATCGCTCCGTATAGCAATTTCCCAGCAATGATAGATTTTCTTTCTATAGGTTGAAGAATAAGGCTTTCTAAAGTTTTTTGTTCTCTTTCGATGGTTACAGATATTAATACAAGCGATAATGAAGGTACGACAAGTAATAAAATGGCATAGAGAGGAATCATTGTGACATAAGAAGCAATAAAGCTTTCAATCCCTTCATCTCCACCCAATCTCTCTGGTATGACATAGATGTTTGTTAGGTTTATTGTCCCATGATAATAATAAATTATCTGGATATTATAACTTTGAGACACAGCGACAATATTTGCAACCATTCCCTGACTGTTTACACGATCGTTGTTGTAATGAATAAAAAATTGAGCTGGTACTGATTGATTGATTGTTGCACTAAAATTAGTTGGGATATATAACAAAACTGTGAATTTTTTTTCCTGTAAAATTGCATTCAGGTTGGTAACGCTTTCATTTTTATAGATATAATCCTTAGTTAATTTATGGGATTTCAGTAAGCTGTAAAATCCGTCTCCCCAATTTATCCCATTATGTCCCTCATCATTTTGGATAACAGTTACATCTAGGGGTCTTTCGGCGTCAATAGCAATCAAACCTGAGACAACCAGAATTAAAACAAACATGATGAACATAATTATAGGTGTTGTAAATAAAAGTAAAATCCTTCTAGTAGATTTAAAGAGTAAACGAATCTCTTTCTTCGCGATAACCCAAGCAATTCTTATCATAATGCATCCTCCTCATCTTTATCTCCTTTCCAACCTATTATATTAACAACCGCGTCTTCTAAATCCCCATTTTCTATTGCATGTTTACCAATGATTGAGGTGGGAGTGTTCTCTTCGACTAATACTCCCCTATGAAGAATACCTACTCTATCACATAATCGCTCTGCCGAAATCATGTCGTGAGTTGACAAAAGGACTGTAATGCCCTTTTCTGTTGCCAGTTTCTTAATAATCTCTCGTATGCGCCTAGAAACCAAAACATCAATACCTGCAGTGGGTTCATCTAAGAATAATATCTGGGGGTTACCAATCATTGCTCTAGCAATCATTAAACGCCGTTTCATCCCTCCAGAATAGGTTTCAACACGATCAGTTTGTCTTTCTTCTAATCCTACCAAATTAATCAAAGTTTCAATCTCTGAAGAAATCTCTTCAGGCTCTATACCTCTGAGTGATGCAATGAATCTTAAGTTCTCGATTGCAGAAAATTCTTCATACAATCCCGCATCTTGAGGTAAACAACCTATATATTTTCTAACAATATCTGAATGGGTTATTATATCATGACCAAATATACTAGCAGTTCCAGAAGATGGTTTAATCATAGTTGTTAATATACGGACTGTTGTTGTTTTCCCTGCACCATTCTCACCTAATAAACCGTAGATCTCGCCTTTTTTGATGGAGAGATCTAGATCGTTAACTGCTTGAACTTCATTCTTTTTCCCCACGTTGTAAATTTTGGATATTTTATCGGTAGAAATCGCAACTGCTTCCATTTTTCATTCCCAGTATATATCATGACTAAATTTGTCAGACAACTCGAATACAAGAATTCTGGACAGGATGAGTCCATAATGGAATATTAAATATAACCTTTCCATCTGGTAACAAACTCTTTTTAAATTAACATAAAGGAGAAACAACAGTGAATTTATTATGGTAGTTAAAGTTAATCATGTAGAAATCCCAGTTCTTGATTTAAAAAAAGCAAAAGAGTTTTTTGATACAATTTTTATGTGGAATATTGATCTAGAAGCAATGCCAGAATATGGTTTAGTTGAACTAACAGGTGCAGCTAGTATTGGTTTCTTTATTGTAGAAATAATTCCTGATCATGGTATTAATGTTGTGTTTGAGGTAGAAGACATAGAACAATCGTTAAAGGAAATAATTGGAGCTGGTGGAAAAGTAACACGCGAGAAATATCAAATTTCCCCTGAAATTGGTTACTCTGCTCAGTTTCAAGATTGTTTTGGAAATGAATTTGGTTTGTTCTCTGATAAATAACTAATAGGTTGGAGAATATTCAAAAAAGAATCCTAGTCTCTTTAATACTCTAAACTGACTCTTTATGAATTTTGAATATGTTAGCTGTTGCTTTGGCCATTTCATCTCGTGTGGGAGGATTTTTTTCAAATAGTTCTTTGCTGTAATATTCAAAACTAAAGAGTGCTAAATCAAACATGATTTTATTGAGAGCTTGGCCTTTCTCAGTCAACATATATTCTGCTTTCAAAGGAGTAATTCTTATTATACTTTTTTTGATAATTCCATAATTTTCCAGTTCTTTTAATCTCTGAGATAGAACTTTACTACTTAATCCAGGATTTGCCTCTAATATTTCAGAAAAGCGTCGTTTTCCAAACCAGATATCTCTAACAACTTCAATACTCCACTTTTTAAACAGTTTTATCGCAAATTTCGTTGGACATTCTCTCATATTTAGAAATTGCTTCATCTCCTAACATTGATTAGATTAGTTTTCAATTGTGATTAGGAATTATTTTTGGAAATTCACGTTATTTTCCGAATAAATAATCTATAATATCTCTTTAATTACTTTTTGGTAATTTAGTCTCTATTTGGTTGCAAAAAAGATTTAATGAATATAAAATAAATATTATCCAGTTAAATCAGAATCAAATGGAAAA
>JAEOTM010000187.1 GCA_016839815.1 Candidatus Hodarchaeota archaeon
ATTGTCATTTCATTGTACTCCAATACATCCATAGCTGTAGGAGCACGAATTGCATCTCCAAACATAAGGACAGTACGAGGAGGCATCGCTCGTACGATAGCACGCCATGCAGAGGGGTCTACTGGCCCTGTTAATGCGTTAATTATATCTTTAGGATCAGTTAATGAAAGGATAAAACGATTTGCGAGTTGTGATAATATTTCAGTGTCGATTTTTGATGGACGTTGATCCACCATAGCTAGTACTAGATTAAACTTTCGCATTTCTCTAGCCAATCTATCAAAAATCGTGAGATGAGATATTTTTGGATCTAGAAACTTATGGGCTTCCTCAAGAAGAACCACCAGCCGAGGATACTCATTCATTTCAACCATTTCACTGTAATTTTTGTATAATCGTCGAGAAATAATATTTGCCACAAAAATATATGCAAATGAGTCAGCTCCAAACTTTCCAAAATCAATTACAATATTTTGACCTGATTGAATATATTTGATGATATTTTTTAAATTTCCTTCATCCGTACTAACTACAAATGACAAACGCTCGAGTCTCATTATTCGTCTACTTAACGCATTTAATGTTCCACGGGGAATATTAGAAGGAGGAGGATCAGCTATTGCAGCTGTATTAATTCCCTCAATTAGTGACTGTTTACGAGACTTGGTTCTATTTATTTCATATATTGCATCAATCATGGTTGGGGAAAGGTCCTGAAATGCTACAATTAGGTCTTCAGGTTCTATTTCGTTTTCACCAATAAGTAAATCTTCATCATGCTGTTTACTCGTTCCAGGGTCTAGACTCAGTAATGTAACTCGTTCTTCAAAGAAGAACTTGAGACCAGGAGAGTTATCAGCCCGAGACCGCCATCCATACTCTGATTGCATGTCGAACACTAAGACCTTTGACACGTCGGTTTTGATGATATTTCCAAGTATGATTTTGTTAAGAAAGGTTTTTCCAGAATGCGTTCTACCAAAAATTCCAAATGGTACTTCTACGAGTTTTTTGAAATCAATTGGTATCTCGAATCCTTCTACGCCTCGTAGAGTGCCAATAGACTCTGAATTTTCAGGTAAATCAGTTTGATAAACACGTTGAACATCTGATTCGTTAGCCAACCGACCTGTGGAGAAATAGGGGGGAAGAGTCTCGAATTCAGATGCTTTTCCAGTTTTTTGTTCTATCATTTGGACACATTGCAATTCAGCAATACTGTAAAATGTACGTCCTTTAGAGGTATCGATAGTATTCATGGGTATAGTACTTCGCAATTTTTCGGCGTTTGCTAACATAGTAACAGCATTACTTGTTGGAAATTGTATGTCAGAAATTATGGAAAAAAAATCATATTTTTTCCCCTCAATAATTGCAGGAAATCCAATTTTCACTTCTTCACTATCTGTCCGCAGTTTTAATTGTATTGATCCACTAACTGCACCCGAGATAACCTCACCAAGGTTAGTTCTTTTGTCAATTTCACGTGTCAAATTCAATTCCTCAATATCTTAGCAATCATCGTGTAGTATCATCTAGATACCGATGAAATGGGTCGCTTTCTACTTTTTCATGTGTAATTATATGTTGAAGTAGCTCGTCTTCCGTTAACCCAAGTTCCATTCCCGCTTCAACTAATTCATGATTGTACATATCTGGAACACGTCTGAGTAAGGCAGCAATTGTGTGAGCATCAACTAAGGGAAATGGATACCCAGGAAACGTATTTACTTGGGAATAATATGCAAGATGAGACATAATCGTCCCAATATCTTCATTTAATGGATTAAATACATCTACTCTAAATGTCTTTACAGGTTTTTCGTGTAATTTTGCGAGGTAGGTCATGCCTATGGATGGAAATTTTTGTTTGGATTTTGGAATAGTAGGAATTTCCATGTACAACATTTTTTGATCATTTCGAGCAATTTCTCGCATAACAGCCTCATCAGTTAACTCAGAACCTAACCACCTAGTGATATTGCGCTTTGAAACTCCAACAAGAATATTTCTGTTTTTCTTACAGGAGCTAATTATTTTTCTAATAGTATCTTCAAACTCTTTTATTTGAACGTAGGTAAGCGCTCCATCCATAACAATCATAGTATCTATGTATTTACCTGATAAATCCTCCACCATCTTAAATTCAGACAGTGTGCGGAGTAATGAAAGCGTTTCATTGATTGGGGTCTTTCGGTGAAGAATTCTTTGAATTTCAAGATGTAATTTTTGAGTATCTTGATCATATTGAATGTTAGGAGTATCAGGTGCAATTAGTACTGCTTCATCCTTAGATCCTTGAGTTTCTATTTGGATAGGAGGATTAAGATCTTTGTCATACTTATAAACGACATAAGCTGAGCGAATAATTGCGATACGAGCATTTAAATCGGGATTATTCCAGATCCATCTACTAGAACCATCAATTGCAGCCATTTTAGGAGGAAAGGTCCCGTAATCAAATTTCTGTAAAGAAATCGGCTGTTCTCCTTCAACTTGTTTAATTGCTCTTCTTTGTGTCTTTTGGATCTGATTCAAGAAATTGCGAAACGATTCTTTCAATACATGCTACTCCTAACCCGATTTAAACCGACCTACTAATAGATCAGCTGTGATCGAGCTTAATTCATAAATTGTTCTTATAAATCATTTAGTATACCATAATAAAAGTATTTGACAGAACGTTACTGGAGATGATGCGATAATCTCACTTGAATGAAGTTACATGCTTATGAAAATAGATGTGGTAATAAAACTAAACAATAATAGTAGATTTGGGGAGAATTACTGCGAATTCTAATGGAAGAGTCGAAATGGGGAGTATTTGATCCTTATGTTAGACAAAATGTCTCTAACTATACAGTTGATACAGAATCTCCAAAAAAGCTTTTGATTTAGTATCTAATTAGATGAATTGAGCTACTTCTTAATTTCTGGAGCAACTATTAGTGGTACAACCTCAATCAGCAATTGTGAAAAACTTCAGCTTACAATCGGAATTAACCAAGGACCATTCATATACTAACGGACAAATTCTTAGTTCTATGAACTGTCAGGCCGAAGAAAGTGCAAGAAACGTTTTCATAGACAATCTTGAAAGTAATCTTGGAGATCCAGCGTTATTTCCAGGCACGGTGAATATTGAAGCTCATGTGGTAAGAATATTAGGTCAATTATTTGATCTACCAGAAACAGGAACAGGATTGGTTTTAACGGGAGGTTCCGAGGCTAATATCACCGCACTATGGGCAATTCGAAATAACATGAAGAAAGAACTGGATCTTCCCACATCAAAACCTATGGAGCTTATAGCCCCAGAATCAGCCCATATCTCGATTGATAAGGCAGCAGATTTACTTGATCTGAAACTAATTTCCATTCCAGTGACAGATAGCTATCAACTGGATATTAAAAAAGCTGAAGAAGCCATTAGCTCCCAAACAATAGGTATTGTTGGTGTAGCTGGTACAACCGCATTTGGAACTATCGATCCATTAAATGAAGTAAATGAGCTCTGTCTCGAAAATAACTTACCTCTTCATATTGACGCAGCGTTTGGTGGAATGGTTTTTCCTTTTCTGGCAAATTCGGAAGATTATAACCTCTCCTTTAAGCTAAAATCACTTGTTTCTCTGACTGTTGATATCCATAAGATGGGCCGTGTCAGTATTCCAGGTGGAGGATTGCTTTGGAGGGATATATCCTATTCTAAAGCAATCGAGTTTACCCTCCCATATCTTGCAGGAAAACCAAGGCAAAATACACTGACTGGAACCCGTTCAGGAGCTTCATCCATTGCTTTTGCCCACCTATGGGAAAAGAAGGGAAGAATAGGATTTCAGAACGAAGTGAACAGATGTGTTCACAATACAAAATTACTGGCGGATGAATTAAAATCACGTGGCTTCCTAATCCCTATTGATCCAATTATAAACATTTTAGGGGTACAGATCCCGAAATCACTTATAATTAGTCAGGTAGAGTTTCATCAAACTCTTTGGGAGTATGGTTGGACTACATCCCTTGTGAATGGATCCTTAAGATTTGTTATTATGCCTGCTACTACTCGTGATCATCTCATAAATCTCTTAAAAATTATTGATCAAATAATAAGCAAATAAGGGTAACGTGAAGGGTATTTGTGTTGGAAAATGCCTTCTACAAATAAGTAGAACCTCAAGGAATCGAAAAGCTATTTGAAGATAGTAACGCAAATTAAGCAAATACCTAAATTCTACAACCGATTTGCGAAATTGACAAAGGATGGTAGCCTTAGATTCACGAAAAAGAATGGAGAGAGAGTTTAAAAAAGGGAAGATGCCACTAGCTATTGATAAAACAGTGTACAAACGTTTTTCTGAGCGTGATATGATCTTTGCCCGGGTAATGTGGGATGAAACATATTCAGGCTACCGACGCGCGATCAATGAAAAAGAGGGTGCAAAAGTAGGGATGAAAGGTTATAGTCGGCAAGGTTATGCAGCAATGAATGCTGCATGGATGGTACATGACACCTTTCGTCAAGCATTCTCATGGGAGAATCCTAAGCAACCTGTATCATCATTAACTCAATCTACAACGAAATTAAAGAAATTTGAATCAGAGGATTTGGAAAAGAATTCGAAAATTGTCAAACGGATTGGGAACGTATTTGGGGCATGTGAAGTTGGAATAACTGAACTAGATCCAGATTATCCATATTTGTATACTCACGATAGGCAAAATAATCCTATTGATTTTCCTGAGGGAGTAAAATATGCCATCGTAATGCTTATCCAGATGGACTATCATGCATTGAAAACTTCCCCAGGTTTACCTGCAAGTATCACAACGGGGAATGGATACTCCCGTATGGCGTTTGCAATTGCTAGTATGGCTGATTTTTTGAGGAATCTTGGTTATAAAGCAATCCCTGCAGGAAATGATACTGGTCTCTCTGTTCCCTTAGCTATCCAAGCAGGATTAGGACAAGTGGGAAGAAATGGATTAATTATTAACCCTAAGTACGGACAGGCTGTTCGAATTTGTAAGGTTTATACGGACTTCCCGTTGAAAATCGATCATCCTATAAATTTTGGAGTCCATCAATTCTGTCGTGTGTGTAAGAAGTGTGCACATTACTGTCCAAGTCAAAGTATCCCCTATGAAGATGATCCAACTTGGAAAAGCCAATGGAACTCTGTATCAAACAATGATGGCTCCTATAAGTATTATGTTAATGTTGAAACTTGCTATGAATTCTGGGTCAAGAATTCAACAGACTGTTCAAACTGCATGCGAGTTTGTCCATTTACCAAACCCCCTGGGTTTGCACATGATTTAGCCCGATTTTTTATTAAGTACTTTCCATTCTTGGATCCATTATGGTTGAAACTAGACAATTTAATGAGTTATTTTCCCTGGTGGCAGTATGGGAAAAAGATGGATACCGAGAAGTTTTGGAAGGGAAAAAAATACCTTGGGAAATGATTATACCAATAAAGGTTAGAATAAAATGAAAATACTATTTTGTCACCGTGTATCCCCTGTATTGAGAGAACATTATCGATCATCATTACCAGAGAAGATTGAGCTAATATTTCCAGATGATTTATCTGATCCTAGCTTATTACGTAATTCTCCTGAAATCGACATAGCAGTTGGATATAAATTTTCAAAAGAGTTCCTAGATAGTGCAAAAAAACTTAGACACATACAGGTGCCATGGACAGGTGCAGAGACTCTAGATTTTGAATTACTCAAGCAATATCCAAAGATAACTGTATCTAATTCTCATTCCAACAGTTTAGCTATTGCTGAACATGCTGTTGCCCTCTTTTTATCAGCTGCGAAGAAGATAGTTTACAGGGATGCAGCTATGCGCAACAATGATTGGTCAACTCGTTATAATGACGTAACCTCTCATTGGTTAGCAGGGAAAACTCTCGGAGTCATTGGATATGGGGCCATTGGCAGTAAGGTTGCTCGTATGATGAAACGAGGATTTGAGATGCAGGTTTATGGGATCAAGAGAAATCCCACCTCTGTTTTGCCTGAAGATGTTGCCTTCATGGGAACACTCGAAGACATAGATTATGTATTAACAAATTCTGATTACATTTTAATTGCATTACCCCTAACCCCTGAAACAAAAGGATTGATACAAGAAAGAGAATTGACACTCCTGAAACCAAATGTTGTACTAGTGAATATTGGAAGGGGAGAAGTTATCAACGAACAACACTTGTATGAATTTATTAAGAAATCTAAATTAGCAGCTGTAGGGTTGGATGTTTGGTATAATTATCCGAAAGATCGGAAAAAACCTACGGTACAACAAAACTATCTTTTTGAAGAACTCCCGTATCTAGTAATGAGTCCACATTCTGCCTTTAAGGTAGAATCACGGGAAATACCATTTGCTGAGGATATTATTAGCAATTTGAATGCAATCTACAATCAGGAAGAACCGCAAAACCAAATAAACTTAACAAATGAGTACTAACAAATAAGATGTTTAACAGAAAAGAAAGAGAAAGTAGAAGGTGTGTTAAAACTTTTTAGATAGTTAAATTCTTTTCTGTTGTACCATCAAAGATGTGTATACGACTCATATCAAAAACCAGCTCGACAGTAGTATCGACTCGGGCTTTTGTTCCAGTATTCACACGTGCATGGAAGTCAATTGTATCAGCTTCGACTGCTAGAAATATATCTGATCCATAATTTTCTCTAACCATTACTTTTACCGAGACAGTATTAGCAGGACTTGGGTTAAGATCGAATTCTCTATCTTCAATATCCTCTGGTCGAATACCCAAGATTAAATTATCAGGATCGGTTGTATTTTTCAAAACTTTTGTAATTATTGCTTCAGGTAACTCTAGATTAAATGCAGATGTCACAAATTTGCCTCCATCGAGTCTTCCCTGAATGAAGTTCATTGAAGGAGATCCAATAAATCCTGCAACAAATTTGTTAACTGGTTTATCATATACATCCTCTGGTGTTCCGATTTGCTGAAAGATTCCATCATTCATACACGCAATTCGATCACCTAAGGTCATGGCTTCAGCTTGATCATGGGTTACATAAATAGTGGTAACTCCAAGCTCGATCTGTAATCGCTTCAGTTCTGTTCGCATATGAGCCCGTAATTTTGCGTCAAGATTGGATAGGGGTTCATCCATTAAGAAAACCTTGGGTTCACGGACTATAGCTCTTCCCATGGCAACTCTCTGTTGTTGTCCTCCAGAAAGTTCTTTGGGCTTTCGCTCCAATAGATCAGGAATTTTTAAAATTTCTGCTGCTCTTTGAACTTTATCCTCAATCTCTTCTGCCTGTAATTTACGAGGAACTGCTTTAGGATCATCTTTATCCGCAAGAATCTTTCGTGCTTTCAATCCAAAACCAATATTATCCCGGACGTTCATGTGTGGATAAAGAGCATAATTTTGAAAGACCATGGCGATATCCCGATCCTTAGCCGGAACGGTGTTTACCACGTTCTCATCTATATAGACTATTCCAGAGGTTACTTCCTCTAATCCAGCAACACATCGCATCGCTGTACTTTTTCCACAACCACTTGGTCCCACAAAGACAACCAATTCTTTATCAGCGATATCTATGTTGATATTATCTAATACTACTTTTTCACCAAATTGTTTTACTACATTTTTCATTTTTACTTGTGCCATAGAACCACCTTCTACTTTTTATCCTTTCAATCCTTCTACAGACACACCTCGTTTGATGTAATCTTGTGCTAAAAATAAAATTATAAAAATAGGTATAACGATAATGGTAGCTAATGCTAAAATGACCCCCACCTGCTCCTCAAGATGTGAATTAATATTGTACATTCCCAATGGCAGTGTACGTAATGATAAATACTCAGGACTAGCTTCTAGGAGTAATAAAGGCCACATAAACGAATTCCAATTCCCAATTATATTTATGATGAACATCACAGATAGAACAGGGATAGATAGTGGAAGAACAATTTTCCGAAATATTTGGAATTCAGAATAACCATCAATACGCGCTGCATCAAGATAATCATCAGGGATTCCTCGCATAAATTCCGTACATAAGAATATACTGAAAGGTTGGATTAAGAAGGGTAGAATTACTCCTAAAAGCGATCCTGGATGAGGACCTAGTCCTATCCTATCGAGCTCTAAGTATAAGGGTATTACTTGTACGTACGGTGGTACCATTTGGATCGCGATCGTTAAAGTAAATAATAACCGTCTACCTACAAATTCTCTCTTTGCTAATACATATCCTGCCATCGCTGAAAATATTACAAGAAATACAGTGACTACACCAGCAGCTATGACAGAATTAAATAACCATGTAACAACTCGATATTCCAGGTTAGCATATGTGGGCTGGTAAACTCCAAAAATCTGTGCGTAATTACGAGTTGTGAATGGATCAGGAAGCAATCCTTGCGATTGAAAATCGACTGTATTTTGTAAGTTCATTTGGATACTATTCTTTATCATCCAAACAAATGGTACTATCATTATTATTGCAATAACAACTGCTAAAGCGTTTATGATAAGTGTTGAGGTTATGATTCTTGGACTTCGCCCTTTTCTGATCTGTAATATACCCCAATATATTGCTAAAAGGATAATTCCTCCTACCATAGCCATTAAGAACAGAGGTATAAGTGGAAAGAGAACTTTTAGTAGTGGATCCTTCTTCCAGTTTAAAGCATAGGGATCTCCGTATAAATCTATGAATGTATTGGGATCCAGATAGAGTGTAATGAATGCGGTCACTCCAGTGATGATAGTCAATGTAATGTAACTTCTGTACTGGACAACTCGAGTTTCACCTACTCTATATCTTTTATTGGAATCACTGGAATCAAGGACATAGAGCATCAACATGTACAGGATAAGAATAACGAAATATGTGAATAATGTTAATATCATAGTAGGCTGAATTACTCCGATTATAGAATTATCCGAGATCTGAACAGGAAGTATCCCCCTGAAAATTTCACGTGAAGCGTCTAGAAACACGTCAAAAGTATCTCGAAGAATAATGAGTGCATAATCAAAGAATGCAAAGGGTTCAAAGAAAATTATTACTAGCAGCCATGGAAAATTGATCACAACAAATACAGATTGACTGATTACACCTTGTATAATAATTGCATCTAATAGCGGTATTGAAAAGATAATTAGTAGAATAAGTAGTAAGAGTTTTACAGGAGAGAAAATTTCTCGTAATTTCTCTGTAAACACCTCTGAAACATCAGATTGGGTTACACTCGCATAAATTATAATCCAAAGTATTAAAATGCCTATAAGTCCCACTATAAGAGCCACCATAATTAATGTGGGTTCTAGGTTAACCATTGTAGCAATTACATTAGTAAAATTAGAATCTATAACTGAAATGAGAAGTATGAGAAGTGAGAATGCTAGAAGGATAGTTTTCTTCCATGGAAGTATCTCAAGAAGGGTTGTACCTTTTCTTGTGATGAGCTCTTCTTGGATTTCAGTATATAGCCAGTAAATAAGGATTGGTATTAATAATCCAGCTCCCAACCATGTAAAATCAGTTGGGAATGGGATGAGTAAGAGAATGACAGCTAGTAATTTAGGGGTTAAATCAGATCTAATGGAAAAAGATTTGATATAGAAAAATGCTCTTACAATTAAGTAAATAATGATAAGAGGTGTTACTAAATAAATTCCTGCTAAAACATACCCCGTTTGACGAAATACAGCAAAGTCAAGAAGAAGCAGATTGTCGAAGTAAAAATCATACATCTCTTGCAGGAAGAGAATAAACCTTTCTATGCCAAGATTGGCGAGTTGAAATAGATTAGTTGTTATTGCGTCACCAATAGTTCGAAGTGCTGTTGTCCAATTATTAATTGAAGTTTCAAGGAGCTTATAAGAGTCATCCCGACTACTTGGGGAAATTGTAAGTCCTAAAGTGATAAGAAATAAGGAAGTAAGTATGGTTTTCCTATGTGACTCTAAAGTAACTAACAATCTTGAGGGGGAATTTTGAGTTTCTTCTGTTCGTTCTTCCATACGATTATCCTCCTACTCCTATTTGATTATTGCGAAAAAGAAAAGGAAAAATTCTCCGTTTCTTTAATTGTGAAACTATTATGGGTGCAAATATCATTAATAAGCTAATTATCAGAAAAATCACTCCAAAAATGAGTGATCGAATTTCCACACCTGCAATAGTGAACGGTGTTGACCCGAAAGCGCTTTTACTTAAGGTACTATATCCATTTACTAAATAAAATGGAACTATAAATAGTGTAAAAAATCCTGCTTTTCTTAAATCCTTTGCATCCCTTTCTAATTCCTTACGCTTAATAACAGATGTGTAAAGATAGTAGAAGCCAATGAAGAATGCTAGGAAAAGGAATAAAACATCATATGTTAACCAGTCTAATGTAAAACCCAATGACTTAGGATTAACTGGAATAATTCTTGTGGATCTATTCGAGGGAATATTAAATAAGATCGCGAGCAGGCCAAAGATTGGAAATATTTTTAAAGAATTCTTTATCTCCATTCGCCCAAGAAGTCCAAGATAAGCAGTCATACCAAAAATGAAATATCCTACTGTTGAAGCAAAGGTCATTATTTCAAAATTTGTGTAATTTCCGATTAAATAAACGGCAAGAGTTTGACTTCCTCCATAATTAGCAACATCTAATCCATATAATTCTTGGAATACTAACCACCCATTTATTAATTCTAGAATCATTACAACCCCTAAAGGTCCTTTCAACATTGGTATCGTAATATTTTTAAATTTAGACCAACTACCATGACCATCAATTTCAGCAGCCTCGTAAAGACTGTCTGGTATTGATTTTAAACCAGCTAATAGGATTAAAACATCAAATCCTACTCTCCGCCAAATTCCCATCATTGCTACACTCTCCATAAGGTGATCAGTTATCCAACTTATGTTTTCACCTATTGTATTTGCTGGTACCAACCCTAGAGTGATTATATTCATTATTCCGTAGATGCCGCCAATTATTCCAGGGATGCTAAAATCTACTCCTGTTAAATCTGTAATCACAGGTAGATTAATTGTTAAGTTAAGCAATGAAGTTAAAATACCACCTTTAGCATCGAATACAACCCTTCTCCAAATAACTGAGACTACTAGGATGCTTGTAACAACAGGCATATAAAAAATCGTAGTGTATGTATTTTCTCCTTTGAGGAATTTCGAGTTTAATAATACTGCGAGTAATAAAGACGCAATTACGACGCCAGGGACAAAAATGATTACATAATAGATATTATTCTCAAGTGCATTTTGAAATTGTACAGCATTTGAAGAATGGGAAAAAAGTTCTAGAAAGTTATCAATCCCAATGAAGATAGGATCCTGATTTTGAAGTCCCCCAAAAATTGCGTGAATGGTCCATCGAAGAGGATCAGTGGCATAGTCAACAGAATGAAATGCAGGATTTTGCCCAAAAGGAAAGTTCTCTGGATAAGAGAACAGTGTGATATAGAAACCCCGAAAAATCGGGACAACATATGTAAAGATCAAGAAAACTAGTGCTGGGATAATTAGAATATATGGGAGTTTATTTTTGCGGAGTTCACCAGAAATTCTTTGTCTTAAACTCAGATCCTGGTCTTTGGACTTTGAGTTAATATATGCAACAATCCCTAGAATTCCAAAAGGAAGAGTTAAAATACCCCCAAGAAGCCAATACGAACGTCCAGGAGTATCTCCACCTTCAAGGGGTTTATCGATACTTCTAATAGCGCCATAAGTTAACATTGTTGCTCCTAGGAAACAAAAAATTGTTAGAGTAATATGAGCAGTTTTCTCCGCCCCTACTAAGGCAATACCATTATAATACCAAAAGGCGACGTCAGGGACAACCGACACAAAGGTCGATAAAGCTAATAATTCTGACCATCCATAAAGAAGATACCCTAACGGGAAAAAATAACCTGTCACACCAAATGAACCTGCAAGAAAGATAAAAGTAATAAGTATCATTGGTATTAAACCGTTTAGAAAGGCTAATTGTTGTGATCTTGACTTCATTTCATCCCAGAGCTGCATTTAATCATCCTTCTTTAAAATATAATAAATACTAATGGCTAGGTATTGTAGTTATAAGATTTATTGTAATACGAAATTATGAGTACTGTAAATAGATATAGATAACAAAAAAAAAGAAAAAAGGGGGGAGAGAACTTATCTTCTCCTTCGAATGATACGAACGGAGCCTAACAGTCCTACTAACAACAGTACTGAAGCAATTGTAAATCCAGGAGCTGCGGAGGGCTCTTCAGGTAATCCAAGGACGTAAATTTGGATATGAGCTGCCATTGCATCAAGAGCTTCTTGGGCTCTTGCAGTGTACTGTGCATCAGTATAGCCTTGGTTCCAGGTAACATCATTGAGAGCTGCGAGATAACCAGGGATCATAACGTCAGAGTGGACACCCAGCCATTTAGGATGTTGTTTACCCCATGGGAAAGCGTAACTTTGTGACTCAATGTGAGTGACGAAGTTAGATCGGTTATCAAAAGCAGAGAACCATGGTTTATCTTTAAGACTTGTTCGTACGGGAATACGCCAGGCTTGGTTTAACCAATTGTCAACGGTTTTCATTTGGTGTTCGTCTTCGAGAAGTTCTTGAGCTAAAACAACTGCATCAGCTGCATGAGTTGCACTCTTTGGAACTAATGAGATTCCACCACCAGTAATGGTAGAACGAACTCCGTCAGAGCTTTTAGGCATTGGTACAGCTTTGAAGTTTTCAAGACCTGAACTTTCGAAAATACTTGTACCCCAGGGTCCACAAAGAACCATAGCGGCTTGACCAGTACCGAAGATTGTGTTAGCTTCACCACCACCATCAGTTTCAACTGTGGATGGGACCCAACCTTCACCTTTCATTTTAAGATAAGCAGCGAAACCTTCAACGTTGAGGGTTCCATTAACTCCATACATACCATCATCATCCCAGGGAATAACGGTGGCTGGATCTTCACGAGAGTCAATGAAGTTATCAGTCGAACCAAACATATAGTTCATGTATGCAAGGTCTGATTGAGATTTTCCGACCATTGCGAAGGGTGTAATTCCTGCTGCATCTAAATCTTCACAGGCATCTAACCAACCTGCGAGGGTGTCAATGTCGGCTTCAGTTACACCAGCGGCTGTGAAATTGTCTGTGTTAATGTAAGGAAGAATTGATTGTCCAAAGAAGGGCAATGCGAAGACATTATCACCAGTACCATCTCCTTCATCTAAATCTAAGATGGACCACCAACCGTCTGGAATATCGTCAACCCATCCTGCACGATCATCATCCCAATCACCGATTTCATCAGCGAAGTTATGGAAAATTCCAAAACCTGCAAATTCTGTATACCAATCTTGGGTAACTAGAAGTAAATCTGGGAAATTGTTGGCTGCAAATCGTGAGAATAGTGAAACACGATCATCTGGACCGCCACCTACAACGGTATAGGTAAAGTCATATGCGTCTTTCAGTGTGCTATTGTCAATCATGGATTTAATGATCTTCCCACGAGGATGATCAAGTCCCCAAGGAAGAACAACCTCAAACGTATCCAAATCGGCTTTAGCCGTTGTTGTTGACACGTTGAGTGATGCAAACAATAGAGCACCGAGTGTTAATACGAAAACTAATTTTGCTTTCTTCATGTTACTAATTCACCTAAATAGGTTTATTTTTTCATGCTCCAGAAGGTCCTAAATAAAGGCCACAAGGGTCTAAATAAAGGCTTAAGGAGGAGCTTCGGACTGTTTTCAAATTTAAATAATTTTTCCCACATGTATCGCAGATATGGGTGAATAAAAATCAATTTTCTTAAGTTTAGTTTCCTTGTAGTCACATTCCAGCATTTTCTATATAGATTTCATCAGAGGCTGGCTTTCTAGGTTTAATTGAGAAACTATACTATAGTGAGGGACTTTCTATACAATAGCTTTCTCTAAGCTTAGATGCTTATTACCTGAAGTAGTAGATTTTTTTGAGATATGTTGTATACACATTGGAGGTAATATTGAGTAGATTGAGAGTAATATCCTCTTACTAGATGATTTTGTGAGAGAAAAAAGAGTAAAAAGGAAAATACATTTATCTCAAATTACATAATAAACCACTTTTATCAATTTCTTGTGTTGATACATATGAAAATCGCAATGGTTCATTTTAGGGTTGGAGAACTTGACGGGGTTTCTCTTGAGATGGATAAATGGAGAAGAGTATTGGAGAATACGTTTAAACATGAAGTTATTTATTTAGCAGGAGCTTTAGGATCTAGTAATGGCTATTTAATTCCAGAATTTTCTCTGGATTATGGTCCAGCATTGGATATTAGAGATCGAGCATTCTCTTCTTCTCTTAATACAGAGGAAGAAACAGCCTTAAAAAACGATATTAGAAATCTTAGTGATTCTATTAAACCAAAAATCTTTAAATTCATTGAAGAACATAATATTCAGTGTTTCATTCCTAATAATATGTTTAGCTTACCTTTAAATATTCCTGCTTCCTTAGCACTCTTAGAAGTTCTCCAAGAAACGAACATTCCTACAATAAGCCATAACCATGATTTTACTTGGGAGAGAACAAGCTATAAACCGAGTTGTGATTTGATTTCTGGTTATTTAGAGAGTTTTTTTCCCCCCCAATTACCCAATATTAAACACGCAGTTATAAATTCTATAGCCCAAGGGGTTCTGAAAGATAGAAAAGACATCGACTCACTTGTTGTTCCGAATGTTTTTTATTTTCAAGAACCAGATTGGATGAAAGACGATTTTAATTCAGATATTAGGGCAAAGATCAATGTATCGGAGAAAGATATTCTCATCCTCCAAGCTACTCGTCTAGTTGACAGAAAAGGTATCGAATTAGTTATTGATCTAATTTCTAAACTGAATACTAAGGAATTTCGACGAAAACTATCAAGTAAACCTCTTTATGATGGTAGATTAGTTACCTCTGATGATAAGATCGTTTTAGTGATGCCTAACTTAATAGAAGATCTTTCGTATAAAGAGAGATTAGAAAAGAAGTGTATTTCCCTGAATGTGGAATACAGATTTTGTAATGACTTTTTTGCCCACCAACGATCTGCTGAGGATAATAAAGAGAAAATCTATAATTTATGGGATATCTATTCCCATTCTGACATTGTTTCGTATCCAAGTTTGGTGGAAGGCTGGGGAAACCAATTCCTTGAAGCGGTAAAGGCAAAACTACCAATTATCTTGTATGAATATGATGTCTACAAGAAGGATATTGGTCCGTTGGGATTCACGACAATATCACTAGGATCTGAAATTCAATCAAGGGATGAGGTGGGATTGGTAACGGTAACTGATGAACGAATAGAGCAAGCTGCCATCGAAACGATCCAAATCTTGCAAGAGAAATCGCTTAGAGAGAAAGTTGTCTCAAAAAATTTTGAAATTGGATTAAAAGAGCTTTCTATCAGAGCTTTATCGCGATATATTAAGAAATTACTGACTTCTATCTAACCCTGTCCAGTATCTGTCAAGAATGACCTGAAAAATTCTTCAAACTTATACATTTGAGATTTTCGATTGTGAAACTCACCAACGATTTGTCTCCCTTTCACTCCCATTCTGGTTCGAGTGCCTGGATTTGAGGCTAAATACAATATGGCACTTACCAGTGAATCCACATTTTTTGGACTAACTAAGAGCCCTGTAGTTCCATCTTCCACCACTTCTGACACACCTCCGATATCTGAGGCAATAACAGGAATTCCCGTTGAAAAAGCTTCTAGTAGAACATTAGGTAACCCCTCTTTCGACGTACTTGGTAATGCAATAATATCACAGACTAAGAACAGATTCTTAGTATCACGGGTAAATGGAATGAAGGTAACATTGGATTGAAGTTTTAATTTCTTCACTATGTCCTTTAACTGCGCATCATCTGGTCCATCACCAACAATTAATACATGAATATTTGGCAAATCAGTATTTTTAACCTGGTTAATGGCTTTTAATAAAAATTTTTGTCCTTTTCTAGATTCCAATGAGCCGATACAGCCAATAATTGGACTAGAATCTAATAAATGTAAATTCAATTGTGAAGGCTTAGAGTCATTCTGTTTAAAGTAATCTAGATCTATTCCTTGATAAATCTGAATAATTCTGTTTTCTGGAATATTATATTTTAACTGTAAGTATTGATGTGTTGTTTTTGTTATTGCAATGACCATAGAGGACGCTAGCTGTTCTGGAATGTAAAATTGACGTTCATAGCTAGGCACAATCGTGCCTGTTTTCGTAACTAACTTCACAGGAAGATTCAGATCTTTAATACATCTAGCAGCAAATGTGGAACAGTGAAAGTTGTTGCGTGGAGGATGAACTGTGCATAGGGCAATATCTGAGTTTGCTAAGGTTTTTCCCCAGATCTCAATGTCCTTTTGTGATTGAGTTGTAATTCCTAAATAGTCATATGTCGTCAAGTTAATTGAATCAGTTAATTTCTGGCATTCCTCGGTTATCCAACCGTTTTTTGGGGAAATGACGCTGACTTCCCAGCCCTGTTGAAGAAAAAAGTTGATTGCATCCATAACCCACATTTGTGTTCCTCCATAAAGTTTTGTGTCTTCTATGAACGCAATATGCATAAGAAGAAAGAATTTCTAAAGCTCTTTTTTAATTATAGTTTGTCTATGAGCGGTTCTTCTCCACAAGGAGTTTGCATAGTTCTAGATTTAAAATACATTTAGAGGACGTACGTAATTTTGGTGTTCTTTTCTGAAGAAGTAAAAGTCAGGCTTTTCAAAAAATTAGATATCCTATATGGAGATCAAGCAACCACTTTATTAAACAATATTGAAGATCTTTTCGAAGAGTTTACAGACGTAAATGCTATTCAACGCGTGAATGGGTTTAATAGCCCTGCTACAAAAGAAAAATTTACTCGACGAGACATAATTCTGAATACGTACGCTGATTCTATTCAGGATCCTTCTTTTACACCCCTAGATTGTTTAAAAACGTTTTCTAAAAAATATTTGCAACCTATTATAGGTGGCTGTCATATTTTGCCCTTTTATGAGTGGGATACTGACAGAGGATTTTCTGTCTTGAACTATTACACTGTTGATTCGAGAAATGGTACATGGGAACAGTTTAGTGACCTAAAAAATGTTTTTGACGTTCTAATGGTTGATTGTGTCCTAAACCATGCCTCAATAAATAATCCCATAATTCAAGGAGCATTAATAGGAACAGAGGAGTTTCAAGATTTTGCTTTGATTTTTGATGAAAAATCCAGACCTAGTGAAGAGGAACAACTCAAAATTACACGCGCAAGGCCCTATCCTGTTTTAACTCAATTTTTTGTAGTAAACGATGGTAAAAAGCTATATGCAACTTTTGATAAACCTCTTACTAATGAGATAGTAAAGACAGGGTGGGTTTGGACAACTTTTAGTCGTCCTGAAAATCCAGATGGATCAGTTGGTACAAGACAGGTCGATTTAAATTTTCAAAATCCCAAGGTCTTATTTGAGATAATTAAACTCATCATATTCTATATCTCCAAAGGTGCGACTTGGATACGACTTGATGCTATTGGATATTTATGGAAGAAACTAGGTACAAACTGCTTACATTTGCCCGAAACCCATCTTGTTATTGAAGTCCTTATAGAAATTTTCAATTTATTAGACCCAATCAAACCAGTTCTAATTAGTGAAGTGAATGAACCACAAGATCGTGCTCTTCAATATCTTGGGACTGAAGACGTCCCTAAATCTGATCTGATATATTTATTCACACATTTTCCCCTTGCAGTGCACGCTGTGCTTACAGGTTCTGCAAAGTTTTACAATGAGTGGCTCCCTTCGTTGAAAGAGGCTAAAGGAAGACTTTTTGTTAGTGTACTGGGAACACATGACGGGATGGGCATGAAGCCCATCGGAGAATGGCTACCTGAGCCAGAAAAACACAAATTACAAACGATATTGTTAGAAAAACATGGAGCTCTAGCAAATTATGCAAAATTGGCCGGAGGGGACGAAATTGTTTATGAACTCTGCTTGACTCCTTGGAACTTTATTAATCCAGAGAATTCTTCAGAGGAATTTGAAGTACAACTTAGACGCTATTTAGTAGTATTTACCCTCGGACTGATGATCAAAGGTGTTCCTTCAATCTATATCAACGGATTACTTGGGATAACTAATAATAAGAATCCTTTGGACGAGAATCGTACCATTAATCGTCAAATTCTCAATCTTAAAGACCTTGATTCTAGCCTTAAAGACAAGCGTTCTCATATGTTCAATGTAATGGATGAAATATTGAAATTAATATCAATCCGGAAGAATGAATCTGCATTTGATGTAAATGGTCCATATGAGGTCATACCCGTTAATGATAGTATTGTATCTGTAGTATTATTTTCTTCCTCTGCAAGGTCTAAACTAATCGCACTTGTCAATGTTTCAGAAACTAATCACAATATTGGCATTGATCATTCTCAATTCAAATTCAAAGCAGATTTTTTGACCGATTTAGTATCCAGAAAGACTTACGCGATTCCTCCGAAGGAAGATTTGCTTGAAATTACCCTTTCAGCATACCAAGTATGCTGGCTTAGGGAATAGAGATATTGGAGTATTTATAAGTGAAAAAACCATTAATTGCTATACCTTCTTATTGGTCGAAAGGTCCTATGAACGAGGAGGACGTGATCTATGATCATCCCACTGATTTATTACATCCATCAGAGACTCTATCAAAGACCTTGATGTCATTAGAGAATATTTCAGGAGAATTTGATGTAGTAATCGTAGGTTGTCCAACACGACCTTCTATTGGAGAAGAAATGGATAAGTACATAGAGGAGATAATTTCAAGGATTGATCTCTCCTTTACTCCCAAATATTTTGGATTTAAGGAGTACAATACACTCAAAACCTTGGTTAGTCAAGAATTATCAGTAGATTTTTCAAACCTAGTATCAAACAAGGGATATGGTAATATACGGAATTTATGCTTGATTCTTCCACATTTACTTGAGTCAGACATAGTTATGCTTATTGATGATGATGAACTAATCATTGATCCATTTTTCGTCAAGAAAGCATCTGAATATATTGGAACTCAATTTGAGGAGAAATTACTTGGTTTAATCGTTGGGTTCTATAAAAACACTGATGAATCAATCTTTTTGGATGAATCGAAAACCCCTTGGTGGAATATTGTATGGGAAAAAGAGAAGTACATGAATAAGGCATTCCAAATAATTGCAGATCAATCTAATGATCGTTTAGTTGATAGTCCTTTTGCTTTTGGTGGAAACATGGTTATTCACAGAAGTTGTTGGGAAAGCGTCCCATTTGATCCATTTATTGCGAGGGGAGAAGATATGGACTATTTACGTAATGTCAAGTATTTTGGTTTTGAGGTGAAATTAGATAGAGATCTTTGGATAATTCACAGTCCTCCAAACGTTTCTAGACCTGAAAAACTAAAATTTCGTCAAGATATTCATAGATTTCTCTATTCTAAGTATAAATTAGAGCGCATGCAATTGGATCCCCAGACATTCGATCCCTATCCTGGGTATTTCCTTAAACAAACGGAGGGAAAGGTAATTTTAACAGAGCTATTATTTCATATCTTCCACAATAGGAATAAATTCCTTGAAATCACGGACATAAATCAATTTATCAATGAAATCCAAAATCTAGGGTTCTACTTTAATGAAGTACAAGATGAATGTCGGAGGAATAGCGGAACCTATATTGAATTTCAAAAACGTTGGAAGAACTTGATGATAAAGCTCTCTTTGCTTAAAATTTCCTCATCGATTGTGACTCAGTTTAAAACATGAAGATTCAAACTTTTATCCATAGATTCGGTATGAAAATTTGGTTACCCTATAAAACAAAAAAACCTGGTTGATCAGAAATAATATGAGAACTGCAATGTATAAGACGTATATCGAATCGATATTAGAAATTGTACCCTGCAATATTAGTAAAGAAACTGTTTCTAACATCCAATAACCGATAATAAAAAGACCTAGAATTAGATGAATAGTAATTCTAGCACTAAATACGATATCATACACATTACCTGCTTTTAACTCGATTTTCCAGAACATTATTATCCAGTTCAAGACTAAAAGATAATACACAAACCAAGAAATACTTATGATGATGGAAAAAGGTACAAAAAGACTGGAATCAACGATAGTAGTTGGTGGTAGAAGTATTTCGATTATTAGGATAATTGAGATTATTAGGGTTATTTTCCACCAGTTAGAAACATCTTTTCGATTTACCTGGTCGAAATCAATAATTGGTAGATCTGTAGTCAAAATTTTGTAGATGCTGAATGAAAGACTGCTAAATCCAACGAGTAGTCCCCAATGAACAATATACTGTAAAATCGCCATTAAAGGTGGAGCTATGACTATAATTCGTAATAGGGTTAATGATAAGCGATAAAATTCTGTTAACAAAAGAATGCTAGATCCTATATAGAATAAAAACCTAGTCCAAGCAAACTGAGTGTTCATTGTATTTCATTGTATTCCTTAGCAGGATGTTATAGATCTTGTTAATACTTTCACACATAAAACCGTTTTTAAATTTAGAATCTTGTCTAAAAGAAAATTCACGCTTAGATTGTAAACGAATCGGCAAATAGCTTCGATTAAATCCTCACTATTAAGTCAGAGGGTAATTCTATGCGAAATTCATTACCCTGCTCTTTTGATGGTGTAATGAGGAGTTTTCCATTATAATATTGAGCAATGACTGAAGCCAGAGTTAGGCCAGAGTAGTGCCCCAAGCTCTCCCATTCTTCTGTAACTGCTTGTGAAATTCGATTCGATAAATCTAAAGGCAGTGGTTCTGTATGTTGATCCTGTATTTTAAGAATAAACTTCGATTCTTTAAAAATCCATCCACATGAGACTATTATACTCTGGGATGTAGATTTCGCAATGTAGACAAAAATTTCGGATAATAGTTCTTCGAAGTTCTCGTCTATCAGAATAAAAATTCCTAGATCCTCACAAATTATATCAACTGAAATCCCATAAATTGAAGCAGTGTCTTTAATCGTCTTCCAGAGAGAAGTTTGTTTAAACAAGGCAATATTAGAATTTAAATCAGATTGCAAGACTGAATAGATTTTGTCCACTCGTTCTATAGTTGTGGATGCACGTTCACAAATATCAATAACGTTCTGGAAGTCCTTTTCTGACCTTTCATTATCACTTTGGCCCATAAGTTCCAATGCAAAAGTTATTTTTTGTAAATCATTTTTAATGAAATGAGATTGCATCGTATGATAGAGTTCCTCTTCACGTTTAACTTTCTTCAATTTTTCTTCTACCGCTAATCTCTCTGTCATATCTGTGGAGACGCAAAGTACACCATTGAATTTATTGTCTTCAGTAAAAAGTGGGGTTGCGGTAATTTTAACTGGAACCTTATTCCCGTCTACTGTTTTCATGAAGGATTCATAGGTGCTTGAAATACCTAAGGGACGTTTTTCAGTTTCTTTGATTGATTCTTCTATTGATTCAAATGGAGTAAAAGTGGTCCAATGTTTCCCAAGTATTTCCTCCTCTGAGGAACCAATCAATTCAACGCCCTTTGGATTTACAAACGTGATATTCCCCATATGATTTTCGAGAAAAACAGCCTCCTCCATTTTTTCCACCAACATCCGATATTTTTCTTCACTGACTTTCAACGCATCTTCGATTATTTTTCGCTCTGTGATATCAATTGAAGTGTTGCATAGAGCATATATTTCTCCATTTTCATCCTTTAAGGGGAATTTTGTTGCAAGATAAGACCGTCCAGTTGTCTCTCCAATCTCCTCGAACTGCATGGATTCGCCAACAGTTAATACTTTCTTTTCATTTTCAATCCATAATTCTCTTTCCGAGTATTTAAATAATTCAATGGGAGTTTTTCCTATCACATCTTGTCGTTTTAACCGTGTTCGCTCACACCACATCTTATTTACAAGTAAAAATCGCCCTTGTAAATCTCTCACATACACAGCGTTGGGGGAATTATCGAACATATCCTGTAATTGCTGTTTTGTTCTGTTGACAGCTTGTTCAGCCTTTACACGATCTGTAATATCACTGGAAATTATCCCTAGCCCATTGCCTACCTTAAATGCCTTAACAGAAAGATAACGGTTACCGAATTTTGGATGAGCAACAATATTATCAATTTGTATCGGTATTCCCGTTTTGAGGCATTTCTGATACTTCTTATACCGATCACTATCAATCATGTCAGGTACTAATTCTGTGATATGTTTATTGACTAGATCTCCTTTCATTGTACCTTCAGGAAATCTGTTTACCCCAGCTTTGTTTGTATCGACTAAGCGAAGCTCCGAATCAAAAAGAAAATATCCATCTGGTGAAGCTTCTATAAAAGAACTAATCTTTTCTTCTAGTAAATGCCTTTCTGAAATATCACGGATGATTACAAGGTCAGCATTTGATCCCTGAAATTTTATTAATTTAGCATTTATTTCTACAACCACTAAATCCCCATCACTTTTTTTCAGAAAGATTTCATAAACAGAAGGAACATTTTCTCCCTTAATTCGTTTACTATAGCGTTCACGTACAATAGGGAGTACAAGTGGATGTATATAATTTGTAAATGGAGTATCTAGAGCTTCTTCTAGTTTAATTCCAACCATGGATTCCAAACTTTTATTTGCGTATTTTATAAGTCCATCCTGAATAAGAACAATACCATCATTGGCTTCTTCGGCTATTGATTTATATTTCAGAAATTCCCTATTCAAGGAGGAAATACTTTCTTCTAACTCTTTGATTCGAAATCTGGAGTCCTTTAACTCTTTTATGAGTTCAGCTTGAGATTTGTTTATATCATACATTAGGTAATCGATCCTAATTCCCGAATCCTATAGACTATCAGTCTCTAAACATGATCAATATCAAATTTAGGTGGGAGTCAGATATAGAGCTCTAATATGGAAATCATGATCGATATTTCTAAAAAACTCTTCCAAATCAATTATGGAGAAAAACCAAAATCTCCATTTAGTATCTATAATTTCCAGGCAGATTTCATTCTATGACAAAGTTTCTTCAAATGTTAATGACATAATCATTTCATTAATATTTGAGGTCGAAATGCCGAAATTTTCGAACAATACGCCAAGTCCACTTTTTACGAAAAGATTCAGATCAAGAATTTCTCCTGAAGTGATTATAGAGGTGAATTTTTGATCAAATGCAGATGAAAATCGCTCTATTGAGTCCCTTAGATAAGAATTCGCTTGAGGAGTAAGAATCAAAGCAATAAACGATTGTTTGGTTTCGAGCATTAATCGGTATTTATTTTTCATAAGAACTTCTGCAATCGGAGAGGACGATTTAATGGATTCTGACATTAACATTGTAATGGCGACAACCGCTCCTGAAAACAAAGTCTCGTTTATATAGTGAACATTCTCTTTGAAGTCAAAATGAAATAATGGGATACCATTCAGATTTGTAACTAGAATTTTATCTGCCTTACGACGATTATAATGGCTGTAATGGCGGGATTTTCCAAATGAAAATATCAAAACAATATAACCGGTTATAATAATTCCTCTTATCAAGGCCTCAGTAATATAAGAGGTTGGGAGAGTAAAGAAAAGAAATAGAATGGATATTATTAACGGGATAAAGGATATTAGTACAATACTAATCACCATTGTAATCAATTGTCCCCTCTGTGTAATCCAGACGTCTTTAAACCCTCTTCGTAACGTTGAGATTACTAAAATCCCAATTATTCCTCCAAACAAATAAACGAATAGAATGGAGGGAGAATCAAGACTCTGTCCGAACATTTGTTCTTCACTTAGCCAGATTGTTTGAGGTGTGGCGAGGAGTATGAAGATTCCAGCTACGGTTGTAAGAATCGTTCCGATCATTTGTTGTTGAGTAAGTAAAGTTTCATGTTCAAAATATTCGAACACTAAGAGTAGAAAATACATAGATATAAGAGAACTCAATATATCAAGGGTTTCGATATAATGGAATACTTTGAGATCAGCTTCAGGAATGAACATTCCACTTATATTTAATCCATTAGATATTAAGTTTGTAATCATTACGAAAAGAAGTACGATAAGGATGCGAGAGTAACTGGAGCCTAGATACTTACGTGCGATAAAGTAAACTAATGATAATTCGAAAATCATTACTATAAGTTGGATTACAAAAGCCCACGTAACTTCAGATGTAAACAAAGGCATATTCCTTTACCTTTCCGATTTTCTTTGCTTCTAAGGACTGTAGAATGAAGAATTCCATGAATTTAAGATACTATCTTTCGATAACTTAAGATGAATTTAGATACTATTTAAACTGATACTAATTGGAACAGGGTCATTTGAATTTATGATGGTGTAGCTCGTTTTTCTCTTTATCCACTCTTTCAAATCCATGAGCGCCAAAGTATTCCCTTTGTGCTTGTATTAAATTTGCGGGAAGCTCCAAGCTTCTATATCCATCAAAGTATGCTAAAGCGGCAGAAAACGCGGGAATTGGAATACCATTCTCAATTGCTAATGCTACAAGATATCGCCAATCGTCTTGATTATTATCAAGAATAAAGGTAAAGTAAGGGTCTACTAAAAGATTATCCAATTTATTATTTTTCTGAAAAGCATCAATAATTCGATCAAGAGCTTTCGCACGGATGATACATCCATTTCGCCAGATCGAAGCAATCAATTCAGGGTTTAAATCCCAATCATATTGTAGAGAGGCAGTTTTTAATAGGGAAAATCCTTGTGCATAAGAACAAAGTTTGGCAGCATATAACGCATTCCGTGTCGTCTCAATAAGTCGATTTTTATTATCTGAATAGTGCGGTAAGGGGCCATGTAGGATCTTTGATGCATTTACTCTTTCGTTCTTCATCGCAGAAAGAAATCGTGCTTGAACTGATTCTGAAATAATTGAAGTAGGTACTCCAAGTTCTAACGCGTTTTTACTCGTCCACTTTCCTGTTCCTTTTTGAGAAGCACGATCATAAATCAAGTCGATTATTGGTTGTCCAGTTTTAGAATCCACTGAGGTGAGTATCTCCCCTGTAATTTGGATCAAATAGGAATTAAGTTCACTCTCTTGCCAATTTGAAAAAATCTCTGATAATTCTACAGATTTTAAACACAACATTTTCTTTAAAAAGAAATAGGATTCAGCAATTAGTTGCATATCTGCATATTCTATTCCGTTATGAACCATTTTAACATAATGTCCTGCCCCATCTGGACCCATATAAGAACAACATGGCTCTTGTTTCGCTTTAGCCGAGATTGTATAGAGAATATCTTGCATCGTTTCCCAACCATACTTTGAACCTCCAGGCATCATTGAAGGACCTTTTAATGCTCCTTCTTCTCCTCCAGAAATTCCTATTCCCATGAAATGGTAGTTTTTCTTCCGAGAAGCAATACTTCTTCGATTTGTATCCATAAAATATGAATTCCCTCCATCTATAATGATATCATCAGAACTGATGAAGGGTTCCAAGTTGGAGATTACTTGATCCACCCCAGAACCAGCTTTGACCATCAGAAATATCTTTCGTGGAGATTTCAGATTTTCTGTAAATTCCTTGATACTAAAGAATCCCTTAATATACTTTTCCTTCCCTCTATCTTTAATAAACATCTTAGTTTTTGATTTTGTTCTATTATAGACCGCGATAGTATAGCCATTTCTTTCCATATTCAAAACTAAATTTTGTCCCATTACCCCCAAACCAATTAAGCCAATATCATATTTTTCCATTTTTTTCACTTAGTTTGTAGAAAGCTCTTTTTTGTAGACCATAATCCTAATCCTGGATTACGTATGAAATATATCTCCTCTCCCGATTCGAGTATATTCACTCCTTCATTCAATGTATTTGGATTATACATTCGTAATGCTTCTGTTATATTACTATATTGATACTTAACTCCCTTGATCTCGTCTGATGAAAGATATTCAGTGCAATAAGTAACCTTAAACCGATCTTCCGATGAACCATGAATTAAGTGAGCTGCAGCAGAGAGATTATCTCGCAGGTCAGTGTTTTTTTCCACCGCATCTAATACATTGAATGTTGTATCGTAACCATACTTACGAATCAAGGAATCGATTTTTCTATCTTCACCAAAGCGGTTTAGACCTGGAGCAAGGATAATTATCTCCCCGTCATCCTCGAGAGCCATTCTTGTTCTATAAATCGCTTTGTTTCCAACCCATGTGCTTTTATATTCCGAGGAGTTTAAATAAACGATCACTTTGCTTATTGTATTGTCAAGAAGGGTTACATTCAGCTTTTGACTTAGATTACTTGCTTTTCTAAACGGATCATCCTTTTCACCAAAAAATAAACCATTCAGTGTATTTCTTCCAGAATCATTCGGTTTAATAACAGTATGGATGTATACTAGCGGAAGTTCATCGAGGAAATGTTCACTAGCATAATTGAATAGCTCTCTCACGGGTGTATCGCTTCTTCCCATGATTCTCTCCATTCCGTAACAAGCTCCTAAGAAATGGCTCTTGTTTATGATATCTTTACCACCCACTCCTACCAGGATATTTTTATTTCCGTTCGCCATACCTGCGACTTCATGAGGCACTACTTGTCCTATTGAGATTATCAGATCAATATCTTTTAGTAATTCTCTGTTAATCTCAACTTTAACGGGATAATTAACTTTCTGCTCAGAGATTTCTTTCACATATTCTGATGGGATGTTGCCTATCTCTACGATATCATCGCGCCAGTTATGTGTCAAAAATACTTCCTTAGGAATTCGTCCAAACATCAAAGACCTTTCTTCTTCTGTTAACGGAGTGTGTGTGCCTAAAGCAGGAAGAACTGTTATCTTGGATCTACTCTGGAGGTTCAAATACAATTTCTCGGTTAATCTTCCTGCTTTTGAGTGAAACCGAGTAAAATCAGGAGGGATAATAAGAACTCGACGCAAATTATTTCCATAGGTTTCAATGAAATCTGTGATAAAATTGTCCATTCCTTTCTCGTTAATTCCGAATTCTGGAGAAATCACCTCGGAACTAATTTTCTAACCCTCCAGTAATTCTTCTTCAGATGAAATTTTATCAAAGTGTTTAGGATTGATATATACCTTAAGATAGAGGGAATAAAGTTCGTTTAACGCTTTAGAGCTTTCTCCAATCAAAGGTTTTACAGGATCAAACATTTCAATGGTTGGGAGTTCCTCGATTGTCTTTAAGTACATTAAAGATCTCATAGCTGTAGCCCAAGCAACTGATTGTTCTTTTTTCATAATACGTACTTTCAGATTAGTTAATGTTGCGAGTATTGATAAAAAAAATGGACTTTTCCTGGCAATCATTCCTGTAAGACGAATCTCTTTAGAATTATCATTTGAGACAAGAACTTCAAAATTATGACGAAACATAAAGGAAATTCCTAAAATCAATGACATATATAGATCAAGAGGTTTTAAGGAGGTAAGATTTCCCTGAATAAACCCTCCTGTGATATTTCTTCTACCTTGCGGCCCTCTTGGCTCCCCTTCAATATATGGAAAAAATAAGGGTAGTGAGCGAATATAAGAGTGAAAAGATCCTTTTATTTGGGGGAGAAATAGTTTGATTTCCTCCTCTAACATGTCGATATTTAATTGATTAGTGTCTGTCAAATATCCCTCATAAAAGTTCTTGAAATTAGTAGCAAGCCAATCAAAAGACGTACCTACGTTATTAAAGGGAATTAATTCAATCCAAGCATCTTTACTTACATGAATAGATTGAATCATGCGACTATCATACTTTTCTTTGCGCGTATGTCGCCACCGTCGTAAGGCACCTGTCGTACTGGCTGATCCAACTATAATGTCCGATCTTTGGCCGTGTGTGGCCCAAAAAGCATCAATCCCGTCAATTGTTCCTGCTACAATTTTGGAATTGCGGAAGAGATGATGGTCTGCCAATTCTGGGGATAAAGGAAGGACTGTACCGAGTGGAATAATTTTTGGTAATATTGATCTTTCAAGCTCCAGTTTGTCAAGGAGCGTCCAATGCCAATTTTCTCGTTCAAATGAATATAATCCAGTGTATGAAGCGTTTGGTCAGGTACAAAAAAGATCAGCAAAAGGAAGTGCTGATAAATTCCAAGAAATATAGTCATTTATTGTTGTTATCTTAGAACAATTCTCTAATTTTCCCTCTTCACTTAATTGTAGGAGCTGAACAAAAGGAAGTGCCCCACTAAACATACTTCCAGTTTTTTCTTGAAAATTATCTCCCAAATTCTTAATGAAATCATGTGCTCCCCTATAAGCATAGGTGTAAGCTGGATTTAGGGGAGTTCCATCCTCGGAAAGAAGTACAAGAGATGGACCAATACTGGAAACACTCAAAGATAGAACTTGAACGTTCTCAATTGTATTATTTAATTCCAAAAATATGCGATTGAGAGTTTCATTCAAATTCTGGAGTTCAATTCGGTTATCTTCATCCCAAATCTGGTTATCAGTATTTTTTAGCGTTTGGTAAGAAAAATTACGCTTTTTAATTGTATTTCCACTTATATCCAATAGTAATACTCGTATTCCTGATGTGCCCACATCTATACCTAGACAAGCTTTAATTATTTTGGTCACCACTATCAGAAACTCTTTAGAATAGAACCATCTCTAGTTTTATTTTGTTTTCGAAACAGAGATTATTAAAGTTGTTTCTCTTCTAATAGAGATTCTATCTAAAGTTGGGACAATAAGATTGCGAATTCAATCGTGTATGCTAATATATGCAAAAAGAAGAAGGATAGTTAAAGGATTTGTGATTGTTGGTTTTCAAAGAAAGTTTTACCAAGTCCCATTATTATCCATAAGATGAAAGAAACTACAGTAGCCAATTTATCCAAGAATAATCCACTTATCGCGAAGAGAATGCCTAAGATGCCCACAATGATAAATATTTGATCATTTTTCATTTTCTTCACAGATTTCATCGTTAGAATAAAAAAAAGGAGGGGATGAAGTTACAATATTGCTGTCTTTCTCTGAAATAAAGTAATTCCGAGAACAATACCTCCGATGCCCCACAACGCTATTAAAATAAGATTTAATCCAATTGCTTCAAAAGTAGAATTACCCAAGTTCATTACTTGGGTCATAGCCTCAACTGCAAGAGAAGTTGGTAAGATATCGATTAGAGTCTCATCCATAAATGCTCCTCCAAGAAATTGTAGAGGTAGTATTACAAACCAAGCTAAACCACCAGCTGAGCTAGCATTCGTAATAAATGATGCCAAGATTAAACCGAAGCCAAGAGAAGTAATTGTTACCAAGAAGGGTATGAAGAATAGAAGCAAGACATTTCCATTAGGATGGTAATTTATCCCCAACAATGATCCAGCAACCAGCAAGATAACTACTTGGAATGCACCAACTATAGCCTGTGAGACTAAACCTGAAATGAGTAGAGTTTCTCGTGATACTGGTGTCGTTGACAATCTTTGTAGGGTACCTGATTCCTTTTCTTCAGCGAGATGTGCAGTTAATTGCGAAATAATAACTACTGGTCCTGTTATCAGTAATCCAGGACCCATTACCGTAAGGACATCAGATCCATAAGCAAATGTGATTAGGACTATAAAGAGTAATGGGTATCCTAAGAGCCAAACTACTTGAGCTTTGTCTCTTGTCATTGATTTCAGATTTTTTACAACTAAATCTTTTAATTTATTTAGATTTTCTGTTCTAGTAATTAATAATTTCAATTGCGTAGCCTCCTACCAGTTAAATCAATAAATACATCCTCGAGTGTATTCGCTCGGACAGAAATATCGTACATCTCCACCCTAACCGCATCCATGATCTCAGATATTCTGCGTAAACCACCGAGTGCATTGAGTACAATTCTCTGTTTTCCAAGATTTTTGCCCCATCGGACATATTCGAGCATTTTTGCCCTCTCAATCACATCAAGTCTCATATCAGGGTTGTTGATCTTGAACTCGATATTGTCACCTTCACCTAATCTTCCTTTCAGTTCCTGAGGAGTACCTGTGGCTATGATTTTACCGTGATCGATAATTGTAAGTGCATCTGAGAGATCATCAGCTTCCTCCATACTATGAGTAGTAAGAATAATAGTACTCTTTCTTTCTTGGAATTCTTTTATGAAATCCCATACCACACGTCGTGATTGAGGATCTAATCCAGCAGTTGGCTCATCAAAGAATAAAAGTTCAGGTTCATGAACCACAGCCATGAGAACGTTCAATCGACGTTTCATACCACCAGAGAATGTCTTGGTTAAAGAATCAGCTCGATTTAACAAGTTCATTTGACCTAAAAGTTCATCAGTACGCTCTTTGTAGTCTTTTTTGGCAATTCCGTGCATTTGTGCAATAAGATGGATATTTTCACGGGCAGTTAATCGGGGATAGATTACTAGCTCTTGTGGACATACACCAATGCGCTTCTTGATTTCGTTTCTATTTTTCAGCAGGTCATATCCGAGGATAGTGGCACTTCCACTAGTCGGATAAAGAATAGTAGACAGCATGCGAATTGTGGTAGATTTTCCCGCTCCGTTGGGGCCAAGGACTCCGTATAGGGAACCTTTTGGAATTTTTAAATCAATACCATCAACAGCATGAATATCAACAAAAAATTTTCGTAAATTATATGTTTCAATTGCATATTCCAATTTTTTCACCATTTTGATTTTTCTGGTTATTCACCATTTCAACCGAATAACCTTAGAAATCACCTCCTTATAAGATAGAACTAGTTTCTGCGGTGCCAAATGGCTTGTACAGCAATTCTGCTTGCTTTTCAAGCAACTTTGCGATACAAGCAATAATTTGGGTTAATAAAGAAAACGAGTAAAAGGAATCCTATGAATGATCAGTCTATTTCCAAAGGAGAGATAAAGCAATTACTCTTTTTCATGAATAGGATCAAGGTTTTTGAAAAAACTTTTGTGGTTCAGAAGGATTCAATCACTAGATTGATTTGGGGTCTTCTTTTAGTTGGTGCAGGAATTTTAAGTTTTGTAATAACACAAATGGCCTATATCATTGAAGACTATGGAATTTTCTCCCTTATACCATGGATCTTGGCGATATTTTCAGGATTAGTAATTCAGATCTTTTCTGATCGACATATTACTAATATATATAGCTGGAAACCATCAGATGAGAAAGTAGAAAGTGATACAATTTTTATGTCTCTCGCTTTTATTCTTATCGGAGTAGTCGTCGTAATTACAAATACTCCTGAATTGTTTATCTTCACTTTCCCATCCATATCATTGATCTCGGGTTTTATAACCCTAGTGAATGATAGGAAGTATTTCCGAGAAAATTCGGACATATTAAATGAAAAATATGCCTATTTCACCCCTGTTGTATGTACGATCATCGCGGGATTAATGCTAATTGCCTCTCTTATCGATCGATCTTTCTATATTTATGATAGCATGGCTTTTGGCGTTGGTTTTGGAGGTAGCTTCAGCTTAACCGCGTTTTGGAACCGAAAGAAAGTTAATGCCTATATTGAACAAACCGATATAGATTAGACAGCCAAAACATAAAAACTTGAAAATTCTCACATGTTCTGATCAATGTGATTCCTGATAGTTCTGAAGAAAATCAACTAAAGACTATTTTAGAAGTCGATAGTGATATTCATAACCCAGCGCGTATGTCTGTCTTGATGTTCCTTCTTCCACGAGGACGGGCAACGTTTACATTAATTCAAAGATGTTTAGAATTAACATCAGGGAATCTCTCATCTCATATAAAGAAATTACAAACAAAGGGGTATGTAGAAGTCAAAAAAACATTTATTGACCTTAAACCCACTACTGAAGTCTATATTAGTCCCAAGGGCCGAGAGTCGATTATTGAATATGCTAAAAACCTTTCTAGCGTTTTTCAAAATATGTTAAATGATGTATAGTAGTTTTCATTTGTAATCGGTTGTTTTAAGAGTAATATAGAATACTGAACCTGTAGATGGATCTGCATGCAAGGTGAATCAAAAAGCTGTGAGTCACATATCCACTATCTGGAGAAGGTATATTCAAAGCAGAAATTTGCCATCAGTATTAGAAAAAATAGCCATATATTGGCCAAAGTATTAAATTTAATTGAAGTAGTATCTGCTAGGTTCTCTACGCTTTAAAAAATCATAGTATATTATTTTTAGGAATGTTAACTAGAGTTCACAACAATGCTTGATTTGGCGGGATTTTTCGATAGGTAATTCTTGAAGAGATAAAAATTATATAGCATACATTTTCAATAACCTTTTCTACAGGAGTTGAGGTGTTTCAAACCTTGAAAGAAGGAGTACTAAAATATTCAGTCTTACTTAAATGGATTCAAATAATTGGTTGGTTAATAATATCTCTGGGACTATTGTTTTTCTTAGGCATTTTTAAGATAGATTTCGAGTATTCCCTTATTGGAGCGCCTATTAATTCTCTCTATGGAATTACTTACGTAGCTCTCTACGCATTTGGAGGATACTTAGTTTTCTTTGCATTATTATTACTCCTTCCAGTCTTAGATCGGGAGTACCTAGATAGAATGAAAAGCTACCTTTCTCTATCCCTCATACTGAGTATCGTCGGAGGGGGACTTATTCTTTATTCATTGTTGGTAGCGTTTGATATTCTTCCCTCACTTGCTTCTACTCACAAATGGGTTGATTATTTCATACTTGGACTAATTTTATTTTGTTCAAATTACATAACACTAATTTTTTCTACTGAAGATTTTCATTCTTGGGCTGTTTACGACAGAATTTGGTTCATATTGATAGGAATAGGAATTACTTTGGAAATTATGTCGCTCCTCGCATACTGGTCCCTTCTAAAGAGTATTCAGATTTCTCCAGGATCATGGGGGGATTTATATTCTTTTGGACTGGTCTTTCTATTTCTTGGTGGTTTTCCGTTTTTATTGTCGTATAAACCCACAAATAAAACGACAGCAACTGTCTTAGGGAGTATTTCAATTATCCTCATTATTTCAGGTCTAATAACGTATCTTGCTCCAACTCTTGCTCTTAACGGCATCCTCTTTAATACAACATTATTTAAATATAATAAATATTTTGATTTTCTCTTCTATGGCTCATTACTCCTTATTAGTGGGATTTCTGTCGCCTCAACAAATAAAAAAATTCAGAGATATTTCAAAACAGTTTCTTCACTATGGATAGTGATTTTATTCTTTGGGCTCACTCAGTATCTTACGTCAATTCTGATGGAGATTACCGATACTCATTTCATCGATTTTGGCTTGGATGTTCTATTTCAGCAGAGTGATAGAGGATCCCTCTTCTTCGGGATGACCTGGAATGTGTTCTTTTTCAATGGGTTCATAACTACTCTAATAGGATTAATTGTTTGTAACAGACTTATCATTCAGGAAACAGCTTTTAGTGAGAGTACAACTCTTGGAGAGGAATAAAAAGTAATAATCCAGTGGTTTATAGTCTTAATTTCTAGGAATTAGTTTAAGTGCATTATACGAGCAAACTGATACACATAATCCACATCCAACGCAATTATCGGCAAAAAAGACAGTTTTTTCTTCGATAGTGTTCAAAGCATCAAAATGGCACCGTTCAACACAGCTACCACAATGCGCGCATATATCACTTTTATGAACAGCAATAAAATGGCTGTTCCTAACAATTTTCGCGTTTATTAATCGATTAACTGAATTAAGCATAACACAACAACATGGACAACAATTACAAATAACGTAAAAAAATTCTTTCGTTGGGGCAGTGATTAGTTGATGAACAAGACCAATTTTGTCCGCTTTATAAAGAACCCTTTTGATTTCATCTATTGTTGCGGATTTCAAAGGTGTTCGTTTGCCCACTTCCGATAACTTCTCTGCGGTACCCACATGAATGCAAGTCCATTTAGGATTGTCACAATTATTCCGAGTTGTTCTACAATAGCAATACCCAAGAGCTAATGATGGTAAACGTTCAATAATACCAACAAGTTCCTCTGTAGATACGATTTGATAATCACTTTCAAGGGCAGAATTTATAGGAATAACTGTACTTCCATAAATTTGGTTAAAGTGGGATTCTGACCAATCAAAGAAACCTGGAGATATTCTTGAATCAAAAATTCTTCGGAATTCAAGAATCGGAACTTCTAAGATTCCAAAAATAGTTGATACTGCACGTCCAATGCGTGGAAATGCCAATAGATACTTTATTTTGGAATCTATCTTCTTCAGAAGCTCCATGATGTTCACTCAAGGATATTAATTCGTTTGAAAACCCGACAAAAAAAAAACCAATTGAGTAATGGAACGAGAGATTTTGAGTAATAATGAACTTTTCGGAATAATGCTAGCGTTCAGTGCAGCAATTTGTTGGGGTTCGACTGGTGTATTGTATAAGGCTGTTATAAAAGTAGAACATTCACTTTTCCTAACCATGACATTTCGGGGAATGATTGCAGTTCCGTTTTTGGCTGTGATAACATATATTACTACAGGATTTGGAGCGTTATCTTTGTTTCTCCAGCCTGATGTTCTGCCAATCCTTCTCTTTTCAAGTTTGTTCGTTACTCTCGGAGATTTGATCTTTTTTGCCTCTCTAAAAAGAATTGATGTCTCAAAATCACAACCTGTCGCTGGGATATATCCACTATTCACAATAGTCCTACTTATCATGTTTGGAGTAGAAGTGGTATCTCTCGAGGTGATTCTAGCGACTTTGATACTGATCGTAGGAGTAGGTTTTGTTTCTCAACAAAATCAATCTACATCGGGTTCATCATCTTTAGAAAATACCGTAATTCGAGAGGGATTAATTTTAGCGATATTAGCAGCAATTTTTTGGAGTTTCGGAATTTTAACTTTAGATTATCTTCTTGAACTTCCTGGAATTGATGTTTTATCATTAGCTACTATACGATTTAGTATTTTAACTATATTAATGGCTCTTACTTGGTTAATATTAGATAAATACTCACTTTTCTTCCCAAAGAATACTTTTTCACAATCACCAATATCGAGAAGAGACATCCTCATATTTGGCCTGACCGGGATTCTCAGTTGGGGAGTAGGTGGGGTGGCATTCTTTACTGCATTAGAAATGATTGATACATCACAAGCCACACCAATATCATCAATCAATCCTCTAATTGCGGTCGTTCTAGGGATTATATTTCTTAAAGAAAGGATTTCTCATATACAAGCAGTTGGGGTACTGCTTGTTTGCGTAGGAACGATTCTTATTTCAATTAATTAAGAAGTAAAACAATGACACTCTACTCAATGTTCAAAGCTCTTCTATTCTCCTCTGTATCAAGATAGATTCGCCATTCAACAATCTGATCATTTTCAACTTTGGCGGTCCAAATAGCTGGTCCATCAAGTACAGGTTCAGAACATTCAGAATGACCTAACAGAATCACATCATTCCCTCGGGAGATTACAGTATGGAAAATATTTCTATAATCAGGATATTCCGCAAAAAATTCTTTCCAGCTGATTTTCATCTGTTCTTTGCTTTCTACACGATTTTTGCTATCAATAAAATGGTGATTATCAGCCATCAGACTGATAACACCTTCTAAATCTCGATTGTTGATGTATTCATTGTATAGAAGTGAAGTAAGTTTCGGATCTCTTGTTTTCATTTTCACCAATTTAATAATCTATTTAGTTTAGATGCTATCCTGTAATTTCTTGAACAATCAATGAACGCATTCTTGGGTGGTTGGGAAGTAAACTCAGTGTAAGATAATTATCTCCAGGAACATCAGTTCGTGAAACCCATTGGACTTTAATCACATAGGTTCCTGCAGGAAGATTGTCTATTTGATATACGATGTAAATTGTACCGCCATACTCACGCCAACTATTTAACGCTACTGCTTCGTAATACTTTATACTGGTTTGTCTGTTTCCTACTCCAGAAATTTCTAGAGAGATATTGAAAAAGAGATGGGAACCTGCCGCGAATTCCTGTCGAATGCCCAGTACATATGGTGACGTAAATTCAGCTCTTAAGGATGAATTTTCCGCAATAGTAATTGAAAGTGTACTCTCTGGGACATCAGTAAAAGTTGTAGAGTGATCATAAATAGATGCTGAGGCATCTGTTTCTTGATACAACGACTGTAGAATTACACTCGTTGTAGTTATCTCATCTTGGTCTGTAGCAATATTAGGGAAAACTAAGGGTAACGTTACTACACTTAAACCTCCAGTAATAATCACTGCTCCAATAATAGCAATAAGTACTTCTTTTCCAGACATATTTTAATCAATCCTTGTAAACTAATCTCTAATCTAAGCAGGTAATACAGAAATGTAGATATTTATACCTTTCTAATTCCGTTAGTAATGAGATTGAAAATTATTACTCCCCTCATACCCAAAAAGGTGAACTTCAACAACACATGATTCTCATACCAAGGTTGTCATTCTAATTGCCTGAACTAATAATTCTTCCTATCTCTTCAGCCCATTCACGTATAATCCCCCAATCTCGATTATCCCCCCGATCTGCGAAACTCCCAACATATCGACCACCTAGTGCCTTTCGAGAGGTAAAATTGAGATTAAACTTTGCCAATGTACTATCAATCCATTTTTTTTGAAGTTGTTCATACTTAACTAGATCACCTTCTTTGTATGCATCTCCAGCGCCACCAGAAGACACAAAGACAAAGAGTTTCTTCCCTGCAAGCTTCTGACGATTTTTTTTCAGAAAAATTTTACCTTCTTTCGCCCATCTAAACTTGGCTACACTTACTCCAAGGATTACATTATCGTAAGGAGTTACATCAGGATTTTTTGTACTCTTATCTTTCAAGTTAACTAGATCTATGTCTATATTGAATTTTTCTTTTATCACACGGATAATTTCCTGGGCTGTCTCAGTGGTAGCACCCCAACGAGTTGCATAAACAAGAACTGTATTTCTCATCTGATTCACCTAAATTTCAAAGTAATGAAAGGAAGAAAATTCCTCCCCCTAGAAGAAGGGAACCCCCTTCTACGGCAATCACACCAAGTTTAGTTTGCATTAGTCCAAGTCCTACTTTTGGAGAGTCTTTGAAGGGGTGAAGTAGTTTTCCTGTATCATTGGGAAAAACATAAGTCATTGGAGAGACTAGAAAGTCAACTACCCAATGACTAAAGACAAGCAAACCTAATAAGAGACTAGTAACGGGATCTTGCCCAAAAAACATGAAACCTATCATACCAACAGTTGACCAAATTAAAGCCATAAGTAAACTATGAGACCAAGGGGCTTCAGTAATATGGTCAGAACTCGGCATATCTTCAAGACCAGCGAACATAAAGACCATAAAAAGTAAATCAAGAAGATATGAGCAAATCACTAGAAGAATAATTGAGATGTCAGGAAGGATTAGTTGGAACGCTAATCCAATCCCAAGGTGTGCTATACCTGCCATGAAATGGTCACCAAATTCTTACACTTCAACAACAACAGTTTCTGCTAAGATATCTAAACCCCGTTGTTTCGTTGTTTTTTCTGGGTCAAATCGTTCCAGTATCATACCTAAAATAACATCTATTGGTAAAAATTCTTCAAAGATGAAAACTTTGGAGAAATTACGTATGATGGCTTGCTTCCAGGTAATTTTTATCCCAGATTGATCGACAACAGCTAAATGAAATAACTTTTTACCAATGGTTGTAGCATAACGATACTCTAAAACTACATTATAACCCACAAATAAGAGAATAGCTAGGATGGTCATTATAGTAATCGAGAGCAATAACAAGATACCTTGGATTGATAAATCGACCGTACCACTTTCCCAGTTAGAAAATTCAGTCATCAATTCGTCTAAAGGCATAATTGTGAGGATAACGAAACCAAAACCAAGAGCAAGTACGAATAGGATAAGAAATATTTCAAGAATGAAATCAACTATCCATGCGAAGAAACGCGTTAACCAAGTTGCGCGTGTATTATGCCAATTTTGCCCTTTACTAACATTCAAAGCGACATTACGGGGAGTACCAAAAACTGAAGTAGGATTGGTTCCACCAGATTCTTCCATAGCTGATTGAACGTCGATACGGAGTTCTTCTAAAGCATCATGTTTCATTTCATTCGAATAAGGAAGATAATAACTTACTTCCTCGATATACTCATCAATAACATTTTTTGTAGTATTTTTACCCATTTTTGTCAACACATCATTTAGTATCTATCATTTCATGGACAATATTCAGAAATTCTTTCATTGAGAGTTGCAAAGAGGTTAAAAATTCTGTTCCTTCATCTGTCAATGAATAGATCCTTTTACGTGAGTCTCCTTCTTTCACTCCAATAATCAACCCACTATCTTCTTCTAGGTTTTTGAGAATTGGATAAATGTTGGATCCTTCAATCTTGATTTTATCCTTAGTCTTTTCTCTAAGTCTTTTTGAGATTTGAAAGGGATAATCAGGCTTTTCTGCAAGTATGAAAAGGATTAGTGGCTTAGAAAAGCCTTTTTTGAATTCTATTTCGAATTTTTCACGTATTTTGTCCAGATCCAATGATTTCAACTCTGTTTATAGTTTATATATTGATTCTATATATAGATTATGGTTACGGATCATTACTCAATAATTGTGATAAACTCATCTCTATCGAAAAAACAGTATTAATAGTAGATTAATTTTTAAATGCTATCGTAATAATTATTGCTAATAGCTTAGGATGAAACATGTATGGTAGTTGGCTGGTTTGCAAAGCAAATTGGATCAAAACTGAATTCAGGGGTGATAAAACTAGAGGAAGAGCTAGTAGAAAGAGAAGATACCATCAAATATTCTCCCACCTCTACAGAAAGAATGTTGTTCAATCCCAAAGATATGTCTACAATGCGACCTCTTGTGAAGTTACGGTTAGTTCCCAAAATGTTTCGTATCATGAGTCCTATGATTAGTAATATGAACCTTTCATTAAAAAGTCTAAGTGAGAATCCTACGGATCCCAAACGACGGGTGGATGATGATTTCACAAAAAAATTTGAAGGATATGCCTATGAAATTGGCGTAGATGATATCGCATATACAGAGTTATCAGGAGATTTTATTTTCAAAGATAAAGCTGTCAAGTATGGAGGAGGAGTCATTGTATTATTGAGCTCAATTCTATTATTTATTGTTTAATATCGGTGACTTCAAAACTAGAAATGTAAATTTCACTTAGTATATCGACCTATTTTTTTTTGCGGAGACTTTCTCTAGGTGAGAGGATTAGGGAATGTATATTAAGATTTAATCACTAAAAAAGCCTAAGACGGATGAATCTTTGATTACGAAAATGTCCTAAAACGGGATATCCCAATACCTTGTCTAATTTACCCTTATAAGACAACTTCATAATTGAGATTTCGAACTTCTCCAAATCTGATAATAAATAGTATGATGGAGAGATATATTATGCGACTGAAAGTCTTACGTGTCCAACACATTATGTTGTTAACAGTATTAATGTTAAATGTTTTTGCTTTGATGATTAATTTTAATAGTGTATTGGAGGGAGAAGTCGAAGGATTCACTGCAGACCTATTAAGAGGATTTGGAGTACCAATACATAATGAAGATCAAAGTGAATCAGTAATCCCGAAATTAACAACTGAATCTCTTAATAAAATTGACGAAAGGAATCAGGTGAACTCTTTTCCCATCACAACATCAAAGATCGTCAATAGTTTTTCGCTTCCCTCTTGGGGAGGATTGGGTTTTGGGTTTAGGAAAAATATCACAATTGATTCTACTAAAGTTCCTACAGATTTAACTAATTTTCCTTTATTGATTGATATGAAAGACGCTCCTGATATCTTTGGTGTTACTCAAGCTTCGGGAAAGGATATTATATTTACTGATTCATCAGGGACGATTTTAGATCATGAAATTGAACTCTTTGATGACGATACTTATCATTTAGTTGCCTGGGTGCGCATTCCTTCCCTTTCAAGTAGCCTAGATACACGTATTTCAATGTACTATGGAAATGAAACTATTGGTACTCAACAAAATCCCTCTGGTGTTTGGGACAACGACTATATGGCTGTGTATCACTTAAACGATAATCCTAGCTCGACCATCTATGATAGTACTTCCAATGATAATGATGGGTCATCATATGGTTCTGTCATTCAAGAAGAGGGACTGATGGGAAATGCTTATTACTTTGATCAACAAGGAGGTACAAATGATTATCTACAGATTCCTCAAAGCACTAGTCTTAATCTCGTAGGAAATCAGATGACCTTAGAAGGATGGGTGTACTTACAATTTACTCCTGTACTACATGATTCCATGGTTTTTGACAAGGCAGGTGATTTTTACAATACTGATGGATGGATGATGGGAGTTGATGGAGAGTACGTATCTGGTGGAGTCGGGTATCCCACACGGTTAAATCAACGATTAAATACTCAAAATAATCAAGCTATTCGAACAGATAATGGTGCAATTTATCCTGGACAATGGACTTATCTCACAGTAGTTTATAACGGTATCACGACATCGTATACTGGTTATATTGATGCTTCAAGTGTTTATAATAATCCAAGCATCAGTGGGAATATTAGACCGGTAGATATGGATCTATTTATTGGAAAACGCGATGAAGCTGCAAATCGAGTGTTTTATGGAAGTATGGATGAGCTTAGAATTTCAAATACTACACGATCAACTGGTTATATTACAACCTGTTATAATAATTACAACGATCCCGATTCATTTTATAGTATCTCCCCTCAAGAACCTAGTTTTTCATTATTTGAAAAACAAAGGACTCTTACAATTGATTCTTCAATTGTAGCTGGTGGTAGTGATTTAACCAACTTTCCATTACTTTTGAATTTATACCTAGAAAATGCTTCTCAGAATGTGTTGTTCCAAGATGCTTCCACCTCTCAAACCCTTGATTATGAGATTGAGCACTTCGATGCAGAATATAACACAAGTCATGGCAGGTTGGTAGTGTGGGTAAAAATTCCGATATTATCTAGTACAGTTGATACAGAAATTATCATGTTTACAGATTCTACTATAGCACCTGTGACAAGTAATACGAATATCTGGAAAGGATATCGAGGAGTTTGGCACTTGAGTGAGAGTGTCGTAGATGAGAGTTCAGCAAATAATGTTTACTTTGATGCAACTGGGGAAGGAAGTTTAGGAAATCAGCATGGTAGTGATGATAGTGGGAGCTCACTTGGTAAAGGAGCAAGTTTTGATGGTACCAATGACTATATCGAAATGGGTTCCCCTAATATCTTGAATCTCAATGATAGTACTGATTCTGGAGGAATTGATCAAGTTTTTACACTTTCTGGATGGTTTTATCGAGATACCACTGGTACTATTGATGTAATTGTTGATAAATCTCAAGATGGAACTTATCCTAATATTCTAACTGGGTACATGGCATATATCGACTCAGATAACCGATTTAATTTTCGTCTTATGGATGATGATGATGATGGTTACAAAATGATTTCTGCATCAACTTATACTAATCCTGGTTGGCATCATTTTGCGGCCACTTTCGATACATGTGGAGGTGGGGGGATATTCACAGAAAGTGTGAATTGGAAATTACTTATTGATGGTGTTGATGACACGGGAACAAAAGGAAGTTGGGGTCCAGGTGGAGGAGCATGGGAGTGGATCAATGGTTATCTGCCTAATGATGGTTATTTCACAATTGGAGCAAATTCCAATAATTCCAATTATTTCGATGGACTTATCGATGAAATTCGTTTGATAGATTCAACCTTATCACCAGATTGGATCGCTACCGAGTATCGTAACGCCTATAATTTATCATCTTACCTTTCTATTAGCCCTGAAATCGAAAGCCAAAGATTATGGCATGATGATTCATTTGCAAGACGAAAGGATTTGCAGATCGATTCTTCAGGTTTTCAGGATGCGAATAATGAACATCATATTATACTTCGACCAGGTGCGCGAGGAACAGATTATAATCAATGGGGAGTATCAGGAGCTAATTATCGGCATGCAGCAGTAGAGGAAGTTATAGCTGACGGTTGGACAACGTATATCACCCATTCTAGTAATAATACCTATCTACGTGAGATGTTCTATGCCGTTGGGTTACCTCCCACGACACCAAGTGGAACAATTACTAGTGTGAGGATTTATAGTACAGCAAGGACTTCTGGAGTCGTATCTTCTTATGCATTTCAACATTATGTGAGAGTAGGCGGATCTAACCAATGGTTTGGATCTCGGGGTCTTAGTGGTTCTTGGATTAAGGATTATGATGAACAAACAACTAATCCTGTTACTTCTCAACCTTGGACATGGCAGGATTTGGTAGATTTTGAATTTGGAGTCCGTGCTCAAGTTGTAGAAGGTGCTTCTGCAGGATATATTCGTGTAACTCAGGTTTACGCAGTAGTTTCATATATCCCAGACTCCTCTTCTCTCGAAAATTTCCCAATATATCTTGATATCGATGATTCTGATCTTAAAACAGATGTTCAAGCTAATGGTAATGATATTTGTTTTTATGACGAATACGGCATGTTTCTTGCACATGAAATTGTTGAATTTGATCAAAATTTCAATTCTACTCATGCTCATTTATCTGCATGGATAGAAATTCCTACTTTATCAACAGGTGGGGATTCCTATATAACAATGTATTATGGAAATTCTACCTTAAGTTCTCAAGAACGAGCATCTGAAACTTGGGAGGATTTTTTAGCAGTTTATCACTTGGAAGAGGCCCCAACAGGGCCTGTATTAGATAGTACGTCTAATAATTTAGATTTAACCTCATCAGGAACAATGACCACTGGTGATTTAGTGGTTGGCCAGATTGGTTCCTCTATTGATTTTGATGGTATTAATGATCAATTATTTACAACCCAAGTTGTTTCCATAGGGAGTTTCACAATCTCTACTTGGGTTTATTTCGACGCAGGAGTTGGATGGAATACAATTGTAAATTTCGATCGTAGTATTTCTGATTATCGGCAATTTGCGGTTCAAGATTGGGATCCTCGTTTTGATGGTGCAGGTTATTCCTATCCTTTTGGAGGGCCTTATAGTATTTCCACTTGGTATCATTTAGCTTTTAGTTACGATGCAAATACAACTGAATTTAACGTGTATGTAAATGGAGCTCTTTCAGGACCAACTCGCTATCTTAACATACCCGATTTAAGTGATGATTTTCAGTTGGGCGCATGGGGAACAGGTGATTGGTGGGATGGTAAACTAGATGAGATTAGGATTGCTACAGAAAAAAGATCAGAAGCATGGATCAAAGCTGAGTTTGCTAATCAAGAAAATCCTTCAACATTTATTACTATGGGTCAAGAGGTTGAACTCCTCCCCCCGACAGTGAATTCATTTGGAGTCGATGATCCAGGGAACGGGAATCCCACTTTTTGGGCGAATATTACTGATCATGATTCCTCTGTGTCTTTCGTATCTTTTAGAGTAAATTCCTCAGATGAGATGATGTCTAAAAATGCCAGTGGTATCTGGACTTATCAGCTACCATCGGTAAATTATGGTGATTATTATACTTATCAAGTTACCAATGCTTCAGATCTTAATGGAAATTATTTGTCAACAGCTTCCATCATCCGAGATGTCACATTTGACTACGATACCGTCTTACCAACTGTTTTAGATTGGGATTATGACCCCTATAAAGGCGTTAATGGAACCTTTAACGCTAATGTTTCCGATAGCTGGGGAACTGTAAATACAGTAATGGTGAATGTGACTGCACATGATAATATGGGTGATTTAAGTGGTTTGTGGGGTATAATGAGATATACTCCTGGTGGTTATGTAAATGATACAATTAAAATGCTTTCAGGAACCATTAGTTTTGTTGTTACTGTTACAGATATACGTGGAAATAGTTTCACGTCAACAGAACATGTATCTATCGTAATTAATCATGCACCAAGTATTGAGAACGTTTTATTATCTCGTGATATATCAAATGAGACACTCCTTCCAGTCTATAGCAATAGTACTGCGATATATTTGCATTATGATTTCAATGATGTTGATGGAGACTCACAATCAGGTACTCAGATTCGATGGTATAAATGGAATGATACTGCCTGGGTGCAACAAGGAGCATATGATGACACTACTCAAGTTCCTCGGACTGCTTTAATTAAAAACGCAATATGGAGAGTTTCAGTTAGACCAAGAGATGGAATTGACTTTGGAACAACGGTCTACTCTGATAATATAACAATTGAGAATACTGTACCTCTAATTCGAGATCCCATCCTTTCCCCAACTAATCCAAAGACAGGAAATGATCTTACTGTATCATATACGTGGATTGATGCGGATGCACTGGATACAGATCAATCACTTATTCAGTGGTACAGAGATAATGGAAGTGGTTATTACTTACTAGACAGTTATACAAATGATACTTTACTTCCCTCAAGTGTTACAATAAAAGGAGATAAGTGGAGGGTTAATGTAACTGCAAGTGACGGGGATGGATTTGGAAATTGGATTGTAACATTGGAGATTATTATCCTAAATACAGCCCCTACTCTGGACGTAGATATTAATAATAAAACAATTCCTTCTACTGTAGATGTCAATGACGATTTAGTTGCGAATTATACGTATTACGATGCCGATGGAGATAGCGAATCCTCGGTCGAGTATCAATGGTTGAAGTTCAATACTACAAGTAATGATTTTGAAATCTTTACGACAGGTGTAGATAATATTAGTTATACAAACACTATTGCTGGTGAACTTTGGCGTGTAGAAATAAGAGTTAGTGATGGAACAAATACAAGTGGATGGGTTACTTCTGCAACAATGAGTATTGGAGTAGCACCAAATAATCCACCATCAGCAATCAACATAAATCTGACACTAAGTAATGCTGTAGCAGGGGGATTTTTGTATATTAGCTACACTTTTACTGATCCTAATGGAGATAATGAAACAATTTCTCTTTACAGATGGTATCGAAATAGTGTATATCAACCCCAATTTGACGGATATCGCAATCTTACAAGTGCATCATTAGTGAAAGGAGATTCATGGTATGCTGAAGTAAGACCAAGAGATGAGCTTGATTATGGAAATTGGAGTCAGAGTACGGTTATTGTAATTGGAAACACAGTTCCGACGGTTACTTCGACAGAAATATTCCCATCTGGCGATGCATTTACTACAAATGTCCTGGTAGCAAATTATGAAACAAGTGATGTTGATGGAGACACAATTGTCGATTACAAGATTGTATGGAATAAATATAATGGAACTTCTTACGAGATAACCTCTCTGGAGAATGAAACTGAAGTTCCTGGCTCTTCTACATCAAAAGGAGATATATGGACTTTTGAGGTTTTCATCTATGATGGAACAGATTGGTCATTAGGGGTTACTTCTCTCCAGAAACAAATACGAAATTCCGAGCCAACTATCACTGATATTTCTCTTTCAGGTGGAGAAAATTCGAGTAGAAATATCACATTATCCTATAAATTCGTAGATCTTGATAATGATACTGAATCTGGTACTTCGATTACCTGGTGGATAATTTCAGGTACTGGCCCAACTCAAATCCCAAATGATCAATTAGCGTTGATTTTTACATCCTTCGTTGCTGGAGATCTTGTATATGCAGCAATTACCCCTGATGACGGTTCTGGCTCAACTGGTCTATTTTTAACTATAGGTCTATCCAATGGCCTGATCATTGTAGGAAACAGTGCTCCCACATTGGATGACGCGCCCAATATCCTAGGACCAAATGATTCCACTTCATTTACAGCTGGATTCCCTATTTACGTAAATTATTCTGCCTCAGATCCTGATCATGGAGAAGCTGATGCGATCTATGATATTGAATTAGATGGAGATGGATATGTTGTTGGTGCAGAATACCAATGGTACAGAAATGATCTTCTTGTTGCTACATTAACGGGTCCAACAGTACCAACCGATTATCTAAGTAAAGGCGATAATTGGATGGTGAGAGTGAAACCTCGTGATCGTTATGGTTATTTTGGAGATTGGATAAATTCCTCACTAATAGTAATTGCTAACAGTAATCCTGAAATTTCAGGAGTAGAGTTTATCACCACTTATTTGACAACCATAATCGATATTCGTGTCCAATTTACTTATTCTGATATTGATGGTGATCCAATCCAAACTGAAAATACTTCTATTCTATGGTATCGGAATGGTATCCTAATACTTGGTACAGAAAATCGAACTGTTGTTTCTAGCGAACTAATTGGGGATTCTTATCTCGTCATTATTACCTTAAACAGTATTAATTATCAGAAAAATGATAATATTTCAGTAACTGTACAGCCATTTGATGGAACTGACTGGTCCACAACAAGTTCCACTAGTAGCGAAATTACCGTCCAGAACTCACTTCCAACGGTTTCTAATCTCAATTTGCTCCCTCATAATCGAAGTGGGACAATTATTTACACTACTGATCAAATAAATCTATCTTGGGTTTATTTTGATCATGATGGAGATAATGAGAGTTCCCCTATTATTATTTGGGAAAGAAACGATGTCATCCAAGGCTTATATAATAACTCATGGTTTATTCCTTCAGTAGCAACAGCAAAAGATGAAAAATGGGACGTAATCATACAGACTTTCGATGGTACAAGCTACAGCGTTGGACTATCGATAACTATAATCATTACCAATAGTATTCCCACATTAACAGATGTAATATTAGAGAATAATGAAGGTCTTACGAACATTACTTATGCCGATAATGGAATTTCAATTGACTATATATACACTGATGCTGATTTTGACTCTGTTGATGAAAATTCGGGTTTCATTCAGTGGTATCGTAATGGTGTACATGTTTCTGTGTTAGACAACCAAACGAGTATTTCTGGTAGTGAGCTGGTTAAGGGTGATAATTGGTATGCAGTTGTGCAAATACTAGATCGGGGTGGAGTAGTTTGGTCGAATAATCGTACTTCCCAGACAATATTTGTTGTCAATAAAGCACCTGAAGTCATATCTATTCTCATCTTAGAGGAATTGAATCAACTTATTGAAGATGAAAATTTGACATTAATTTTGACAATTACTGATCCTGATATTAATGATACTGACGCTTCTCTCATCGAATGGTTGAAAGATGGAATGATTCAACCACAATTTACTAATCAAATAGGAATCTCTTATCTTGATACTTCACCAGGTGAAACCTGGACTATCAGAATCACACCATCGGATGGAATAGACAGCGGAGTAATTAGAAACAAATCTTACTTTATTCAAAGTCGTCCATATATTCAAGATCTAACTACAATTGTTGAGCAAGATACTGATGGCCACTTCACTTTTGGACTTCAGGTAGTCGATGCTTTAAATGCTATTACTTCAGTCAGATATCGGGTATTTCTTAATGGTAGTGCGCTACCTGAAATTGTCGATACATTAAATTCCCCCAATGCTACTGATTTCTGGAATCTTGACTATATCTTATCGGATCCCGCGTACTATAATACTGAACTATTAATAGAAGTTTTAGCCACGTCTGTTCAGGATATTTGGGATCTTCGATTTTTCCATTTCACTATTATTGATGGAGTAGCACCTCGTATTTCAACTGCTACAAGTTTAGGAGTATGGTTTGAGAAGAATAGTGACGATCCAACTCATCTATCTTTCTTTGCTGAGATTGAAGAATATGGTGCTGGAGTTGCTAACGTCACCTTATATTATTATTACGACCCAGTTGAAGCTGGAGAAGGATCAGCATCCGTACAAGATTTTACGTCCATTCTTATGACTTTTAATAAATCAACCGGTGCTACTCTTACCTACGCAGTCACAGTTCCTTATCCTCAAGATCAAACCGATTATGAGATCTTGTACTGGGTTGCTACTCAAGATATGGATGGAAATAGTAATCCTGTGGCCTTTGATATTCGGAACTATCCTGAACGAATTAGTAATGAGAAAATTATCCAACTCACAATGGGTGGTCTTCCAGAAGAAGTATTATTTATCGCTGGTGCAGCGGTTCTCTTGATTTTCGTCGGTGCAGTGGTATACGTTCGTTTCATTCGCAAACCAGAGATTATTGGATTAGACAAGGAACTAGTTATGAAGGGAGTTCCAGGTGTTGGAGACGAGAAAGTTTTTGCTGACATTGACCGACATACGTTGGGACTTGTAGTCAGCTTCTTCGATCAATTACATGGGCCAATCCCAATAATTGTCATTCCTGAAATGCTTAAGGATAATTATAGTAAGTTAGTGGCACTTTCTGATCGTTCATTTAGTGGTACTGGATTTAGTGATGATTATACAAGCGAAGTTCATTCCTCTTATGATTTTGTTTTGGCTGAAAAACTCAGGATTAGTGTTATGAGTTATGGGTTCGCCTTAGATAAACCCGATGCTCGTGGTGGCCAAGAGAATCTCACATTAAACATCCTTGTTCATCAAGATATCTTTAATCTCATTGAACAGTTTAAAGACGAGATCCAAGAAAAAGTACACGAATTTCATATGACTATGGCAGGAGACTCTAGTAATAAGACATTGATTCGAGTAAAGGCGAATGAAGTTAGAAAATACGTAAGCGCAATTGTTTTGAGCTATGTTGATATTTACGGAACAACAGAGCTTATAAAAGAAGATGAAGAATAATTTTTTCTCTTCTTATTTTTTAATCACTTTCGAGTAACGATAGATAATGCATCAACTTGTCTGAGGTTTCATCATCTTCAGGGACTTTTTTGGTCTCTAAATCCACTTTTCGTGGAAATTTAGTCTCTTTACTTCTGACTAGAAATTTGATGATCATTTTGATCATTCGTGCTGCAAAATCCACAGCACCTTCAGATTCTATTGGTAATTGCATGGCTTGGGATAACAAACCACTCAATTGAGCAGAATTAACGCTCTCAATAACGTTGACTCTGCCGATTGGATAGCCACGTTGTACAAAATTAATGAGAACACCTCTCTTTTGAGATTGTTCCACGGAAAAACCGATTTTATCGGTATCAGGGAGAATGACAAATTCTCCATTAGTTTTAATTTCCAAAGGAATGATATAATCAATTGTTTCCGACAAACTATCTTTCTCAGGCGTTGCAACTACAAGAGGCTGCTCTTTGAGCTTCTTGATGGATTCAAAAATTACTCTTGCCGAAAACGCCATCGAAGAGACTCCGTCTTCGAAATAACCAACATTAGCTAAATTCATTTCGTAAGCTAGAAGATACAGAATCTCATCTTGATTAATACTCATAGGGATTTGTGAAGTCCCGATTACTCCCTTCTTTCCTGATGCACCTTGTTGCAGATACAAGCTAATCTGTACATTTGAGGATTCTTCAATTGCCTCGACTTTGAAACTGATACCTCGTGCCCCAGGTAGAGTAATTGTTCCATCCACAGTCTCTGATTGTAAGGGCATTTCCATTGGAGCAACGGTGGGTTTTTTCACTTTCTCTTTCTTTTCTATCTCAGGTTCTAAGTACTTGCTTACAATTTCATCAATTGCTAATTTCGGCCTTTCAACTGCAAAGACCAAGCATTTTATGATCATCTCTTCATCTAATTCATTCTTAAGATGAGCTGAGAATATATCTAGTAATCTTTGGCCTGTTAAATTCTTGAATTTCTTTTCTCCTTGGGAAGTCCGAACAAAAGGAATATACTTTAGAAAGAACTCGGTTAGGAGGGTGACTGGTATACCAGAGGAAGCTGCAATCTTGAATAATTCACCATACCCAGATTTGACAACCTCGGTTGCTTCATCAGGTTCTATTCCACAGAAATCTACCAAATAAACAATCTGATTGACCACCTCATTAGCATCAGCGGGAGTTTCTGCCTCAACTATTTCTGTAGGTGCAACTAATCCATTTTCAGATTCGGTAATAGGAGTTGCTGGCTCTGCGTGATCGACTTGTAGCTCTTGTGTGTCTATTGGGATTGGGGAAACTTCAGTTGGTGTAATAACTGGTTCCATAATTGGTTCTGGTTTAACAGTTGAAGTTGTCTTAACTGGTGTGGGAGTAGATGCTGCTGGAGTAGTTGATATTTTAGGTTGTACAGGTGCGCCCTCTTCCCCTGCAGACTGAGTTGCTTGTTGCATGAGTGATTGCAATTTTTGTAAGACTGCAGGATCACCTGCCATTTTCGGAGCAGTAATTTGAATTTTTGAAGCAGTGGAGACTTTGGCCTTAGGTTTGGCTTTCCGAAGGGTCATTCCTTCCCTCTGAAATTCTTCAATTTCACCAATTGTTCTTCCATCAACAAAATCGCTCTGAGCAATTGTTGGAGTTGCAAGTTCAAATATACGCCCAAAAGCATCAATGACTGTTTCAGGGGTAAAGATAGATGTTCTAAAAAACCGAAGTGGCTCACTATATTCTAGTTGAAAGCTTTCTTTCAGTTGAGTGTGAACTGATTCATAATTAGGGGAATTTCGTACAAGATCATTCTTGTGTAAGAACACAAAGACCTCGGCCTCAGGAGAATAGTTAATAAGTTTCTCAATGGAGGCTTTAAAATACTGAAAAGCATTATTTCGTGTCGTTTTATTTGCTGTATCAATCAAAAAGATAAATATTTTTACATTGCTAAATACAAACGGACTAAAGGCAGTAAGAAACTTTTTCAAGAATATTTTCTGTCCACCAAGATCCACAATTGTAATAGGTGTATCTTTTATGGTCACAGACAATCTTTCATAGTTTATAGTTGCAGAAAGCTTATCAACATCTTCTGTGCGCTGTTTTAAAAAGAAAATTCTCTTTACTGCCGTTTTTCCGGCTTCCGAGAGGCCAGCTATAAGAATTTTATGCCCCATCTTCTGAGAAATCTCTGCTTCGCTGACCCACTCTGACATGACAATGACCTTATGCCATTAGTTGTGTAAAACTGCTCTAGATGTTTGTTTGAGAATGTTTCTTTTTAGGATTTCTAATTAAATTTTCAGAACATCCTGTTCATTTGAGATTTTTATTGAGAAAGCTTCTTGAGGAGTAAGTTTTGATTATAGAATTAGTAAATTTTGGTTTAGTCTAGCTACTTTATAAAAAAGTATAAAATTAGAAAGACTAGATCAAAAAAATATATCACTAGTTTTACATTGAAGAAGTTGTAAAACAAATTTCAATTATCTACCCCAAAACAAGAGAAAAATAAAAGAGGATCCGATAACAATGTCTGGAACCGCTGTATCAAAGATTTTATTTATGGGACTCGGTGCTAGTGGAAAAAGTAGTATCCGATCGATCGTATTTGAAGGGAAATCCCTTGACGATGTCAAAGATTACAATGCAACGATAAACTATACTCGATCAACCCGAAATATCATAGATTCCGCTTTTCAAATCTTCGATTGTGGAGGTCAAGAGTCCTTCATTTCTGTATTCGTAGGAGATCAAGCTGAATTCATTTTCAGCAATGTGTCGATTCTTGTCTGGGTTGTAGATGTTTCCAATTTCGATGCTGTGTCTACATCTAAGTTCTATTTTGATCATGCTGTGAATAGACTCTATCAATACTCTCCAGATGCTGTAATATATACATTATTCCATAAAATTGATTTACTTCTGCCTGATATGCGTGAACAGGTTATTGAGACCATGGAATCCTTTTTTACATCAGATAAAGACATTCAGATCTACTATCGTGGGACTTCAATCTATGATCAATCAACCTTTGCTGTTGTAGGAGAGATGGTTCAGACACTTATAACGAAGAGTATCAAAGCCAAGACAGTTTCCGAAGCAATTCAAGAATTTGTAAAGCAGAATGTGGAATTATCAGGTATTGCAATATATTCCGAAGATGGATTGCCAGTATTCGAAGAGGGTGATTTGGCAAAGAAAATTATTCTACCTGCAAATCTCTGGTTAACAAATTATGAACGTCTCCGAGGGGATTTTCCTGGTAATAATTTTAAAACCACTTTAGAAACCAATGAATTTATGTTTGTTTTTCAACAAATTAAAACGGAGATTCTTCTTGCTGGAGTTGCACGCAAAGTATCCCCTCTCCAATATGTGCTTGTGAAAATGGATAAACTCGCCGAAATTGTCGGAGAGCTGTTATAATAGTATAATTAATAATTTAATCAAATAATAAAAGTCCATTCTCGATTTTACATCCAGACATTACATTCGTTTGGATTGCTTGTTGTACAACTCCCATAATAAATTTTTCAGAGAATCCTACTTCTGATGCTAACAACGTAAAATCAATTGAGGCTTTATTGTTGAATGCATCCAAAATCCTCTTGGCTAGTAATCCTCGAATTTTTTTCACTGGAATTGACAAAAATTGATCTAATTCATCAAAATCGAGTTTTCCTGATAATCTAAGTCGATATTGAAGGCCCATATCCGTCTGTGTTTCTAATCCAGACTTACTTAGTAATTGTTTTCCTACAAAAGGATCAGTAATCATTTCAGCGCGATATAGGTTTCCTCGAGGCATTTTTTTCTTGAACTCATCGACAATTCTTCTTATTTTTGTTTTTACGAGAGGAGTAGGTTGATCGCGAAAAATTACCTGAAGCTGAGTTTTTTCCGTATTTACAAGGAGAATCGGAGCTAATTCAGGAATCATGGAAATATTACTAAAGGCATCAACAGTTTCTGCATCTGTTATATAATATGCATCCATACCAGTATCGATAATCTGAATATTTTGGTCTATCTTCTTTAGGATTTCTTGATTATAAAGATCTTTATCATTTACAATATTGTAGACTCGGAGAGTCCTTTTAATCATGAGTTTCAGAAATTCCGTATATTTACTGATGGAACTTGAGGTAGTAATAATCCAAAAGAATATCATTCGACCAAATTGAGCAATTCTATTGTCCATAGAATCTTTTGCTGCTAAAGAAAACATGAAAGCCTCTGAGACATAGGGTTCTTTGGGAGTGGGAATTGGTCCATAAGCCCGTACTTCTCCTGGATTAAATGGCTGACTTGTTCCGATCGCGGTTAATGTTTTTATTGCCATGGTAAAAGCTTCATCATCAGCCAATGGAGAAGAGTTGTAAATGTTCGTGGGTCCCTCATCCTCGAAAACTGTGACTATAAGTCCATCTGTCAGTGCTTTCGTACTATCTTTTTGAGTCATTTTTGGAAAACATCCAGAGATTAAACAAATAATTTCCATTCATTATAATATTTAATCTTTCGAATTACTAGTTAATAAAAAAATCCTAGTTTAGCTTACCAGAAAACTCATGTAAATACTATTCTATATATCTTCATCATAGAGTAAAATCTAGTTAAAAGAATCCAATTTCACATGGTTTCTGACAAGTTCTTCTAGAAGTTCGATCTTTTGTGTCTCATCCTTAGTAAAGAGAATTTCCATATCGTCAATGAGTTTGGCGACTGCAAATGTATCATTTGTAGCAAGTAGAATTGGAATATTCCTAGTATCTGCTTTCGATTTGATGATGGGATCGTCAGGAAGAATATTATTTGTAAGGACTATTCCTGCGGTACTGGATTCTAACGCAGCTGTAATCATATCGACACGGTCACCAGGAGTGATAATAAGCTTATTTTCTGAATGCCACAATGGTTTTGTAACAACTTGCGCTGCACTCATAGCCCCCACAAAGATATGGTTAACAACATTCATTAATCCCTCTTCGCCAGCAATAATTTTCGCAAATAATGTTTTGTAGAGATAATCGATGGTGAATCGTGTCAGTGTTTCATCATAGGGAATAATCCCCAAAACAGGCACATCCAGTTCATCGAAAATTTCCAAATAGATATTTTTGAATTCCTCGATATCTTTGATTTGATTGACAATAACACCTGCAAAAATATCTGGATCAGAGAGAACACACTTTTTCAAGAATATAATCTCATCTGCAATTTCACTTCCTTCACCACTCAATATTAGTAATAACTGAGCACCTACACTTTTCGCAATGGTCATAGGATCCAAAAACACAGAATGTCCATATGCTAGATTCTGACCTCCTTCAATTAGGACAACATCATGATCCTTACTCACATTATCACATATAGTTTTCAATTTTTTACGCGTGGATTGTTTATCATACATAAAGCGTAATTTACTATGATCGAAACCTAGGGAAATGTCCTCTGGTTTCTCTGTTAGACTTAAAACATTAGAAACTAAGGAGGCATCGTAATCCCAGAGGCGTTTCTTTTGATATAACAATCGATCTCCCAAGGGTTTCATATAACCGCATGAAATGTTTTTCCTTGAAAGGGCTTTTGCAATACCTATTATAATACTGGTTTTACCTGCTTCTTTATGAGTGGAAGCTACCACAATCCTTTTCATTTTTATTCACCTTTAGGGGTTTAATAATATACGAGTATCTACTGCTAGAACACCTTGATTCTGTTCAAATACTAATACTGGGTTGATTTCAATATCAGAAATATCTTTACATAATTGAATAATCTTACTTAACCGAAGAATGATGTCAATGCAGCCGCTGATGTCTTTAGCTTCTTCACCCCTGACTCCAAGTAATAATGGATAAGAACGGATTTGTTGGATCATTTCAACAGCATCTGATCGTTTTACCGGAACTGCTCTAAAAGCGACATCTTTTAACACTTCAACATAAATTCCCCCTAAACCGAACATAACGGTGGGGCCAAATGTGGTATCAATTCTTGCGCCAATGATAGTTTCCATAGCTTCGTCCATATTAATCATTCTGACAATTTCCACTCCCTCAATTATCGCATCAGGTTTATATTTTCGTACAGAGGCAAGAATGGCTTCATATGCATCCAAAAGCTCTTCTCGATTTTCTAAATCAAGAGCTACTCCACCAGCATCCGATTTGTGTATAATATCCTTGGATACGATTTTCATGACTACAGGATATTTGACAACTTCTTCGGCGAAATAGATGACTTCCTCTAGATTTTTTGCCACATAACTTTTTGGTGTGGGAATTCCTGCTGCATCCATAACTCGTAATGCTTCGGGAACAAGTAAAAATCGTCGATTATCTGCTTTGACCTCATCAATAACCTTTTGAATAGTGTCTATATCGATTTCTGGATCATCTTGATCAGATATTTTGTCTTCAATGTGTGTTATATTATGATAATGTTTATACAAAGCACCAAGACAGCTTGCTGCCTCATAAACGTCCGAAAATATCGGAACACCTTTTGATTTCAACGCAAATAATCCTTGTTCAAATTCTCCTCCTCCGAAAAATGAGAAAACAACTGGTTTATCAGGCTTATGATCCAAATATTGCTTTTGAACGACTGCTGCTAACTGATCTGCAGAAAATATGGCTGTTTCACATCCTAAAACGATAACAGAGTGAATATCAGGGCTATCTAAAGCTGTTTGGAGGGCTTGTTCATAAATCTCATTTGATGCTTGGCCTGTTATATCAACAGGGTTCTTAGTTGATCCAAAAGAAGGTGTTACCGGAGTAAAAATCTCTTTCAATACCTTATGGTCATCATAAAGCGTTACTCCATACAGCTCACATGCATCAGTAGCGAGAACACCAATTCCTCCTCCATTCGTGACAATGACGGTATTTTCCCCCGTGGGAAGATCCTTCTGGATAGCAAGGAATTTTGCCCAATTTAACGCTTCCTGTACACTTAAAGCTCTTAGTGCCCCAACTTGTCGTGCAATAATATCCGTAAAAACATTATCTGCTCCTGCTAAGGATCCAGTATGGGAGGCCGCTGCCATGGCACCTCGTTTGGATCTACCCGATTTGATTACTATTACTGGTTTAATCTTTGTTGCTCTTTCAAGAACCTTTGTTAATCGATCTCCATGTTTAAGACCCTCTATATACAAGAGAATTACTCTTGTATTGTCATCTGTGATAAAATATTCAATTAAATCAGCTTCGGCAATATCACTTTTATTTCCGACTGAGACAATAGCTGATAGTCCGATTCCTTCGGTAGCAGTTTTGCCAATCATTGCTACACCTAGAGCTCCTGATTGTGTGACAATTGCAACTGATCCATGCTCAATATGCTTGTAGCCGAAAGTTGCATTCACAGGGGCTTTAGCAGAGAAAATTCCAAAGATATTTGGGCCGAGTAATCGCATCCCATTCTCTCTTGCAAAATTAACTAATTCTAGCTCTTCATCAAGATTCCCAACTTCTGAGAACCCGCTTGTAATTATTGAGACAAATTTGGTTTTTTTCTTTGCACAACTTTTTAGTGTTTCAAATACGAACTTTGCTGGTACACAGATGGTTGCAAGATCAATAAAATCATCTATTGCCTCTATTGAGGGATATACTTTGCAACTAAGTATTTCTCCTCCTTTTGGATTAACAGGATAAATTTTCCCATGATATCCTGACGCGACAACGTTATCAACTACTTTATAACCGATTTTATTGGGATTCGATGATGCACCGATGATTGCTATTGATTTTGGTTCAAATAAATGCTTTATATGAGGACCTTTGGTTTTTGGCATACGATACTTGTTCTCCATGACCTAAAGCAAGTGGATCAAGATTTTTTTGATTCTAAGTAAATCTTAGCAGTAAATAGTAGGCTTTTTTTCGTTTATAATTGGAATTATCTCAGTAGTATATTTCTTTTGAGCTATATCTGAAAGTAATGAATCTCAGATTAGAATGTCATCCTTAGTTCATAAACACCTTCAGAAAGTCGTTTATCAAGATTAGGGAATAATTTTTCAAATAAAGCAAGCATTCCCCTATTTTCTAACAACACTTCAGCACTAAATCCAAGTAATCCAGCAGATTTCGCCAGATAAGTCAAATATTTCATTAATTCAGTGCCTATACCGTTTCTATGATGATCGTCTCGCACTACGAAAGCAGCTTCTGCGATATGGGAATGTTGGTCAATCCCATATTGACCCACACCAATAATTTCTTGTGAGACACCTTTACTTAAGACTGCAAGAATGACCATCTCTTTTGAAAAATCAATAATACAGAAATCCTGTAATCGAGAATGGGGAATATCCTTTCTAACACTCATAAATCGTCGATAAAGGGATTGGTCAGACAAATCATAAAAAAAGTCTTTTAACAAGGATTCATCACTAATTTTTACAGGCCGAAGCATTATTTCAAGACCCCGTGAGGTTGTCCTCCATGTTTCTAAATGTTCTGGATATTCTCCTTTTTTTCCCGGGACGAAAGCCTGATCAGAGTAGATTAAATTGGCCTTTTTTGCTTCTTTTATCAACTGTGGTCTGAAACGTGGATGGGCAATAGAAATTAATTGCATGGCTCGTTCTCGTATGTTTTTTCCATGTAGGTAACCTATACCATATTCTGTGATTACGTAATGAATATCCCCTCGGTTGAGTGTTACACCCGCTCCTTCAGATAAGAAAGGGACAATTCTAGAGGTTTTTCCATTATCCGCTGTCGACTGAATAGTTAATATCGATTTCCCCTTATTAGCAAGGATAGCTCCGCGCATGAAATCTGCTTGACCTCCAATACCAGAATAAAAAGTTCTACCAATAGATTCAGAAGAGGCCTGTCCTGTCAGATCTATCTGTAATCCACTATTGATGGCGGTCATATTGGCGTGTTGAGCGATATTTAATGGATTATTCGTGTATTCAATTTGTTTTAATTCAATTGAAGGATTATCATTAATAAAATCATAAGTCGACTGAGAACCCATACAGAACGACGCTACAGACTTTCCACGATTCACCGTCTTTCTAGAGTTATCTATAACTCCTATTTTCATTAATTCAACAAGTCCATCGCTTACAAGCTCAGTGTGAACGCCTAAATGCTTTTTATCTTTCAAATTTGTCATAACTGCGTTTGGTATACTTCCGTAGCCAACTTGTATTGTATCTCCGTCTTGAATTAATCGTGAAACATACTGTCCAATTTTATTTGCTACTTCGTCACTCGTAGGTTCCTGTATAAATTCTAAAATAGGTTCATCGTATGGGATAATATAGTCAATATCTTTTATGTGTAAAAATCCATCTCCGTGAACTCGTGGCATTCTGCTATTCATTTGAGCAATTACAGTAGCTGCACTTTCGATTGCTGATTTAACAATATCAACTGAAACTCCAAGACTAACATATCCATGATCATCAGGAGGCGTGACTTGGATTAAAGCGACATCTATCGGAACAAGTCCACTATAAAATAGACTTGGTGCGTTTGAAAGGAAAATAGGTGTATAATCAGAAAGACCACTATTAACAGCTTCACGAGTAGGATTTGCAACGAAAAAAGAATTGTGACGAAAGTTTATTTGATAAGCAGTATCCGTATACGGGGTGACTCCCAAATTATACCAAGATAAAACCTCAGTATCAAAAAAAGCTTTTGGATGCTTTTCAAGATATTGAGCAAGTGAATTCATTAAGTATTGAGGTTCACCACAACCTGTATGAACAAAGATTCGGTCACCTCTATGAATATTTTGGAAAATTCTTGCAAGTGATTCGAATTTTGATGGATATTGTTCGATCAGTGCTGAATATACAGCATTTTTCTGATTTTCAGAAACCATTGACAATCTTCTACCTATCAGTAAACTTTAATTAAGAATTAAAATTTGAATTCCGTGTATTGGCGAGAATATCAAGATGAATAAAGCTTATGCTTTACAATTTAGCCATTATAAACTTTTAAAATAACACACAAGTGCCTCTAATGTTTGTGCATCTCTCCCCCACAAAACATGCAATTAGACATATTTGTTTCTTTCATTGTTGAATAGCAATCAGGGCAAACACTTCGAAAACATGTAAGACACTGATAATGGGGATCTGCAATAGGTATTTCCCCCTCATGCAGGTAACATTTAATATTATTAGAACCAAGAATCAAATAATCATCTGAGGCAGTATCATAAGTTCCTGATGTGTCTAGGAATCCTTGAATTAATTGTTGTTCTACTAATGCTCTCAAAATCAGGTTTACTAGTGGAATTTCCAGTCTATTGAGCTGAGCAATACGAGATAAGGGTATTTGCTTTTCTCCTTCGATATCATGAATCATGGTAATTGTATCAAGAACAGCTTTTTTATGCTTGCTTATCTCCCTTTCTTGTTTCCTGAAATCAAGGAATGTTCGTGTATTATTCTTAAGGTCAGAAAATGACCATCGCCGTTTATTCAATTTCTTGATGTCGTTAAAGACTGATGAAGATACTTTTCTAACACCTTTAGTTGAAAGATTTGATTTTTGTGTCTGATAATAGTCTCCTAACGAAGAAACTGCACTTTTACGATCTACTAATGATTTTACATCTTCTTTCTTAAAAATACGTGGGACAGGAATTAATTCGCCTTTACAGTAGGGACAAGTATCTGTTTGAACACTTTGATAACAGGAACTACAAATAAATCTTAAACAAGTTTCACATTGGAAGTGCAAGTTAAAAACAGAGTGTTCGGTTTGATCGATTTGGCAATAGTATGTATCTTCTTTAAGAACGAGAATCTGTTCATTTGATTCTGGATCTCTTTCAATGATCCCATCAATCAATCTTTGTGCAGTAAACTCCTGTATAATAAAGATAACATCATTTTCTGACAATTCAGTCTCTTTAACTACTTCTGTTATTGCGATACGTCCCTCATGAAGTTTATGAAGCCGAGAGATTGTGATAAAAGTCCGTTTAATTGGATGCGAGGATATTTTATACTCCTTTTCGTAAGCCTGAAAATGTGTCACTTCAGAGTTGACGATTCGTGAGATTTTTTCAGATATTTTCTCTGAAAAGCTTCGATTAGGTTGATTCATGGCTTAACTATTTCATACATTGAATTAATATTTAAGAATTGCTTTGCTGGAAAACGACAAGCCTTCAGATGCAGAATTCATACGTTTTTTTAACGGATAACCCATGAGCCACACTAAAAAACTCATTAGAACTTAATTTTCATTGTTATGTATTGTCCGAGGTGTTCCAATTCTACGTCTAAAATTAAAATGAAGGCCTCAAAAAGATCATTTCACAAAAAAACAAAATTTCTCTGTCCCAAATGTGGATTTATCAAAATGAAACCTCATTAATATGGTGAAACTCTTGGACTTGTCGCTTGGTGTCTCACTTAGTATGACCCGCTTTCTTTCACAGGAGAAAACTCTCAACAGAGTAAATCAAATTAAGAAAGCTAAACTAAATTCAGTAGAATTCGGATTATTAAGTTGTGCCATCGGTCAAACAAGAATTCCAGGTATTAATCCATTTCCTACTGAAAAACAATCCAAATCTGTTGCAGAATTATTCGACAACTCTGAATATTATTTTTCTGTTCATGCACCCTATCGAATTTCTGCTACAACTGAAGAAGAATCAAAGTTGAAGTATTCAAAATCAAACCTTTCAGCCACTTTAAAGGTTACAGACTGGCTTAATGGACATCATGTTACGTTTCATGCAGGATCTTTTAAGAAAAAACATAACAACAGTCATGTAGAAAAAGTACTCAAAAACTGGGAGGAATGGAGGCAAGAAAAGGCTTATAATGCGAAATTAGCTCCTGAAGTCGGCGGAAAGTATAATAGTTTCGCTGATTTTTTTACTCTGGTAGAAATAACTGGAGGAATTGACAATTGTTTAATGACTTGGGATATAAGTCACGATTTTGCTCGTGGAGGTAATATTATTGATGAGGGAGCGATTTTAAATCGATTAGAGAAACTTGATCAAGCATTCGATCTTAATTCAACTAATCGCTTACCAATGCATTTTTCAGGCATGGTTGTCGGTAAAACTGGAGAGAAACATCATACACTTCTTGGGAAAGGAAATGGTGTCCCTTGGGAATTAGTTTTCTCCGTTTTGAAGGAACAAAACTTTCTCTCGAAAGTAAATCTTATCTGTGAAAGTAAAGTACCAAAAGGTGAAAAAATGAAAGGTAATTCAGTTTCAGACGCCCTTAAAGCGAGAGAGTTTCTAGAATCTAATCAAGTTGTTAAACAGTATAAAGGAAAGCCTGGGAATTTGGATTTTTACTTTAATTAATGGAAGACCTATATTTTTTTCCTAAATGTTACGATTATGGTGCTTAAAACAAATAGGGCCACTATTTCAATCCCATAACTCGTTATAGAGCTGGTACTTTTCCCATTCGAAGAACTTTCATCCGATTTTGAGGTTGTGACTTCCGAAGTAGTTGAAATTTCTATTTTTGAAGATGTTTGATTATTGTCGATTTTTTCAAGAATTGAGTAAATTCTTCCATCAAACGCACAAATGTAAATCTCTCCCTGATTGTCTAAACCAAAGGATGCAATATTGAGATTTGTATCTTTTACTAACATATTTTCGGTCGTAGTTCCATTTTTAGACAGCGCCCAGATTTTACCAGAACCATAGTCACCATAAATGTATTTAGCGTTTAAAGTTGGGTTCCGTAAACCATAATATACGTATCCACCAGTTATACTGTATCCCTCTAATCGATTATACTCCCAAATTGGAGTTATCAATTCTGTGGTATTACAGTTAGGATTATTATAACAATGATTCCCCTCCTGCAAATTCCACCCATAATTTCCTCCCTTTTCAATTATGTCAATTTCTTCATACAGATTTTGTCCTACATCTCCAGCCCATAATAATGATGTATTATAATCAAAGCTCATACGCCATGGATTGCGTAAACCGTACGCATAGATCTCTTCACGAAAACCTTCCGCATTACCAACGAATGGATTATCAGGGGGAATTGAATAATTTTTTTCTAAACTTTTTATGTCAATATTGATCCTTAGAATGGAACCTAAAAGAGATGTTCGATCTTGACCATTTTGATTTGGATCACCTGAACCTCCTCCGTCACCTAAAGCTATGTATAAATTACCATCAGGGCCAAAAGTTATTTCACCTCCATTATGATTACTGTGAGGTTGTGAAACTTCCAGAATGATAATTTCTGAGCTGATATTTGTTAGATTTTGATTATCCTCTCTCACTTTAAATTCACTAATTACAGTCCTTCTTGGAGAATCGCGGACATAATTCACATAGAAGAGACCATTCAAAGAAAATTCAGGGTGAAATGCTAAGCCCAATAAACCCTGTTCTCCTCCGTATAGAACTTGATCTTTAATATCTAAAAAGACTGTGGTAGAATCATTACTCACAGAAGGGTCAATAATATGGACTTGGCCTGCTTGTTCAACCACGAATAATCTGGTATCGCCCGTATTGAATATCCCAACTGGTCTAGTGAAGCTGAGGTTGGGAAATGGCACTGAAAGGTCATAATCGGTTACTTCTTGGCGTGTAAATGAAGTAGAATAAGAAAAATAACCTATAGCTGTAGTTAGAAGGAGAAAAGCTAAGAAAACAGATATTTTTTTAGCTCTAGTGATAGAAAAGTTCTTCATTCATAAAAACCAGATAAAATTACCTTGGTAGAGATATAAGACTTGTTTTGCGAAAAAATTAGGTAGAGGTGGATTATCGAAACATTCTTGATTCCTTAGAATTTGAAAAGTCAAGAACATTCTGAAAAATGAAGGTGAAGAGAATAACCATTGTAAAGATCCCAGAACAAAGATTTGAGAAGCGTCAGAGGCATTTTCAAAAGATAATTAATGAAAAGGGCTTGGCTCATTTTATCGTGTTAAGTCCTAAGTCAATATATTATTTAACTGGATTTACGTTAATTCCTACAGAACGACCCTTTTTTCTAATCTTCAAAAATGATGAGCTCAATTTTTTTGTCCCTGAACTGGAAAAAATACATGTATTGGAAGAAGTTCCAGGAGTAAAGGAAGTAGGGAGCTACTTTGAATATCCCGACGAAGTACATCCTTTGATCCATTTTTCAAAATTTCTCAAAAATTCTTTGAAAATTACGAGTAAGATCGGAGCAGAAGGAGGAGGCGCTTCAGGTTTATGGGGTTATCAAGGGCCATCATTTAAAGAAGTGTTAAAGATACCAGTAGCAATTCATCCAGAGATTATCACTAACATGCGAATTTTAAAAGATGCGGATGAACTCGCCTGTATTCGAGAGAGTGCGAAATGGGGAGGTATTGCACACGAATTACTCCAACAATATACCCATGAGGGAGAAAATGAAATCGATGTATCGTTTCAGGCATCCCATGAGGCCTCAAAACGGATGAGAGCAGAACTCGGCCCTGATTATTCACCGATTGGATATGGTTCTCGGCCTTGTGGTGCAGGCTATCGGGGTCAAATTGGAAGTTATAGTGCTATACCACATGCCATGACAAGGAATGCAATATTTCAGAAGGGCGATACATTAGTAACAGGGGCAAGTGCTAATATTGCAGGATATTTATCCGAACTTGAACGAACAATGTTTCTAGGGGAACCAACTGAGAAGCAGAAAGGATATTTTGCAATAATGATGAAAGCTCAAGAAGTCGCGTTCAATACGTTAAAGCCAGGTACCCCTGTATCGGAAGTAGATAGAAATTGTCGCAAAGTCTTTAAAGAGAACGGAGTCATGGATCTTGTCCAACATCATACCGGACATGCGATAGGATTAGAAGCTCACGAACGACCATTTCTAGATAAAGGAATGACTCAAGTAATAATGAAACAGGGTATGGTGTTCACTGTCGAGCCTGGAATATATGACAGGTCTATTGGTGGATTCAGACATTCAGATACCGTCATTATTACAGAAGATGGTAATGAGCGAATAACGCAATATCCTCGTGAACTTGATCAATTGACCATAATGTAGAGGTGAAAAATACTGTCGGAACTTCTACTACAAGGGATTGAATTCATAAGACATGTTGAGAATGAAAAAGCAATTGATGTATTAAAAAAGGCTATAGAAGTCGATCCGCAGAATCCCGAGGCCTATCGACACCTCGGATTAGCATTTTTTAACGTTGGAGAATATTCCAATGCCCTAGAAAACTGGAATCATTGTCTAGATTTAGATCCGAAACATCACCCTACATGGTGGAATCTTGGTCAGCTACACGAGATTTTAGGTGATTTTGAAAAATCTCATCATGCTTATACAAAAGCAGAATCTACTGCTGACGATGATCCTGCGAAGGCTATAAGATACAAAGAATGGGCTAAAAAAATGCAGAATAAACTCAGTTTGAATAAGAACTACTAATATGATAGGTTATGGGTACATGAAGCAACAGGAAATCAAAGATCAAATAATTGAAATCATTCAAGGATTGCGAGTCTATGGCCATTGGATGTTAGAGGATCTTACAAAAGAAGAAATACTTTGGCAACCTGATAATACTAATGCTCGTACAATTCAAAGTTTCTTACGACATATCGTTAATGCGGAGGTCTTTTGGTTAAAGCACTTAAGTGATGAAACTTTTTCTTATGAACCAAAGTCAATTAACTTTCAGAAATTATTACAAACTTATGATAAGCTGGAAAATCATTTTATTACCTGTATTCAGAATGCGAACGATACTGATCTTGAGTTTCACACCCCTAAGTATGAGGGAGAGGTGTTAGTAAGCCCAGGAACTATCAGTTGGGTAATTTTACGGACATCATTACATTCAATTCATCATTTCGGTCAAATCGCACATATCCGTTACTCAATGGAGAAACCTCCAAATAAAGAGACACAGAAAATATCATGGGGAGAAGCAATGGATATTGTTGTAAAAGCCATGCTTCTCTAGAGAGGTATTAAAAATGATTTTACTACTTGTAGCAGCCAATATATCTAGAAATAACTAATCTTTGAATCTCACTAGTTCCTTCGCCTATTTCTAGCAACTTTTGATCACGATAAAATCGCTCAACAGGATATTCTTTCATAAGGCCATATCCACCATGGATTTGGACTGCATGGTTAACTACTCTATTGGCAACTTCGGAGCAGTATAATTTTGACATAGCAGCATACTTCTTATATTCAGATCGTCCCTGATCATATAACCAGGTTGCCTTATACAACAGATTTCGTGCAGCTTCAATTTCTGTAGCCATATCAGCGAGCTTGAAAGCATTCGCTTGAAATGTACTTATCTTTCGACCAAAAGCTTTACGTTGCTGGGCATATTCAAGAGCTAGCTCATAAGCTCCCACAGCACACCCCAAACCCATCGCAGCTATGCTTAAACGACCTTTGTCTAAAGTATCCAACATTTGATGAAATCCCTCTCCACGCTTACCAAGCATTGTACTTTCAGATACCTTGCAGTTTGTGAAGAAAAGTTCGGAGGTAATGGAAGCTCTCCACATCATTTTTCGATGCATTTCTTGCGCTTCAAATCCATCAGTTCCTTGTTCCACAAGAAAACACGTATATTCCTTCTTTCCATCAGGCCTTGAACCTGTAATAGTCTGTACAGTGACTCCTAACGAAGCTGGAGTGGATCCATTAGTTATGAAATTTTTACTACCATTGATTATCCACGAATCACCCTCTTTTACTGCTTTTGTTTTTGATGCTCCTGCATCAGAACCAGCCTCTGGTTCTGTAAGACCAAATCCCCATAATTTATCTCCAGTGGTTAATTGAGGGAGATATCTTTCTTTCTGTTCTTTAGACCCGAAATAATATATCGGTCCAATTCCCAATGAGTTATGAGCAGCAATTGTAGCAGCTTGACTTCCATCCACCCGGGCTAGTTCCTCAACTGCAACAATGTAAGCGAGATATGATAATTCAGCACCGCCGTATTCCTCTGGGAGATAAACTCCTAATAAACCTAAATCTCCCATTTTCTTAGTTAGGGAAGGAGAAAACTGTTCTTTCTCATCAAGGTCTCCTGCGATAGGAGCAATTTCTTTTTCAGCAAAATCACGAACTGCTTCGCGCATCATACTTGCTTCTTCAGGTATATCGAATGAGAGGGTCATAAATCTGTCACCATAGCTTGAAAACCATTCATTGAATAGAGTACTAAATTCTTATGTAAGTTTTCTAGGTATCTAGAGAAAAGTCAGACTGAAATCTCATAAAATGCCTGTATATAAGCTTACAATTAACTCAAATTCCAGAAAAAACTAGTAAAAGTGTGACACTAATATAAAATCCAGAAAGAGTGTGTAAAATGTAGCATTAGTTGTATATATTCTACCTATATGAATAACTTTAAATTTCTGAGCTAAATCGATTGCTATAGTTTAAATACTAAACGAGCGTAAATCGTCGTGTAATCTCGTAGACATATAAGAAAAACTAAAAAGCGATTTCTATATCTATCAAAACAGAAAATTGTAAAAAGTTGATTTTTATAAGATAGTTCTCCAAGTTTTCAATATTTTTGAGGATTTTTCATGGCGTCTGAGAGTTCTAAATCTTTAGTTATTGTGTCGGTTGGTGTAGAGCACTCACCTTTACTAAAGAATTTCTTAGATGCGGGATTACAATTTTCTATTGTACCAAATACTACTGGTGATTTCAAATTAATAGATGAAAATGGGAGTGAGAAGGAAAATGAGGTTTGGTATCATCATGAAATCATTAAATTAGCTAGTTCAATAGTCCCTGATGATTTTGCTCAGAGTTCGCTTGCAAAGATATTTACAAAACCTATATCGGAAACCCCGATGCCTCTTTCTGACGCAGAAAAATTCCTGATCCAGTGGGTATCAGAGCAACACAAAGCTAAGCATGACTTCACCGATTTTTTTGTTGCTTTGAGTGAATATTCAAACAAAAAAATTGCTGTTCACCCGTTAAGACTGCCAGAGACAATTTTAACCTTAAAAGGGGAGGATTTTGAGATTCCTCTGAGGTATTTTCAAGTTACTGGCTTCTTAGATACAAAAGGAGAAAATAAACCTGATTTAGATGAGCTCCGAAACCTGCTAAATGAAACAAAAGAAGATAAAAGTAAGAAAGCCAAACCTAAAATTAAAGTCAATGGCCTTAGTGTTAAGAGAGATATTTTAGGAGAGCAATCGAAAAAGGCATTAACTGAAGCAGATGCAATTTTAATTCTTGCTAGTGACCCTTGCTCTCTGGGAATCTTGTTATTACATAGAGAATTTATCCGTGTCGTTAGAGAATCAAAAGCACCTTCAACTCTAGTATTTCCAATAAAATTCTCCTTTCGAGAGCAGTTCATATTGGAATTACTTTCCATTAAACCTAGTTTAGTCGGAATTGCTGAACTTTGTTCTGGTGCAATTGATCATTTAGTTGTTGGCCCTGATGATGCCAGTGAAGTTAAAAATTTATTAGATCAGGGTTTTAATGTTTTAATGGAAGATTTGTCCAAAGTAAAAGATGCTCAGGGATTATCCACAATTCTGAAAGGATTAGGGTTATCTCTGAAAGATTTATCGGTCGAAAGCGAGGAACCAGGGAAAAAACGCAGTTTGGAAGAATTAGTTACAAAATTAACCTATTCCACAACTGAAAATTCCTTAACATCAGATATTGCTGATAAAATCGAAGAAGCTGAGACAACAGTCGAACTTCCCGAGAATCAGGTTGCAGTTCAAGAAAAACCGAGACCCACTGTAAAATTACAAGATACTGAATCCCGAAATTATGATTTTGATGATCCAGAGCTGGTTTTAACTCAGGAAATGATCGAATCATTGATGGAAGAATTATCTGAAGATATTCTTAATTCAGAAGGAAAACCTCAAATACCAACTCCTGAAAAAACGGAGGAAAAAATTGCTGAAGAAAGTCAGGAAGTCTTTACTGAGTCTCTTGATAAATTTCTAGATTTTGATGAAACCCTTAATCGAACAGAAATGATTGAGAGGATAAGTGAAAGGATCACCAAGAATGCCGATATGGCAGGTTATGCTGCAAAAAAGCTTACTGCGGCCTTAATTTCGTCTAAGACCCCTCCACAGTTCTTAGATGAGTATATAGCATTTATTAAGACAAGACCTCTTTTATTCATTAAAGAATTAGTCGATTGGCTGGTAACAGATATAGAAAGTCCTGATTATGTTACATATTCCCAAAAATCCTTGGTAATTGTAAAAATTGGACGAATCGAAACCTCATTTGTTGAGCAAATCATAGAAAATTTAGTCAAATATAGAATGACCCAGAAGATAGCTCCCAAAGAAAAGGAACACCTTCGTACGATTATCGGAATGATAACTGCTCGTGATGTGACCTTGCAGCGAAAAGCTATTCGAGAATACCTTGCTCATTATGAAACTCTCAAAAAACCAGATGATGTATGGCTCGGACTTTTGAAGTATGATGCGGCTTTAGTTGCTCTTGAACTCATCGAGCATGAATCAAAACGAGGGATTAAAATTGTTCAAGATGCATTGACACGCGATTTAGGTAGTTTTGGCCATATTGTATATGAAGTCTTTGCAGCTTATCAAAAAGGCGATATTCAGAGTGTTCTATCAGCAGCGGGTCCTCTATCAGATGGATTAGTTCGAAAGCAGAAACGAGTTGAACTTGCAGAGAAAATTACCAAATTTGGAAGTGTACCAATCGAAATTCTTGCTAACAACGTACATATGGATCCAAAAGAACTTGAATCACTTGTTTATGAAATGATACATGAAAATGAAATCAATGCAAAAATAGGGGTTGTGGAAGGGCGACTATGTATTGTACAATTAGGAGAGAACGAAGGGGAGCAGAATAATGATAAAACTAAGAATGGGTAACATATTTCTTAATTTCCGTTCTTCTTTAAACTGGAAATACTCCTGCGCTAATTAAAATCAAAATTAGCAATAATGTAACTATTAAAATCCAAAGAACATTAAGACGACGAACTTTGGCGGCTTGACGCTTTGATAACCCACGACTTTTTACCCCAAAAATCCAAAAAACACTCGTGCATGATAAAATAATGGCTAAGATGTTCAAGAGGAGTAGATTAGCAGCTTTAAGAGCAAGATCAAATTCACCAATGGCACTCAATATCCCTATAGTTGCTGCGGGAGGGCATAAGGATGCCGCAATTGCTACACCGACAATGGAAACATCTAATCCGCGTGCAACAATAATACCAGCAGCAAGACCTCCTAGTAGAGCAAGGGAAATCGTAGGGACTGTGAGAGAGGTTCGATTTAATACTTCAGAATAGAGTTGGTTTCCCCCTTCAGTAGCATGAATATCTATTGTCTCAAATGAATTGAAAATATATCCAATAATGGCCCCTAAACTAATGGTGGTAAAAATTCCAGTAAACTCCGCAAAAATTCCTTTTCTAACGAAGGATGTAGTTTCTAGACTCAGTAATCCTAGAGACGTTAGAACAATAGGACCTAAAAGCGGAGCAACAATCATACTCGCGATTATGACAACAACATCATTGTTCAATAATCCAAAAGCTGCTAAGGCAGCAGCAAGACCATTCATCAAGAGGTAAGTAAACGATAGACCTGAGATCAAACCAATATTTGCTAAGATTTCTTCTCTATTTACTCCCGCACTTTGAGGAAGACTGCTTTCTCCCTTTTTGCTAGCTATCAAAAGGGATAGAGGACGTACAACAATGTCTCCATAAGCAACTCCAATCCCTCTAGCTTTTAATTCTTCAATTAGCATGTTTGTTTGATAATCTTTTATGCGAAGCTCATATCTAATTGTTTCACCAAAGTCGTAAGTCGTGGCTAGAACAGAAAACTCCTTTAAAAACTCATCCATTAAGGTTTTTCGATCAGTTGGCAGAGTAACCTGAATTTCCTTCACTTTGGGGCCTCGAAATTGATTCCTTCAATGAGGATAAAAATGATTGAGAGGAAATTTATTAATCCTTTGAATCTCCTACCTTAATTAGTCAAACGTTTCTAAAAGTGCATTTATTTTGCTAAGGGTATTTTTAATTAAGTTTTAACGATAATAGATAGAAATCTGTTAAGATAGTGACAATTGGAACTACTACTGATGTTGCAAAAAGAGAGAAGCCAGCTAGATAGATTAACAATTCGATTAGCAAAGTTAACATCGAAAAGAGAATTCAATACGGCTTGGTACATCTTCATATTTCTTTTCTTCTTTGGATTAGTTTTATTCCCTACAATTTATGTTATTGGGAAAGTCGTTTTAGAATTTCTGATTAATCCATCAATCGGAGATGCAGTTCTTTCAAATACGGAAATTCAGTCCCAGATCGTAACTGCACTATTCTATTCAATCTCTGTTTCAATACTTGTGACAATAATCGATTTGATTTTTGGACTCCCAATTGCTTGGACTTTGGTACGAAAGGAATTCCGATTTAAATCGTTACTAAACAGTTTCATTGAACTACCTCTTGCAGTACCAACTGCAGGATTAGGATTTTCTGTTGCACTCTTTTGGGGAGTGACCCCAGGTGTAGAATCGCCTATATTTGCAGTCCAACTAGTCAGAAATGCCCTCCCAATCTTGGTCTTGTTCCATTTTACCACAACATTTCCATATGTTGTAAGGTCTTTAACCGCAATTTTAGAAGAAATTGATGTGACACTTGAAGTAGCTGCTCGTACGTGTGGAGCAAGCAAATTCACAGCTGCTCGAACTGTCACATTACCAATGTTTCGGTCTGGTGTTGCTACAGCTATGGTATTGAGCTTAGCGAAGAGTTTATCTGATACCGGTGGTGTAGTAACATTACTAGCTACTATCCAAAGTGCGACAAAAACAGGAACCACGCTAATCAGTGACTGGAAGCATGCTTATGTAGATGAGGAAACTGTACAGGGGATTCCTTCTGAATTACTCCTCCCAAGTACTGCACTTCTCGCTGCAATTATGATTTTTATCGCTTTGATATTGGTATTTATTGCGAAAATGATTGCAAAAAACGCGCGTCTCCCCTTCCGCAAGGTTTTCCCTTCATTTGAACGGAGTGTAAGTGAAGGAAAAGCTCCACAAGCTCGTCAAATTGTCGCATTTGGATTTTTAGTTTTATTTGTAATTGTTCCTTCCTTCTTTCTTGTAGCATATTTGATTCAGGGAGCCTCATTAGCAGCTTTTTCCTCTGCCAATTGGGTATTGTTCGGCCAAAGCATATTTATGACAGTGTTAGTAGCAAGCGTAGCTACCATTGTTAATGTAGTTTTGGGGGTACCTATGGCTATCCTAATAGCAAGAAAATCAGATAGATTTTCGCGAATACTTGATGCAATGGTTGATATTCCTTATGTGGTACCAAGCTCTGCTCTTGGGCTTTCCGTCGGATTTTTTTGGACAGATCAACCTATATTACCTGTGAATGAACTTTTCTTTGTTATTATGGCGCATATAAGTATGACTTTTCCTTTCATTGTTCGGAACACTTTGGGAGGATTAGCTGAACTTGATTCTGCATATGAAGATGTTGCACGGACTTTAGGAGCGAAGCCTATGCAGACTTTTCGAGAAATCACCTTACCAGTGATTAAATTTTCAATAATTGCAGGGGCAATAATGTCATTTACCAGAAGTGTTGGGGAAACTGGTGCTACACTAGCTGTTTCTCCTTCTTCAACAACGGCACCTGTTTTCATTGTTAACTTAATCAAGGAGGATCAGAATTACTTTCTCGCAGCATTAGCTACATTAATTCTAATCTTTATATCTTCATTATTGATATTTACACTCCGAGCGAGTATTTCCCGAGCCAAAAGGAGGTAAACAAACCATGATAGATAGCCCACACATAGTCATCTCCGATTTAACAAAACGGTTTGGGAAAAAAACGGTTTTAAATAAGATTAATCTTCATGTAAAGAAAGGTGAATACATAGTAATTCTGGGACCAACAGGTGCTGGGAAAACCACACTTTTAAAACTCATAGCAGGATTATTACCCCCTACTAAGGGTGAGATTTCAACCGACACAGGTGATATCACTCGATTGCCTCCTGAATTACGTAATCTAGCATATCTTCCGCAAACCAGCGATTATTCACTGTTTGCGTTCAAGAATGTGTGGAATAATGCGATTTTTGCTCTCAAAATGAAAAATGAGAAAACGCTCCCTGAGATCACCACCATTGGGAATGAAGTGTTAGATCTAGTGAATTTACGTCATCGGTACAATGCGCTACCCCATGAACTAAGTGGAGGTATGAAGCAGAGAGTGGCACTTGCGCGGGCAATTGCGACAGATGCCAGCATTTTTCTTTTGGATGAACCTCTTAGAGCCTTGGATGCACGGTTAAGAATAATTTTACGCACAGAAATAAAGAAATTAGTGACGGATCTAAAGAAAACGACTTTTCATGTTACTCATGATCAAGAAGAAGCATTAGCCGTCGCAGATCGTCTTCTAATAATAAATGAAGGCCAAATTATCCAGTTTGATACACCACAGGTAATTTATAGAAGACCTAAGACAATTTTCGCTGCTTACTTCTTTGGTGTTACGAACCTCCTACCTGCAACAATGAAAGAAGAAAAAGATGGAAAGGTCATCTTTTCGATTGGTAAACACACATTAACAAGCTTATCGACGTTAAGAGGAGAATCAGAGGTTTCTGAAGAATCAATGGATGAATTTATTTTAGCTATCAAAGCTGATAGTCTTAAATTATCATCTGTCAGCCCTACAGACGAAATTGGTTTCAATGAATTGGTAGGAAAAATAAATGATTCGTATTATTTAGGAAAATGGGTCCATTTAATAATTAATATTGAATCGTTCCCTAAAGATTTAGTCATTGCTATTCCTTCAACAGAAAAGAAAAAATACAAAGTAGGTACTGACATCTTAATCAGATTCGATCCCGAAGATATTAATTTCTATAATGAACCGTGGGCCAGAATTAAAGAACTGGAGGATAACTGAAATTGCCAACAGTATCAATGACAAATCTCAGTAAAAGGTTTGGATATGTCATTGCATTAACTGGAATTGACCTAGAAATTGAAGAAGGGGAATATATCGCAATTCTAGGACCTTCAGGATGTGGAAAAACTACTCTAATTAATTGCATTACAGGCATTGTTGATATCACTGAGGGTGAAATTAAAATTGATGGGAAATCAGTCGAAGGAATACCTATTGAGAAAAGATCTTTTGCTATGGTCTTCCAGAACATTGCCTTGTTCCCCCAGATGACTGTTGCGGAGAATGTAACCTATGCACCCTTCGTTAATGACATTCCTCACAAAGACCTCAAAAAAATCGAATTAGAGATGCTAACACTTGTGGATTTATTGGAGCAAAAAGAACTATATCCACGGGAACTAAGTGGTGGGGCCCAACAAAAAACAGCAGTCGCAAGAGCCTTAGCAACCCGTGAAAAACTCCTTATACTCGATGAACCGATTAGTGCTCTAGACTACAAAGTACGTGTCACACTAAGATATGCTATTCGAAAATTGGTGAAAGAACTCGGTTTAACTGCTATCCACATTACTCATGATCAAGAAGAAGCCATGTCAGTTGCTGATAGGATTGTGATTCTTCGTGCGGGTGAAATAGTGGAAGTGGGGACTCCAGAACAACTCTATAGTTCTCCTAAAACCCTTTTCACAATGAATTTCGTTGGTGAGAGTAATTTTCTAGAAGGTGTAGTTACAGAGGTAGTGTCAAGGAATGAAGTGCATGTTAGCTTTCGAAATAATCAATCCCTTGGATTAAATAATGGGGATCTACATTTTGAAGAAGGAGAGAGTGTAGTTGTTGCTTTTCGTCCTGAAAATGCTTTTATTAGTATAAAATCAGCAACTAATGCCTTAATCGGAGAAATTACAAACAAACAATTTATAGGGGGGTATTTCCGCTATACTATATTTCTTCGTACCGAAGATGAAATTATATTAGATTCTCAACTCGATTTAGAATCTCACGGGAATGTTTTTATTCAGCTCAACCCTCAAGAAGCACGAGTCTTTCGTGCACCAACATACGGACTGAAGAAGGTGTTAACCCTTGAATAATGGTCAAAACGTAAATAGTTTATTACATTGGTTTAAGGAAAGAAGAAATCAAATAATATTAAAAAGTTTAGATGAGCATGCTGGAAAATTGGTCGATACTTGTACCGCCAGTCTTAAATTACTGAATTTATTAAAGTCACCTGACCAATCTAAAGCGGAAAATCTCTATAATCGGGTCAGTATGCAGGAAAGATCAGCAGACCATTTTCAAGATGATTTAGCAAATGAAATCGCCCGCGGATTACTTCCCCCTGAAATTCGTGAAAAATTATTCCGTTTAACACGAGTAGCTGATTCGGTAGCGAATTGGTTGAAGAGCGGAAGTAAGAATTTAGTTCTTCTCGTGAAATTAGAAGTAGATACATCAGAATTTGATATGATTCTTGATTATCTGATTGAAATAGTCAAACTCACTCATGAGAGTGTCATTATCTTTAGAAAAATGGTGAAAGCACTAGGAACTGATGATCAATATATCCTAGATACCCGTCAGATTATTGAGGATCGAGAAAGGGAAGCTGATACTGCCCATTTTGCAGTGAGAGAAGAAATTCTTGCTATCAATGACAAACAGGGTTTCTCTGTTCATTATCTTCTCATTGATGCGGCTAAGTGTCTTGAAAATGCCTCTGATTCCGTTACAAATGCTGCAGATATCCTCTATACGATAGTTATGCTCGGTGTTCCAACCTAATAAAAGTGGTAAAAAAGAAAGAAGAAGTGCCTATGGCAGTTTATCATAGATTTTTTCTTCTTTAATCAGAACTTCAATATTCTCAATACCATCGAATTTGCCTAATTCAGAAACGAAGTAGTCAAGATCGTGCTTTGATTTACTGAGAACTTCTAATATGAAATTACTTTCTCCATTAGCTCGATATAATGCTAATAAATCACAATTTACGCCTTGACAGATATAAGGGAGATTGTCCATTTGTGCGTAGGTTTCATAAGAAGGTTCCATTTGGAAGCGAATAATTGCCTGTTTTTCGTAACCAAGGTTCACTGGATCAGTCACTACGCGAAAGCCTTGTATAACTCCTTTCTCTCGTAGACGACGAACACGATTTCGAACCGTTCCTTCAGTTCGCTTGATAGATTTCGCAATTGTTGTAAATTTGGTTCTTCCATCCCGATTTAATATTTCTAAGATTTCCCGATCAATATCATCATAAATCATGGTATTTTTCTCCTTAACAATTGTTTATTGCTTACTTAACAATAGTAAATTTTTCTTTTAAAAAGATTTGGGAAAAACGTAGAAATTCGAGAATAGCAATCTTACGAAGATCGAAATCACTTCGAATATCGGAATTCCTTACTCCAGAAATTAAACATAATTTACTCAAAGGTATAAATGAGACCTTATACAATGGAAAAAAGCTACCAAAGTAAAATTAGTTGGTGAAACGATGTTCGATACACCGATAGAGCATAAAGTTTTAGTAAGAGCGGATCGACAGAAAGTTTTTGATGCAATGACAACTGCAAAAGGACTGGATTCATGGTTCACTAAAGGATCGACCGTTGATTTGCGCCCTGGAGGTAAAATCCTTTTCAATTGGGTGGAATGGGGTGTTGATAAGGAAACTTTCAAAGCTGAATGTCCTATTCTCGAAGTGATTGTTCCAGCGCGACTCGTTTTCAAGTGGTGGAGTGATCATTATACCACGGTAGAAATGGACTTTTCAATCGTGGAAGAAGGAACAGTTATCTCTCTTATTGAGAAAGGGTATGCAGACACCGAAGAGGGACATCATCGATGTTTAGAATGTGCTGTAGGATGGGGAGAAGCGTTAACCTTGTTAAAATTTTATGTAGAACATGGACTACGGTATTGAAAGAAGTCTAAGATTATCATGGGAACGTATCTTTCGTAGCACTTGATACTGCGAAATTTTGTCCAAAGATCCGCTCGGTTGAGTCTTCGAAAGATGAGTGACGTCGGGCTTTCAGATACTGATTTGTTCTCATCGCCACTGATTTTCTTTGGAGGGGTTCCAAGTCTTCGCCACGGGCTTTCCAATCATCGATATGAGCATCTGGAGGAGCTTGGGCCACAAGTCCCACAGTCATATTTTGATTTCCATCCATTTTGACGATATATTTCTCTTTAGCATCTGTAGTAAAGAAAATTTCTTCAATTAAAAATTCCTGAACATTAAATGCCGTTTGGAAGAGATTAGATAATAAAGGATTAAGATTTGTTAGGAAAGTCATCAGAGTCGAGGATAGTGAAAGGGTAGGTTTTGAAAGGAAAGTGGTTACATTTGATTTTAGATCTGTTTCAAAGATTCCATCGATGCTATAATTTCCCTCTCGAAGTGTGTCAAAGGTATCTACAATTTGAATGTTACTAACAGCTTCGATTACTAAAGATTGGGGTAAGAAAGAAGCCTCTGTTGTAAATGAACCCTTTTTCGTTTTTCCTTCCTTAGGTTTTGCTTGAACAGGAGGTCTGGATGCTGTAGGTTCGATTTCTTCTTGCGTTTGGGGATCAGATTTACGAATTCTCCCAAATAATCGACCTAGAAATCCCTTCTTTTTAACGGGTGTATCAGAAACCGTTTGTTTTTTCGGTGCAATAGGTCGGGGTTTAGATTTTTGTTCTCCAGTTAAGGTTTTTTTCCAACTACCTGCTTTGAGCTCCTCTAAACCACGTAAGTGAAGAATTTGTGAAACACCTGTTGAGTTTATATCTTCTGCGGGAGTTTTCATTATTATCATGGGTTTAGCAGATGAAATTGGATCTCTAACAAGCATAAGGTGTTCTAGGGTATTAAGAATCCGTCCACGAAGCATAACAACTTGACTATTAAGGATATATTTGCTTAAAAACGAAGTAACCCTTTGAAATGGAGTTTGGAGACTATTTACTTTCATAGATTCATCTTGATTCCACGAGGAAATTAATGATGATTGTTCAGTAGTAAAGAGGATAAAAGCTTGAGTCTCATTCATGTTGGCTATGGTGACGCTTGGATTTTGTGAAACGAGATGGAGGGTTTCATGCTCCTTAAGTATCTTCCAAATAGGGGTATTTAGTTCAGAGAACTGAGTATGATCACTCTTGATGTTAAGGGCTTGTATCTCTTCATTCACGTATGTTCGTTTGAGCGCAGCGGCAAGTAATGCTAATTCCCATCCACAAGGACCTTTGGTGAGATAATTTCCAACTCTCTTAAGATAAGGTGAAACAAAATAGTCCTTCAAGCGGATTAATGACACATCACGAGGCATTCCTCTTCCACCCATGAACAAATCTTGGGATCTCATCTTTATGGCCGTTTTATATGCAACATAAAACACATGCATGAGTTTATCAGGTGATAAGTTACGATTACGGCCTGCAATGAAAGCTTTGAACACAGATTGATAACGATCTTCATCGGAAGCTTCTGAAGGTACTTCTGACGCAGTGACAATGAAATCTGCGACAAATAGTGCACGTGGTGCTTCATCCGCAGTTAAACCTGCATCAGTTGCTAAAGTGAGCAATTCTGGGGCAGCACTTGCGTATCTGCTCAGTCGGACTGGAATATCATATTCCCGTCCTAATTCAACTATTAATGAATCAATGTACGGGAGATTTGGTATACTTGACACGGAATCACCAAGTTACAGTACTCGAGAGAACAAGGATGTTCTAAACTAAAACCTTTTGCTAAAAGAAAATCTCTATTCCCATAAAAACATTCAATCTACTATCTTTATCCTTACTTCCAAGTAGTTGTCTGTTGACGGGCCATATATAAAAGCCCAAGTGTTAATGCTCCACCAATAACTCCACCCCAAAATCCAATATCAGGCCACCAAGCATTGTCTTCAATGATGTTCACGAGTGCAAATCCAGAGAAGGCGACGAGTTGTGATCCGACCGCACCTAATGCAGCAAAGACACCCAGATTGGCGAAATTATCACTCAAATTATCGGTCACTCCGAGATAAGAAATATAAGCGCAAAATGCGAGCAATCCAATAGCCACAAGAAGAAATGGCGACATTAATATATGATTAAAGGGATTAATCCACCCCTCCTCTTCGATACCCAAATAGTAATTTTGCCAATACCATCCTGAAAAATCCCCAATTAATAAGATAGCTGCTCCAATTATACTAGTTATTAAGGAGCCTACATATAGACTGTTTGTATTTATTGTCGTAGACATAAGTTTTCACCTGTAAATGTTTCTTAGCATGAAATTGGTTCTTGATTTATCAAGTTTTTACTTCTAAAAGCTCAAAATCAGATCCTAAAATCTAATCACCTTCAGACGAAATCTCAAGTTTTGGACTTGGAGAGGTTGTTCTGAATCCATAGACAATAAGAATTAAACCTGTAATAATGAAAGAGATATTTATAGGTAAGATAGGCAACGTATTCCATACTGATTTACCTCTCATGAGCTCAACGTGGAGCGGGGAATAGAGGAGATAAAAGAATGCGGACGAAGCTATTAATGTCACTCCATAAGAACTCCAAAAGGGAAGTAGGAACCTCTGCTTAGCTAGAAACGATGAGAAGAAATACAAACAAACTATCAGAATTAATAACGAGAATATTCTCAATTCAACAGGGATATATTCATTATAACGTGCTTCTTCATAACCAATGAAAATGTAAAATGGTGCTAACGTTAATAATAAAGACAAAACAACAATAAATTGACGAAATTGATTCTTTGAAGAGGTTACTGAAAAATTCTTAAGTGTTAATCGAAGTAAGTTAATACAATAATAAAAATATATTACCGTTGGAATAGGGATAAAGAATTTAACACGAAGAAGTGTGATAACTGTTAAATAAGAGATAAAGAAGAGTATAGGAGCTATAGATTGCAAACGTTCAAAAGAATCATCTTTACATTCCTCAGTATAAGATTCTGAAAGTGCAAAAAAGAAGAGAATACCAGAAATGAAAAATGATGGAATAAAAATATATATAAAATAACCTAATCCATCGAAATAGGGAAATCCCATTCCAGATAAGAGTTCGAAGAAAAGATTTGAGCGTGCGCGAACTGTTATACTAATAATTTGGACAGATTGTTGGGAATGAAATTGAAGGGTAATATCTCCACCAAGATTCCAGTCTGAGTTGCTTGTTATGAATTGACCAGGGTGGAGAGAATATGATTCTTCTATTCTATAGTCATGACCACTACCATAAAGAGTAAAATTAATATTTTCAGAATTTGAATCAAGAGCGAGAATTATAACTTCATCTACTACTGGATAGTCAAAAATATAATAATTTATCTCTTCTCTAATTTCTAATATCTCTTCAAAGCTATAAGATTTTCCTTCAAGAGAAAAACTGACAAAAACACTAATAATTATGATGAATAAAATGGTAGACCCAATGATTACTTTATTACGATGTTTTTCTGAAAGAAAACGAAATTCTGTCAAAATTATCACGTTGATTAGTGATTCTTAGGGTGAAAAGAACGGATCACGATTTCTATGATTGGATCTTATATAGATATTTTTATAATTCGGAAATTCACAAGTAGTCATGAATCGAAGAAAAAGGTGAAAGCTATGAGTAGACGTGTTTATGTCAAAGGTAAAAAGACTTATGCGAAAGGTCAAGCCCCAGATTTGAGTAAATCGAACCGTTATCAAAATATTATAGCATTGATGAGTATTCGGGTTGAGGATGTTCATGAACGTAATCCTATGGATCGTACTGGAGAATTTTATTTTGAAGTAGGTGGGAAAGGGTTACTTAAACATGATTATCGTGTTCCGTTCCATGGTGAAATTAAAATTAAGGAAAACCTAACCTACACAGCCAAACAAGATTTTACATTGTGGATTTCGTTCGATGAGGCGGATAAAGAAAAAACTCGGAGTATTCCTATTAAATTTCGTGAAAGGGATCCTACGAAAGATGATACAATCATAAAAACCGAGATCCCTATTACTTTTGGATCAGGATCAAAGTATGAGGTAATAAAAGGACCTGGAATTTCTATTAAGTTAAAAATTTCAAGTCACAAAACTCGTTATTAATTTGGTGTTCTTTTCATGAACAAGAAGAATTCTAAACCAAAAAAAAGCTTTGTTGACCGTATCAAAGATTCAAGTAAGGATTTCGTTGAGGGTGTGAAAGCTGAATTTGATGAAGTCGGACAATCTCAATCATCCAAAGAGAAATCCCCTTCCTATGTAGGGAGAAAACGCGAAGAATTTCAACAATCAGTAAGTAGACGTGTAAGTGATACCAGTTCTCCAGAGGAGGTGTATTACTCTACTACAGCATGGTTTTGGGCGATGTTCTTCATAATCATAATATGTATCGCCCTATTCTTTTCTGGGATTATGAATCCTCGTTTTTTCCTTGTGGGATTACTCGCTTTACTAGCGATGCCATTCTTGGTGGTATGGTGTTTAATTCATATGATTCCCACAATTCGAATTTTTGGATTTACGGTCTTTGATAGAAACCAGCTCTCTTTTAGGAGGCAATTATCGGTGGGTAAAGAAATTGCCCGCTTTTTTACCCGAGAATTTCTTGAAGAATCACCTCTTTTTGCATTCTTTTTGTTCATGTTTATGTTGATATTTATCTTGTCGATACTCTTTGCTTTTATTCCTTAAAAGATCGCAGAGGGGTATAAATTACCCCTCCATTTTTTAAGTGTCTGAATTTGATAGACGATCAATAAAAATTTGTGGTTTATCCTCATATCTGAGTAAGACATCATCACATGCTAATATCTGGAGGTCTTCTTCACTTCCATCGGAATAGATAGTTCTTTGTAGAAGATTGCCAAAACCATCCTGTACATGAATGATAATCTGTTCAATATCCTCCTTAATTATTTGAGGAAAATCCGTATTTATCATACTTGAATCCCATATAACTCGGCCATATGTTGTATTTTTCCAAAATATTGGATTTTTCATATTGGGAAAGTCAAAAATTCTTCCATCATTCAAATAAACGGAAGCATTGACACTTAATACATTTGAAAGTGAATCCTCAACGTTAAATCGTAGAAAAGTGTGATGAAGCAGTTGAGGATCTTGATCCCAATCCTGCTCTATATATCGTGTAGTAAGTGTTAGGTTAGATATAGAAGGAGGTGTTTGGTCGGTTATATTCAAATCACGCCAGATAGTCACTTTCTGAGGAACACTTTCTGGAGTTATTTCCAGTAACAATTCCTTAGAATCCTTGTAATCCCTAATTGAGAACTGAGAAGAGAATTTATTATTGATTTGAGGATAAGGATTCTCCCACGATTTTGGAAGTAAAATTCCCATAGTTAATGGAACGTTGAAGATATCCGTATTAAGTTTAGGAGTTGAAAACTCAAATTCAAGTTTTTCGTCAAAATAGTTTATCGTAGAAAACTCGGTAAACTGTTTTTCAATCTCATAGGCAACGAGTTCACCCCAGGAAGTATACCAGACATCTGGCCAGCCCGAGATACTTGAAATTGTCTCTTCATAGCTAGTAAAGTCGGTTACACCATATGTTTTCCCAGGAGCGTTCGTATGACCATATCCTTTGAAAACTTGATATCCTTCAGAGTGATATATCTTCTGAAGAATTGGTTCAATTTTATTGAGATTAGTATCTTCAATTCCACTTGAACTAATGGTAGCTCCCTCTAATGGCCATGAGGAAGGGGGCCATGAGGTCCCTCCTGCATTAATCGTTCGACCCAAAGTGAAGTATTTCTTTACAAAATTTGATCCCCCAAGATCTCCAAATGGGTACGCAAAAACAATTGGAGTAAATCCGAAAAGCTCTTCTATGCCTGTACGACCCCATTTCACATAATATTCCCTTTCTACTGTGCTACATTGCGAAAGGTGAACATGTTTTCCACAATGAGATTGAACATCGTATCCTTGAAATAATTCATCCATTAAGAATGCATACCGCCAGTAAGACCGATTGGGGTAACTTCGATAAGAAGGAGCAAAAATAGTATGGGAAATACCGTACTTTTGGTCAATTGGAGCTAATTTTACATCATATAGACGAGCATCATCCCAGGAGAGGGTAAAAGTAGTATTGCAATCTTGAGAAAAATATGTGATACGGGGTTTATTAGGAAATTGACTGAAATTAGGATTGCTAATTGGAGGAGGTTCTTCAACTGGTGTCAGAAATGGAAATATTAACAATGAAATATTAGCAAAAATGATCAGAATACCAATCAGTCCTTTCTTTTCGAAGAAAGTAGTAAGAGTTGATCTTAATAAAAGAGCAAAACTCCATAAAAAGTGTAAGAATTGATTAAATAGTAGTAAATTCATCTTAAACACATCAAATAAGGATTTTAAAGACTTATAACTCTAAAATACTTATAGAATTGACGTTTTTAAGACGATACAAACGAACAGATTGTTTTCTTTTACAAACGGATTGTTTTTATTTCGGAACAGATCGTTCTAAGAATTAGATGACCTGTTTGACTTTTAGAACATTAGATGGAATGAGTCCAAGTGATGGAATTAATCGAGTTAGTGATTAGAACACCTTACAAGAATGGTGATATTCTATAGAGGTTTCATCTGGTAAGTTTTAATGGCCTCAAAACAAAAGATTACTGAAACAGCAGAACTAAATACAAGAAAAAGTACATCTATCAGACGAAGAGGTGAGTCTTGAGTGAAAATTAAAAGAAAAGTCAAAAAACAGAAAGTTAAGGAGAAAGATAGATAAAAAGTCATACGAGGGATTAAAAGTCGACCAAATCTGATATAAAGTCCCAATACGCCTGTTTTTACTTCTTCCTTGATGAAATATTTGTCAGTTTTGATATCTTGAACTACCAGCCCTGCATTGACCAGCTTATTCATATGATAAGAAACTGTGGAGGAAGAAGGGATGTTTAAGTTTTTCTGAATTTCTCTGATTCCAGATTGACCATGTGACAACAGATACCAGTAAATCTGCATCGTTTTTCCTTTTAATAAGTCATCCACTGTAGGGTCTACTGCTTTCATTTGTTTTCACCGTACAGTTTGTTAAACAGGAAACACGGAAAAAATCAATTCTGCCAAAGCATTCATACCAGCATAAATATTCGAAGAATCGGTAATCTCTAGAAATTGCATGTTATGGGTGTTATAATAAACCTGTACGATCCTTACTCCCCTGAATGAAATTTCAGTCTGCTCCCAAACACCTTGAAGAAATCCAAAAACCATCTTTTCTTTTGAGAAAGCAATGCTAAACGCAGTTCCATCCTCATACGCAATATCCATCAAAAATGTAGGTGGATCTATGTCACCAAGATCATTAATTGTTTGACTGACATTATCTAAAGGAATTATTGTGGAACGAAATTGTACCATAACCTCTTGAAGTTGTGAGCGATTTATTGGAGATATTGTCGCCGTTGGTTCATGTAATAATGCCATGGTAAAGGTTCCATTGATATCACCAACTTGTATACCATCAATGAATTTAGAATAGTGTGTAGATATATTCACATTCAACCAAGTATTATTAAAAATCCAAACATAGCTGATATTGGCTTCTTTACTCTCCATTTCTTTGGCAATCGTGGAACCAGTAGTTTCTTCAACAGGTGGTACAAACGGTATTATATTAAACGAATTATATAAGCTTGATACTGCTAGAAAGAGAAGAATGCCTGTAATTCCTCCTGCGAAAATTGCGATTAGTCCTTGTTTTTTGAATGATCCATTTAGAGCCATTTTAGCACCCTTTTGGAAAGTAAGAATCAAGAAAAGAAAGGTTTTACCTCTCTTAAATACATATACCTTGGAACAGTCTGTTCGTAAAAGCAAACGAGTTTAGTAAGGTATAACAAAGCCTACTTATACCTACACTGAATCCTAGTAAGAACATTTCTTTGTAATAACTAATTAACTAATATAAAACAAATCTAAAGTATCAATCGAGTAAATCGCAGTATTTTAACGTTACTAATAATTCGTAAGTTAGTTTTCCGGCCCATTCTTTCTCTATCTTGTTCCAAAGATCAGTCTCTCCCCATTTCCAGCTAGGATGTGACCCACCATCTGGGAATAATCTATCAACCTCATTCTGGAGTAGGTTGACAATCTTTTTAGGAAATTTCCGGTATAAAAAGGAATTTTTTTCAGTAACTAACCTCTGGATCTTAACATCTTTGAGATTAGTGGTATTTAATAGCTCAGTATCCCTAAAGCTGTTTTCTAGCATGATAAAAATTTGCTTCTGTAAATCTTCAGATATTTGAGGTAAAAGACGCTTAAAGCATAGGAAATCATAATAAGGTGATTTTCTAAGTTTTGGAACGAGTTTGAGATATTCATTCAGGTCTATTACTACTTCTTCAAGTAAAAATGGAAGTACAAGATCCGAATATTGTAATAGATACCCGATGACTTCAACAGAGGGGTTAGGCCAGCTTTCGATGTTTGGAGGTTCCAGTTTTTCAATTATCCACCAGGGTGCTTGGGAGGAATGATTTATGATTCGAGGGACAGGATACCAAAAATACCTAAGGGGAAAATCCATTGAAAATTGTTGAATACTCTTTGTGAGATAAGAAATTGCCCGTTCAATTATTTTATTTGGTTTTGACAATTTTAGTTCATTAAGATATTGCATAGCTACAGTGGTTGCCAATACAGATGATCTTTTTGTACGAAAATCAGGTTCCAACGCCTGTCCGAACCCCCCATCATCATTTTGATAGTTTTTTAATAAATCTAGAACCATTTGAGGTGAACCATTATTAAATTCTAAATTATAAAGAGCTTGGTCTATTGGTCGGGCATGAGACCTAATGAAATTCTCTGCTTTTTCAAACTGTGATTTAGAAAGCATCAACCTCACAATATCAAGAATTGGTAGACGTAGATCTGTAATATTCTTTAAGAACTATATACTAGAAACATCACTTACATATATATGGATGTACCTGACAATGGAAGATGTCCTAGAATTTGCAGTGAATGAGGGGGAAAAGGCAGGGGCGGATTTTGTTGAAGCCCGGTTTGAGGATTTAAAACTTCAGACACTAATTCGCGAAAAAGATACAATGAAAGATGTACTGAGTTCACGTCGTCGTGGTATCGGTATCACAACCTACTATAAAGGAGTTCAAGGTTTTAGCTATACAGCTGCTCTCTCACAACCTGATGTGAAAGAAACAGTCCTCAGAGCTGTAAAAATTGCTAAGGCTTCTGAACCCACGGCAAGATTGAGATTACCTTTTGAAAAAGATGGAAATTTACCAGATTTACGATCTCCTTTGGAATTTAAAGTAAATAAACATCCCAAAAAGTTTGATTTGGCTTATAAGAAAGAATTAGTTGATAGAGCTTCAAGTACCGCATTATCATTTGATTCTCCAAAAGCAAATTCCATTATTGGCCGATATGGGGAGTTGAGTGGGATTAAGATGATCTATACATCTGAAAATCGGTTAATTAGTTATAAACCACTCATTACTGATCTACGAATGACTGTGATTGTAAAGGATCCCAAAACTGGAGAACTGCTCAGAGCTGGAGATGGGCATGGTGGCGCTTTTGGCCTTGATCGTTGGGAACACAAAGGCAGAACACCTGAAGAACTAGGGACTAATGCGTATAATTGGGCCGTTGAAAAGTGTGATGCCAAAAAACCACCCGCAGGAAAGCATCGCGTGCTAACTGACCCTGAACTAACTGCAGTATTGGCTCACGAATCCTTTGGACATTTAACAGAAGCTGATGGTGTTGTAGAGAAATCTAGTCCACTTACAGGAAAAATTGGCCAACAGATTGCCACTGATATTATTAATGTCATTGATAGAGGTGTTAATCCTGGTGAAGGAGGATTATGGCTACCTTTCGATGACCAAGGTGTTCCAACTGCTGAAACAAATCTCGTTGAAGCAGGTGTGCTCAAATCATACCTACATAATAGAGGGACAGAACATGCCGTACCTGATTCAGGTGGATTGAGTGGTAATGCAAGAGCTTTAACATATAGACATTCTCCCATTCCACGAATGAAAAATACTATCTTCTTACCTGGAGATGTGAAGACTGAAGAAGAAATGCTTGAGTTATTAGGAACAGGTATCTATTCCATTGATACCTCAGGTGGTTCTGTATCAATGTCTAATTTCCAATTCTTTGCTCTACGCGGATATTGGGTAGAGAATGGAGAGAAGAAATACCCTCTTCGTGATCATCTTTTAACTGGAAATATTCTTCAATGCCTTTTACAAGTTGAAGCCTTAAGTCAAGAAACTGTTCTTTTATCTGGTTACTTTGGAGGTTGTGGAAAAGGTGGTCAAAATGGCTTATCTGTTGGTATGGGTGCTCCTCACATGCTTTTCTCGGAAATTCAGGTTGGAGGAGAAAACTAAGTTTAGGATGTGATTCTATGGGTAAAGTTGAATTTGAAGATATAAAGGGATATCTACAGGGACTTGCTGATGATACGATTAAATATGGGGCCTCTAAATATCCTAATATGGAAATAGAAGCATATCTACAGTATGGGTATGAAAGCGAGATTAGTATTGAAGGAGGATTACCAAAAGCACTCGATGGTTTTGGTGGAGGAATCGGCATTCGGGTAGCGGACAAAAAATGTGTTGGATTTGCATCTGCCTCTGGTCTCGCAGAAGAAGGGCTATTTGCTACAGTCGATGATGCAGTTGCAACCATGAAAGCAATTAATGCATCGGATGAAAAATTTCAAGGCTTTTCTGATCCTGTTACACGTCATTCTGTTGACGGGGATCTGTACAAACCCATTCTCGATTTAACCTCGGCTGAATTAATACAAATGGTGAATCAAATTACTTCAGAAGCTCGTGAAGTCGATAAACGAATTGCTACTATTGTTGGAAACACTGGACTCGCTTATGGTGGTTTTGCTGTAGCCAACAATCGGGGTATTAACAATGCAAGTACCGCAGTTGCATCATTTATTGTGATTCAATGTATTGCGCAAGAACCTGGTTCTGACAAACGGAAAATTGGTTTCGAATTTGATGTGAGTCGATCTCGTGAATTGAAATGGGATGGATTAGCTGAAAAAGCAGCTACTCATGCAGTAAAGCTCTTAGAAACAAAGAAGCTCAATAAATCTGAACCAATGCCAACCGTTTGGGAACCCCGAATAAGTTCCACCTATGTTATGAGTAGTCTTTCACCGGCTTTAAATGGACGTATGGTTGTCGAAGGACGATCGCGTTTTGCTGACAGAATTGGTGAGGAAATCACACTCAAAGAATTTTCACTATTTGATGATGGACAGTTACCAGAAGGTTTGAGTACTTCTGCTTTTGATGCAGAAGGAATTCCTACACAGAAGACTTCTCTTGTTGAAAATGGCGTTTTGAAGAATTTCCTGTTTGATACTTACTATTCCCGTGTTTTCGGAACAGAAAGTACCGCAAATGCCTCCCGTAGTGGCCAGGGATTCACTTCCACCCCACAGATTGGAGTAACAACACTTATTGTATCAGAAGGGTCTACAGACGTTGATACTACGATAAGCGAAATTTCAGAAGGAATTTTTATTCAAGATTACGTCATGGGTTTAGGCCATTCAGATCCAATCAGTGGTGATTTTTCTGCAGTAGCCCCACAATCATTGTACATAAAGGATGGAGAAATTGCTGGATCTCTTGATCCAGTTACAATCGCGGGAAATTTCTATAAAGGATTTAACGAAATTCGACAGTTGTGTAATGATGCTATCTTAACACCTTGGAATATTAAAATCCCAACAATGGTTATTGATGGATTTACAGTTTCAGGGTAAATCCTCCCCTTTTTTATTCTCAGGTTAATCTTTGTTAAAATCCTCAACGATAGTAGTACCATTCTCATATGTGGTTAGTTTTCGTTTTGGTTCTACTACTCCTGCTGAAGTTAGAAGATCTATTTCACCTGCAAGGCCCTCCTGATACTCAACGGCTGTTGAGTAGGATTCAGATCGTTTAACTGCTCCTTGTGAGGATTGTATTCCATAACCGATAATTGCTAATATTATACTCGTTAATATTCCAAGCAATATATCTGGAAGTGCAAAATTCTCGCTTACATATAGAAACTCGATCATTGAAATTGGTACAATAGCGAATGTCAGAAAGATCAGCGTTACCATTCCAATACCCATGAAAGCAGCCCCAATTTCGGTAATTATTTCTTTTCTTGTTGAATTCAGACCAAATTTGTAATAAAATCCAATTGATAGCATCATAATTCCGAAAATGATTATTATACCAGAAATAGTTATTTCTATATCCTTAGGTGTAAATATGGTAAATTTAAAAATTGTCATAAGTCCATAGATAGCGACTAATCCCCCTACAATATAACAAAGGTATGCAATTCGTAAATTCATTGGAGTTCCTTCCATTTTTATGAGCTATTGAATTCTAAAAGTTACAAATTCTATACATTAATAGTAATTATGAAGAAATATTTTGGTTTTCTGTCTCGGAATAAACCCCTCACATTCATTTTTCAAGAAATTCTCCTCCCCTAATCAGGGAAAAGGAAAAAGAAAGAGGTTAATGTATTACGGAAATAACAGATTTATTTCTGAGTTTAATCTCTTGGAGTGAGCCTTGATGGGCATAATACGTGTAATATAATTTTCGATATGGCCCTTCTCTATTTATGAGATCTGCGTGAGTTCCCTGATCGACAATTTTCCCCTCTTCAAGTACTAGAATTCTATCTGCATTTAAAATTGTACTCAATCGGTGAGCGATCACAATCGTGGTTCGATTTGAGAACACTGTCTGAAGAGCTTTTTGAATCATATACTCTGTATAGGCATCCACTGAAGCGGTCGCTTCATCGAGTAAAAGGATTCGTGGATCCTTCAAGAGAATTCGAGCTAATGAAAGAAGTTGTCTCTGTCCTTGAGATAATCCTCTGCCTCGTTCACGAATAGGGGTATCTAATCCTTTGGGTAGTAATTTTATAAAAGAATCGGCGTTTACTGCGTGTAAAGCCCACTGTAACTGATCTTCTGAAGCATTTGGTGACCCTAACATAATATTTTCTCGAATAGTTCCCGTGAAAAGGAATGGTTCCTGTAATACAAACCCGATTTGATTTCTAAGACTGTCTGCCTCAAGATGTTTTAAACACCATTTTCCATCTAATACGATCTCTCCGTCTGTATATTCATAAAATCGGGCTAAAAGCGAAGCAATAGTGGTTTTACCAGAACCAGTTGGTCCAACAATAGCTAATGTTTGTCCTGCGGGAATATGAAGATTGAAGCTACTCAAAATGGGCTCATCTTTTTTATACTCGAAATTAACATTTTGAAATTCAATTTCTCCATCTAGAGGAGGTGTAGGTAGTTGATCGCGTGAATACATACTGATAGGAACATCCATCAGAGAAAAAATTCTTTCTCCAGCAGCAAATCCCCCTTGTAGGGTGGCATAAAAAGTAGAAAGCGCAATAAGGGGTTGAAATAGTCTACGTAAATATGTAATAAACAGATAGAGTAAACTAGCAGTTAATGTACCAGAAAGGATTGAATTTCCTCCAATCACAAGAAGAATAAAAAGGCCAAATGCAGCAATTAAATCGAAGAGGGGGCCAACAACACGAAAGAGAGTTGCCTGACGTATATTCACCCGTACTTTTTCCTTCTGAAGCTCTCCGAAATTATCCAAAACAACTTTCTCCTGACCAAAAGATTTAGTAATTTGGATACCAGAAATCTGTTCTTCCACAAACGAGTTTAAAGAAGCTTCAGCACGTCTTTGAAGTAATGATGCCTTCCGGAAAACAGAACGAAACATATAGACAGTTCCGAATAAAATGGGAAATATTACGAGTGACGCTAAGGTTAATTGCCATTGCAGTAACAACATCATCCCTAGAATAAGAGAAGCACGTAAAATAACAGAACCAAGATCCATTATGGAGGTCAATACTCCACCAAGCTGGAATGTATCCCCTGAAATCCGTGACATTATTTTTCCTGTTTTATTTTGATCAAAAAAGGCGATTTCATGTTTATTGACCCTGGAAAAAATATCCCGTCTTAAATCATATGTAACATGCGATTGGAGTTTTTGACTATTAACAGTGGCCACATAGGTCAGTATCCACTCTAATGCTAGAAGAAGCATATATCCTACGGTAGCACCAATAATAATCGTTAAATTTCTGTCCTCTGGCTGTTTGAAAAGTTGATCCAATCCAATAGCTAACCCTAAGGGTACAATTATAGATACTAATGCGCTTAGAAGAGAAAAAGCAATTACTAAGATTAGAAACTTCTTATGATTTCGTAGGTAAGGTAACACACGACGAATGATCTGACGTTCTGTATACTGTTTATCCCACTTTGCAGCATTCAAAGCGCCCATTAAGTGCCAGGCCATTTAGACCGCCTCCTCTGGTATTAAAACATCATCAGGAATGGGAGGTAAATCTTCAAATTGGCGAAACATCTCAGCATACTCTGTATTTCGAGCATATAATTTTGTATGAGTTCCAATATCTTGAATTTCTCCGCCATTCATTAATATGACAACATCAGCTTTACGGAGCACTGATAAACGATGGGTAACAATAAGAGTTGTTCGGGATTCGAGTAAATTACCGATAGCACTTTGAATTTTTGCTTCAGTATAAGCATCAATGGCGGATGTAGAATCATCCATGATGAGGATGGGTGGATTCATAATAAATGCACGAGCAATCGCTAATCGTTGTCTTTGTCCCCCTGATAAAGTAATTCCTCGTTCACCAATGACTGTATCATATCCTTTGGGTAATTTAGATACAAAACTGTGGATTTGAGCTGATTTAGCTACCTCAATCATTGACTGAGTCAGATCATCCTCTCCATTCTTACTTCCAAAAAGAATATTTTCCTTGATACTTGCAGAGAAGAGAAAGATATCTTGCTCAATTACACCAATCTGTCTTCTTAATTCCTCAATCGGATAGTCCTTAATATCCACATCATCAATCAAAATCTTACCAGTAGTAGGATCATAAAGTCTATGGATTAATTTCTGAAGAGTAGTTTTCCCGCAACCAGTGTGACCAATTATTGCTACTGTTTGACCTGGGGCAATAGTAAGGTTGATATTCTGTAAAACGTCAGGTCCCTCCGAATTATAGCGAAAAGATACATCTTTGAATTGGATTTTTCCACGTAATTTTCTTACTGGATGATCTCCCTCTTCTAATAGTTGTTGTTCTGCAATCACAGAATATACTCGATTCCCACCAGCGAATCCCATCGATCCGAGAAAGATTGTAAACCGAATGAACTGATTGGGCGTTTGAAGTAGGAGAACTAAGCTATTAAAGGCAATTACTGTCCCAACAGTCATATCACCAGTATAAACAAAATAACTTCCCAGGATAAACAATATTCCCATGGCAAAATAAATGATAAGAGTGGAATAGTATCGTGCGGATAGTATCCCACGTTCAATAAGAATTTCTCTTACTGCCTGAAGGTCAGAATCATATTTATCGAATTCACTCTGACGGTTAGATAAAGTACGAAGGGCCCGAATACCTGCAAGATTTTCTTGAAGGGTTGCTTGCCATTGAGCAAATAACGCTTGACGTCGAATTGAAACAGGGCCGAGATTTTTGCCATACAATACAATAGCTAAGGCAATAAAAGGAACAAATAACAGAAACACGAAGAATAGGGTTGGATCCAATGAGTACATTGCAAGTAGACTACCAATGGTTGTTGCAAATGCAAGTCCAAACATAAGAATGGAAAGTAACATCCATGAAAGTTGACGAGAATCGCTAGTTGCCATAGCTAACAGTTCTCCAGTTCGAGCACTATCATGGAAGGACATTGATTTGGAGTGCATGGATTCGAAAAATTCATTCTGGACATCTTTGACAACTTCTTCTGAAAACCACGCATTCACCCACGAACCAAGTGCTGAGGCCAGAAAATTAAAAATATAAAGAGAAATGAAGAGTAAACTAGTGCTTAGGATTAACTCGAAATCACTCTTGATCGCTTCATCAAAATAGAATTGTAGAATTAAAGGGATGATAATTGAAAGGGCAGTTCCAAGAAACATTAACAGAAATCCAACAAAGAACAAATATTTGTGTCTTAGAAGATGACCAAAAATCCAGGTTATGAAATTACGATAATACCGAGGGTGAAGGTAAGTAGTGCTTTTATATGTTGAATGACTCATGATACGACTTCCTAATACTAGAATCAGTGCCTAGAGAATATCAAAGAATTTTTCTTACAAGTGTACAGTTTTTACTCCCAAATTAGGCAATGTGAAATAGTAGAATAGGAGTGACTTAACAATTGTTATACGAATGTCATCAGTGAGGTTGCCCCAAACACATTATTAAAAAGTCAATCTTGGAATTCAGAGTTAAATTTCTTTTACGAAGTTGATATCATTGAAGTCTAGAGCACACATTCTAATTTTACTAGTAATTTTCAGTCTTTTTTCTCTGATAATACCTTCCATCCAATCGAAAATGTTGGATGAATCCCTAACATCGCATACTATAGATGTAGGAACTGAAAGTCAGTCCTACTACTTATATTCACCTTCTACTCCAAAAGGAGCAATACTAGTGCTTCCAAGCTTTTCTGCAGATCATACTGAGGTGCTAGATGGAACAAAATGGGGAGAACCAGAACAAAGTATGGAAAACTCCCCTTTTATCCAAGCTGCGCGGGAGTACCAATTTGCAGTTGTTTTTGCCGAAGGAGAAACACATGACTGGTACTCTCCTGACAACGGAGAAAAGAAGGTATTAGCATGCTTAAATGATGCTAATATCACGCTGAACATACCAAATGGATCATGGTTCGTATATGGATTTTCTATGGGTGGAACTGGAGCATTAACCATGTCAATTCGTTATCCAGAACTATTTAGTGGATTATACATTGGTGATGGAGTGATGAATTATACAGACCCAGGATTCATCGAAGTTTATATTACTGGATTATCAAACTGGAATACTACTGAATTTCTAAATGATGCAAATCCCTTTCGACAATTAGAATCCTTTCGTAGTAAAGCTATTGCTTTAGCATCTGGAACTTCTGGAATTAATGTACGTAACTGTGATAATTTCTCTCAAACACTAGATTCGGTGAATATTCAACATTATTATCATCGAGGAGATGGTGGTCATGATGTCTTCCTTTTATTTAACTCGATAAACCAGACATTCAACTTATTTTCACATCAATTGGCTGGAACTGTTGATCAATTTTATGAGGGATATGTTTCTCCGTTAAAAACCGCTTCTACATCTTCTTGGGGAGTCGATTTGATAGTTACCGTAGTATTACTCATTTTTATAAGCTCTAAACAAATTAAAAGAAGGAAATGATATAATAGTTGTTACTCATATGGTAAGAAATAGGCATTAATAACTCTCTTTCTTTGATTTTTGTAGAAGTTTTTTTTTCCGAAGTGGATACTATGGCTGTAGGTAAACGTTTAAAGCGGAAAGATGCAGATACTAAAGTAACTGGAGAAGCTCCTTATGCATATGATCTTTCATTCGCAGATGAACATTATTTGAAAGTAATCCGGAGCCCCTATGCCCATGCGCGAATTTTAGAGATAAATATCGATTATAAGAAACTTGAAGCTCTCAATGTTACGTCAGGAACAGTCAAGGATATTCCAGAAAAGGGAAAAAATATCTTACATGTGATTCATGATGACTGGCCTTTACTCGCAGAGGAAGTCGTAAGACATGTAGGAGAACCTGTAGTAATATTAGTAGGAAAGACATTGAAGTCGGCAGAAGATGCGAGTAAGTATGTATCAATAAAATATGAAGAATTACCAGTAGTATTTGATCCTGTAGAGGCGAAAGATCATCCTACCATACACATCTTTGAGGAAAATAACGTTTGTTCCCATTGGCAGCAGAAGAATGGTGATGTCGAAAAGGGATTTGCGGAATCAGATATAATAATCGAGAATGAATACCGAACACCAGCGCAGGAACATGCATACATCGAGACTCAAGGGTGTATAGCTGTCCCACAAGGAAATGATTCCATCACTGTATATGGAAGTATGCAATGTCCTTTTTATGTCCAGCGGTGTATAGCCGAGGTACTTGGATTAGACTGGAGTAAAGTTAATATTATACAAACAACCACTGGAGGAGCCTTTGGTGGAAAAGAAGACGTTCCTAATCAAATAGGTAGTCTCGCCGCCCTTGGATCGTGGTTGATTAGAAAGCCAGTGAAATATATTCTGACGAGGGAAGAAGATATTGAGACAACATCGAAAAGACACCCAGCAGTCATTCGGTACAAAACTGGAATTACAAAAGCAGGTGAACTGAAAGCAATTAAGGTGGAAGTCTTTCTAAATACAGGAGCTTATGCAACGCTTGCACCCGCTGTTCTTTATCGAGCTGCAATGCATGCAGCTGGGCCATATCGATGTGAAAATGTAGATGTTCAGGCGTATGCAGTCACAACAAATCTTGTACCTTTTGGAGCGTTTCGGGGCTTCGGTTCTCCCCAAGTTCTATTTCCAGCAGAAGAACAGATGGATCGTGCCGCTGAAAGCATTAAGATGGATCCAAGCGATTTTCGTGAAATGCATATTCTCAAAGTCGGTGATAAAACTACATTTGGCCAAACATTGCATCAATCTGTGGGTTTAGAAGAAACTCTAAAGAAAGCACGAGAAGAAAGTGAGTGGTATAAAAAACGAAAACCAACCCCAACTATAAAAGAAGTATTAACTGATCAGAAGAAAGGAATTTACCGTCGAAGAGGAATTGGGATTGCCACAATATTCTACGGATGCTTCTTAGGAGCAGCAGGGAAGATTATGTCACGATCTGGTGCTTATGTTCAAGCAGAACCAGATGGAAGTGTTCGATTTGCGGTGGGAACTACAGAAATGGGACAAGGGATGATCACAGTTCTATCCCAGATTGTAGCTGAAGAGCTTGGAATCGAATATGAAAGAGTTCATATGACCCCTGTAGATACAAGCCGTGTTCCTGATTCAGGCCCGACTGTTGCTAGCCGTGCAACCATTATGTCGGGCCGTGCACTTCAGAATGCCTGTGAAAAACTTCGTGCCCTCATTTATGAAAAAGTTGCAATGAAATATAATGCAAATACCAGTGATTTACTGATTAAGGATTATGAAATTCAAGATCAATCCACACAGAAGGTAATACTCTCAGTTACTGATGCGATAAAGTTAGTTTATCAAGAAAGAGGTCAAGTCGCTGTTGCTGGATGGGATGTTGCACCATCGACATCTTATGATAACGAAAAGGGGCAAGGAGATGCATATTCAGCCTATGCCTGGTGTACTAATATTGTAGAAGTCGAAGTTGACTCACAAATAGGAACAGTTGATATTTTAAATATATGGGCTGCTCATGATGTAGGAAAGGCGATAAATCCGCAAACTCTTGAAGGGCAGATAGAAGGAGGAAGCTTGCAGGGTTTAGGTTACGGACGGTATGAAGAAATTATATTTACACCTAAAGGACGAGTGTTATCCAATAATTTGGGAACATATTTGATCCCCACAACGAAGGAAACTCCCAAAATTCATTCCATCATTATTGAGGATCCTTGGTCCGAAGGCCCTTATGGAGCGAAAGGAATCGGGGAGCAACCATTAATGGGCATTGCCCCTGCTCTAACGAATGCTATTACCAATGCTGTGGGTATAAGATTGAATGCAATTCCAGCTACTCCTGAACGAGTGTGGGCGGCTATTCAAGAGAAAATTAAGGAGGAAGAAAAATGATTATTAGAATTACGATAAACGACAAATTCATTGTAAGAGATGTGTCCCCAAATCGACGATTATTGGATTTCTTAAGGGAAGATTTAGGCCTTAAGGGAACGAAATATGGATGTGACCAAGGAGAATGTGGGGCGTGTTCAGTAATTCTAAACGATAAAATTGTTACCTCGTGCATTGTTCTAATGGCTCAAATACCTCTTAACAGCACTGTACTGACGATAGAAGGAAAAGATCCCACATTGCAGTTACTCCAAGAAAAATTCATGGAATTTGGCGCCGCTCAATGCGGAGCTTGCACTACAGGCATGTTAATGGCTGCTACGTCCCTTCTTCATCACAATTCTCAAGCTAATCAGGAAGAAATAGAAGAGGGTTTATGTGGAGTGTTGTGTCGCTGTACAGGCTACACTAAAATATATGATGCCGTTAAGGAGGCCCAAAAACATCTCTAGGTGGTATTATGAGAAATCTCTTCATGTTAATTGACCAAGAAATCAATGCTGGTAAACCAGTATCTTTAGTAAGTGTGGTTGATGTAAAAGGTTCGGCACCACAGCGAGTAGGTGCTAAAATGCTTGTTTCTGCTACTGGAGAATTATTATGGGGAACTATAGGAGGAGGAACAGTTGAATCTCTAGCGTTAAAACAGGCAAAATATCAAATTGAATCGAAAATACCCATCCTGAAGACTTTTGAGCTACAAGAATCAGGCGAGGATGCAACTGGCATGTTGTGTGGTGGAGAGATGCAGTTATTCTTTGATGTATTTGGGACTTCAATAAAGGTGTTCATCTTTGGTGCGGGCCATATTACTCAACAAATATTGCCATTGCTCATGAAATTAGGATATACTCCTATAGTAATTGATGATCGGGAAGAATATCTGAAACAACATATTATATCAAGATTTAATGTCGCTACATATACTGGGGATTTTCTAGAAATCATAGAATCCCTGTTTATTGAACAAGATAGTTACATCGTTATTTTGACTTATTCTCATGATATGGATGAGAAAATTCTATTTCATCTTCTCTCTCAGAAAATTTCGGATCTTTCTACAATAAAATATTTGGGAATGATTGGTAGTAAACGAAAAGTGAAAGAAATCTTTTCTCGATTGGAGTCCAAAGGCATTTCTCGTGAGACTCTAGATTCTATTCATTCACCAATAGGAGTTCCTATAAACAGTCAAACCCCTGAAGAAATTGCGATTTCAATAGCTGCAGAATTAATATCTGTGCGCAATAAGGAGGAAAAATAAAGTGTACACAAATGAAATCCTCTCACCTGCGAGTATAGAAGAGGCTCTAACGCTAAAGGATCAATATGGAAGTGAAATCTATCCCCTCGCTGGTGGAACAGATGTTCTAGTAATGGTACGAAATAAGCTAGGAGTATGGGGTGACTCACCTCCTCTGTTGAATCTTAATACCATCCCAAATCTTAACGTTATTCAAGAAACTGAGGATAGTATCGAAATTGGTCCGTTAGTCACTCATACTCAAGTTCTAGAAAGTCCTCTTGTTAAAAAATTTATTCCCACATTAACTAAAGCTGTGTCTATCATTGGTTCACCTCAAATACGTAATTTAGGTACAATTATTGGGAATATATGTAGAGCTTCTCCTGCTGCTGATACATTAGCTACGTTATATTCACGAGAAACATTAATACAAGTCCAAACGGTAAATAGTTTAGAATTGGTCCCCATTAACAAATTCATAACTGGTCCAGGTCTGATCGACATTCCTAAGAATGGATTAGTCACTAAACTTGTTGTTCCCAAGTTAGAAGGATATCAAGGTGACTATATTTCATTAAGACAGAGATATGCACTATCAATAGTTGTTGTTTCCATCGCAGTTGAGGCCCTTCTGGTGAAAGAAGAATCAAGAATTGAGGATATTCGAATTTCGTTAGGAGCTGTTGCACCCACCATAGTCCGAGCTACCCAAACAGAACACCTTCTAAAATCCCAATTGTTTACCAAGGAATTAATCGAACAAGCCGAAGGGCTGATTGTAGAGGAAACTAAACCTATCACTGATATTCGGTCAAATAAACGTTATCGAAAAGCGATGACTGGAGTCCTTCTTGGACGAATATTGAAAAGCCTTTTACCCTAGGATTGAGAATTCATAATATATCTGGTAGATGAATGAATGTGAAGAAGTTTTCAGTTGCTGAGTTTCGCAATGATATGATAATCGAAGATGATGTTTGGATTAATGGAAGTTCTACCGCTTATGGACAGTTCAGAGCATTTTCACTTATTCTCGATGATAACTTCCAAGTACAGAATGAATTAAGAACCTCTAAAGGCAAAATCGAAGCAAAAGGAGATCTAATTGTGGGAATGGATCTTATTTCTGCTGATGACATAATCGTACAGAAGAACTGTCGAGTTGGTGGAAATATTAATGGGGGGAAAATAAGGCTATTTGGTCTGAATAATTCTGCAGTATCCATTGGAGCGTCTACCTTACACCTAGAGGGTAACATAAACGTACAAAGTGGTATTACTGCTTCGGAATCTATATTTCTCTTTTTAAATCCTAGAAGATGGTCAGTGAATATCGGGGGGATAATAAAAGCCCCTTTCATAACAATTAAATTTGTGGGTTTTTTTACTAAATGGACATTACTCTCAGACAAGATTTTTAGAAGAGTTGGAAGAAATGATATTAGAGTAAAAAGACAGTTCGATCTTGGGAATTTAAAAATTTCAACAAAGAAGCTCATAATCAAAACACGTTTTCCTCCTGAAAGAGTAGAAATCCTATCAAATCAAGCAGAAATAATTGCTGATGAAATCGAAATTATTCAAGTTGATGACACTCAAATTATGATGGGAGACTGAAGGTACAACGAGAAGTATAATCTTCTGGATAATAAATAAGGCTTATAGACCATTACTTTTTGCCAGGATACTTTTTAATTAAATGAAGATTTGTTAAGATCTTTAATAGGCTTGGTTAGACATTCAGGGCATGATACAAATTAAATCAACCATATAATGCTCCTTCATATTCCTAGAGAGTCTACATTTAAAGAATTAATTCTCTCATATATAAAGAAAAATTAAAATCCATATTTTTATACGAGAAGACGATTAGAAAAGCTTTTCATCATCTAGGAGTAGATTTAAATATTCCTTCAGCTTATCCGAGGTCTCTTCTTTCTTTTCTTCATGTTTTCTGGTAGCTTGCGGGTCTGAAATTTCCTTAAATTGCATGGCGGTTTTTATTGAAGCATGAATAATCTTGCATGCAAATCGGACTGATCCCGCTGATTCTATAGGAATTTGCATTGCTTCTTTCAATAATTTTTCAAGTTGGAGCTCTGATATTGTTTCAGAAATGTGTGCCTGTCCAATAGGAAATCCTCGTTGAGTGAAACTGAGGATAAATCCCTTTTTTACAGATTCTAGATTAAAAGCAACTTTTTCACTATCTGGAAGTAAAAGATTGTTTCCACTAGTTTCTAACTCGATTGGAATTACAAATTCAACTAGATCCGCTCTAACTCCAGTTTCACTTCGAATTCTTTTTGTAGTGACATCCTTCGTAGAGCTAATTTTCCTAGCCTTTAACTGTCTGATTGATTCATAAATTATTTTTGCAGCGAAATACATTGATGAAATACCATCTTCAAAAACGCCAATACTCATAAAGTTCTTTTCATAGGCTAGTAAGTAAAGGATTTCCTCTTCAGTTGCTTCAGACGAAACTAAAGAACTTCCAATCAATTCTTTTTGACCCATACTACTCCGTAGCTGAAAAGAAATAAGAGCATTAAAACCATCATCAACTAAATCTACTTTAAAGCCCATACCCTGAGTATTTGGTAATGCAATAACCCCTTCGCTGCTTTCCATTTCAACTGGAACATCTAAATGTGCATATTCTACTGTTTTCTTTTTTACTTCTATCTCTTTCCTTTGAACTATTTCTTTAGAAGGTATGATATATGCTTGAACTATTTCTCTTATACTAAATTGTGGTTTTTCAGATGCTAATACTAAGCATTTGACAATATCTTCTTCATTTAATTCTCCCTTAAGAATCAATGAAAATAATCCAAGAAGTTTATTGTGATCAATAGTCCGATACTTTTCTTCCCCTTGAGATTTCTCAATAAATGGTAAGTACTTTAAGAATATATCACTTACTAACGGTACAGGCATTCCAGAAGTAACACCCATTTCAAATAATTGATTCCATCCACTATTTACAAGTTCATTAGCTTCTCCAAAACCGATACGATAGAATTCAATTAGGTGATTAACTTCAACCGAACTAGTCGGAGGAGTCAATTGAGGTTCAAATTCTCCAGAAATTTCTTTAAGCGGTGGTGAAGTTAAGCTTTTTGCTTCTATTTCTTCTAAATTGGGATCTCTGTGTATTAGGGTTGTTTCTGAAATAGATTCTTCGCTTGCTGCACTACCAAGAAAGACTTTAGCTTCGTCAGAAACATCATTAGATGTCTTCAAAGATTGTTTCATAAGAAAACGCAATTTCTCTACAACGGTAGTATCTTCATCCGATTCTGTTGGTATTAGTCGTGTTTGAGCTATGGTAGCTACTGGTTCAATTTTATCTGCTAGTGTCATCTTAATTTCATGATGTTCCTCTATTTCCCCAATTAATCGGCCATTTACAAAGTCGCTTTGAGAAAGCTCTGGAAGACAAAGTTCAAAAATTCGTCCAAACGTATCAATAACACTTTCAGGTTTAAAAATTGTGGTTCTAAAAAATTTCAATTGATTTGAACATTCAATTTGGAATTGTTCCTTTAATTGCTCATGAATTGATTCATAATTAGGGCTATTTCTAATTAAATCATTCTTGTGTAAGAATACGAAGATATTGGCTGTTGGAGAGAATTTGTTCAATTTTTCTAAACAAGCTGTGAAATATTGAATTGAGTTATTTCGTGATGTTTTATTTGCAACATCAATTAGAAAAATAAATATTTTAACATTACTAAATACAAATGGACTAAATCCACTTAGAAACCGTTGTAAAAAGATCTTTTGTCCACCCAAATCGACAATAGTGACTGGTACATCATTCACTGTGAGAGACAATCTCTCGTAATTAATTGTTGCAGAAAGTTTATTCACGTCTTCGGTTTGCTGCTTTAAAAAGAAAATTCGTTTTACCGCAGTTTTTCCTGCCTCACTCAAACCAGCAATTAGGATTTTATATCCAAGTTGTTGAGAAATCTCGGACTCCGAAACCCATCGTGACATCTTCAATTTTATCCTTGTGTATTGAGTGACAATTACAAATCAGAGAAGATTATTATTCAATATATTCATGTTTAACTGTGATTAACATTTTAATAAGACTTCTAATTAACTCATCCGAAATTAATTGGGAGAATCTATTTATAATTATTGATATTATCATGCAAATTAGTAATTAGTTAAAATTTCCCTGAAGGTAAATACTTCACTTGAATTCAGAGAAGTGTTGTGAGTATAAATGCAACAGACTAATCAACCTAATAAAGTATTATTCATGGGATTGGGAGCAAGTGGAAAAAGTAGCATTAGATCGATTGTATTTGAAGG
>JAEOTM010000188.1 GCA_016839815.1 Candidatus Hodarchaeota archaeon
CATAAACATATTCCTCAAACTCGTCGTCGTCTACTTCCTTCGTGATTAATCCCATTTCTTCTGCGTCTTCAGCTTTCACCCGTCTGGATGACATGACAAGATCCATAGTTTGACCTAAACCAATGTGTCTACGCATGATTTGTGTACCACCCCAGGCTGGAAATAGACCAAGTTGTACTTCAGGTAATCCCATTTTACAACTTTCCTTGGCAACTCTGAGATCACAGTGCATAGCCATCTCTAAGCCACCTCCAAGAGCGAAGCGTTCCATTGCAGCAATAACTATTTTTGGAATTTGACGTAACTTCTTGAAAGTCATTTGTCCTTTTCGAACATAGTTGTAAAGGGCGAAAGAATTTGCGTCCAACATCATGGCGGGATCGATTTGTGCACCAGCAGAGAAGCAGTTCGCGTTACCACGAATAACAATTACACGTGTTTTGTCATCATCCCATAAAAGATCAAGAGCTTTCCCTAAATCCTCAAGGAGATCTTGAGAGATAAGATTAAGGGGAGGATTGTTCAGCATGATAGTTGTAACGTAATTCTCTTCATCTTTGGTAACTTCAACATTATCAAACTCGAAAGGAGAGCTTTCAGCTGCTGCAGCCGCAGGTTCTTTTGTATGTTCCATTAAAGTACCATCTCTAACCCACTTATGTGCACGGAAGACTTCTAATTTATACTTATCCGCTAAACTATCCATATATTCAGTGAGCTCTGCTAAATCGGCATTTTCTGCTAGTTCAAATGGACCTGCGAAAGCATTCATACCCTTTTTCATACCAGTATCGATATCCTTTGCTCCTCGAACAGCGATACCTTCCTCTAGAACTTTAGCAGCTTCATTGATTTGTACTCTCATTAAATTCATAATGTCAAAGTCACAGTCAACATCCTGGTCAATTTCAGGTCTTCCTGTCTCTGGCCACTTGTAAATACCTTCTCCAGTTTTTTTACCTAATTTGCCAGCTTCAACAAGCTTAGTAAGAGCAGGAGACGGTGCAAAGTCCTTATCCAATCTGTCAGCAACGTAATTCATTGAATGATAGGCAATGTCAAGACCTACAAAATCCATTAATTCATAAGGACCCATCCGCATACCCATCGACATTCCAGTAGCATCAATTGCTGCGGGTTCATATTCTCCAGAATTTCGCATTTGATCAATTAAGAGCATTGTGATCGCATTAACACGATTAACGATAAAACCAGGACTATCCTTTGAAACGATGGGATCTTTCGTCAGCTTTTTGGCAAAAGCAACCATCAAATCAATAGTTTCGTCAGATGTTTTTTCACCTTTAACAATCTCACATAACTGCATCATTACCGGAGGATTGAAAAAGTGTAAACCCACTACTTTCTCTGGGCGTTTTGTGGCTGCTCCTATTTCAGTTATGGACATGTTGGAAGTATTTGAGCCAAGAATAGCATGCTTAGGAGCAAATTTATCAAGATCGCCAAAAATTTTCTTTTTAAGATCTAGATTCTCAGGAGCTGCTTCTACACAAAGATCTGCTTTTTTCACAGCATCCTCCAATTTGGTTGTTATTGATAAATTACCCAAGAATTTATCCTTGTCTTTTTCTGATATGCGAGCTTTCGATGCAAGCTTATTCAGACTCCATTCGATACGACCTTTGCCTTTCTCGACAAATTCGTCTTTAATATCATATAAAGAGACAGTACAACCGGCCATTAGGCAAACTTGACCGATCCCATGGCCCATGTCACCGGCACCGATTACTGCTACGTGTTTTATATCATCTAATTTCATTATGTTCATCCCTACTTAATTTCATTTATTCTACTTATATTAAAAGATTGTAGGAGGAATTATCCTCCTTTTTCAATGATGGTTGCGATACCTTGTCCGCCTCCTATGCATGCATTGGCTAGGCCAAATTGGCCATTTTCCCAATGGAGAATGCGAGCTAAAGTGCCAACTAGACGAGTACCAGTAGCACCTAATGGATGGCCAAGGGCAATTGCACCACCTTTAACATTAACTTTGTTTCTGTCTATTCCAAGTTCTTTTATAGCGTTAAGCGCAACTATAGCAAACGCTTCATTAATTTCCCAGTAGTCTATATCTTTAGCTTCCAAACCAGCCTTTTTTAAAGCTATTTTACTTGCAGGAACTGGGCCTGCTCCCATGATACCAGGATTTACGGCTGCCCAACCCATTGATTTGATAGTGGCTAAGGGATCAAGGCCATATTCTTTAGCTTTTTCCTTTGACATAAGAACCATTGCTGTGGCTCCTGCGTTAAGTGGGGATGAGTTTCCAGGTGTTATTACCCCATCAAAGTCAAATGCTGGCATTAATGCTGCCATACGTTCCATTGTGGAACCACGACGAACAGAAGCATCTATATCAAATATTTCACCATTAGCAAGCTCAATTGGCATTAATTCATCTTTAAAGAAACCTTCATCCTGCCCTTTTGCTGCAAACTCGTGTGATTCAAGGCTATATTGATCAAGATCCTCACGAGTTACACCAAATTTCTCTGCAGCCTGTTTGAAGAGTTTTTCTGCTGTTAATCCCATCACAAATCCTGTACCAAAGTCATATTTTTCATACTTATCCTCGGATGCTAGAAATGTGGGAGGATCGATATGAGGATTCCCAGCCATTGGAATATGTGTCATATGCTCAATACCTGCGGACACTACAATATCACTATTTCCAGTCATTATCTGCATTGCACCCGTATGGATCGTGTTCATGGAAGAACCGCATTGTCTGTCAATAGCTTGAGCAGGTACAGTTTCTGGTAGTTCTGCAAGTGCTACTATTCCACGGCCTCCATATAACCATTGTTCCATTACATGAAAGGCCGCACCTACTAAAAGATCACCGATTTCAGTGGGATTAATCCCTTTTCGATCTATCATAGTCTTAATGAGTCGACCAGCGAGTACATCCATCCGAAAGTCATTTAACAAATCTTTCTCAGGAGCATTAGGTCGTGATCGTGAAAACGGTGTACGTAAATAATCTACGATTACAACTTCTCTCATAACTTCATTCACCACTAATCTGAATTATTTCTTTAGGGTGGATCAATTAAAATGCGAAATAATATTACTTAACTGAAATAAATTTCCATTATTTCTGCTAGAGCATATTAATCGAATTGACCTAGTGTAGCTGACTTATATTATATTATTTGCGTTCTCACTTACATTATAGTTATTTCAGTCTTACTTTGTATTTACTATTAGAAACATTTAATATAAGTGTTAAAATAAGCTAATCGACAAATAAACAAAGAAATACATTTTACTGGATATCTAATGGTGCATTATGAAGGGTAGAATATGATAAACTTAGGTGATGGATTAATCCTTCGAACTATAAAAGAATCAGATAGAGATTCATTAGTGAAACTTGCTAGTCATTGTTTTCAAAAGGAGGATATGGGTAAAGGAATTAGCATCTATGTGAACCAGTTAGTTGATTACTATCCAAGTTTTTCCTTACAAGATAATTTTATTGTTGTTGACACTGCAAAAAATGACATGGTTATCTCATGGGTAAATCTTAACCGGAAAATCTGTGTTTTTGAAAGTGTTAAAATACCCTATGGATCCGTAGACATTGTAGGAACTCACAGGGATTATCGGAATAGAGGCTTGGTACGACAATTATTCCAAGCTCTAGAAAGTAGGGCAATGGAATACAACCTTGCGTTCATTGTCATCCTAGGTATTCCCTATTTCTATAAGTCGTTTGGATATGAATATGGGGTGAGATTCGAGGGTAATATTCAAATTTCTGGGCAAAGAATGTTTAATCAACTAGAAAAGAAAATTTCAGAATTTAATATAGAAAAGGTAGTTGATGAAGATTCTTTCAGCCAATATTTAGAAACCAGAGCTAAAAGAAATAAACATTTAGACCTCTATCAAGAGTTATCCTCTAAATCTTTTGATTTCTACAATAATCCCAAGCTTGCAGAAAGCGATGAAGCACGTCATTTTTTTCTTGTGAAAAAAGGAGATTCAATTATTGGAAATTTCTATTCAATGGTTAGATTTGGTAGTTTTTGCATACGAGAACTTTTTTTGGAAAATCTCAGAGCTGTGAATTCAATCTTTAGATTTGCATTTTCGGAATCAAAGAAATATAATCTTCCAATCTCAATTCTAAAGCCAGCTCAACAAGAAATACTAATAGAAATTGAGAATTTCGTGGGTTCAAACTTTTCTGCTGATTATGCTTGGTTTGTAAAAATCCCTGCTTTTCACTTATTCCTAGAGCAAATAACATCAATTCTAGAAAGACGACTCTATAGTTCCAAGTACAAGAATTATACAGGGAGTCTGAGTATTAACTACTTTAAAGGGGGGATTTTATTAGGACTTAAAAATGGGAAATTGAGCTCAATTACTAGGTTAATAAACTCTGAAGTTCAAAATTCCAATGTTGAATTCGATCTACAAATCCCTCCTGATAGTTTAATGCAATTAATGTTGGGTCATAAAGCCATTGATTCATTAAAATCTGAATCTTATGATATATCATACAGAGAGGGTAGTAAATTTCTTATAGATATCTTATTTCCAAAGATTAGGCAAAGCTTGACGCCAGCAGTTTAAGGATAGATTAGTAAAGAATAAGAGCTGAGGAATTGGTTATCCGACTCTGACATTCTCTTAGGAGCTAGATTTAGTTCCTAATGACGATCTTACCTAATCTGTTTTCTTCTTCTTCGTCGAGAATAGAAATGGATGATTAGTATCCACGAGATAATCAATCCAGGAGTCAAGGTTATCCAGTTTGAAGAAGAACTGGTGGTTGTTGATACTGATGTAGCTGTAGTATTAACAATTATTCCATCATAGGCATAAGCTCCACGATCATCTCCACCGATATTACCATAAGAGTCTCTTAACTCGACGTATACTAACTGAGGTCCCGTGTCTGCTAAAACAAACTGAACTTGTGATTGAATTGGGGTCCAAGATACTCCCTCGAAGGAGGGGTCTTGAGAAATTCTCATTTCCTGGACAAGGGGATCTATCCCGATAATCTGAACTACAACGGAAGTTGATAAGGTGTATTTATCACCATTATTGATAACTATAAATCCTATGGGACGAGTAGCAACGAGATTTGGTATAGCTGACAACACAGGACTAAAATCACTTTCAGCACCTCGGCCTGTAACCGCCACCATCTTATAGTAATATTCTAGTCCATTAGTTAACCCTAGGTCGACATACGAAGTGTTTGTACCTGTTAGTGTATCAGAAATTAAAGTAAAAACCGGTTGATTTTGACTGGCACGGTAGAGCTTAAAGGTTTCATCATCTCTCCGAGCTTGGTATTTAATTGTAACATTTTGATTTCCCGCAATTAGATGGAAACTCGGAGCATAAAGCTCGTCATCAAATGTAAAATACGGATCACGTAAAAAGGTTACTTCAGAGAAATCATTTTCCCCACCGTTATCAGTGTCAGGTTTAATTGGGTTGGTCCCATATTTTAACTCATCGATATTCAGTAAATTGTCCAAGTCATTATCCCCATTGGGCCCATCGTTACCTGACGTTTTTGTAGTATTCATTCCGTATCTTTGTTCCCAACCGTCAGGCAGTCCGTCTTTGTCTTGATCAGTATCAGGGATAAGGTGAAAAGCCTCACTTGTTTGTCTAGTAAAATGGCCTCCCAACATTGGGGAAATTCCTTGTGCTTCAACTGTGACAACATAAGAGCCTGACTTCATAGTTCGAGTAAACCAATTGCCATACACCCCATCATTGATTAATCCATCACCATGTTCTCCATCGTCATAAAGCCATAGATCCCATGTTTCAGTATCTGTATAGCTAGTTCCTGTCATAACCTCCGCTTTTACAGTTGCACCCGTGATTGGAGCGTCGTCTGAAAGTGACACTAGTATCGGAAATTCACATCCAGTCACTCTGAGGCTAGGATGTTTAATGGAGCGCCTATCAGGAAGAGGAAAATGCATATTGATGGATAAGGGATTACTCACAGCTGCTTCAGCAAAATATTCGATGAACCCAGAACTCTCTCCAACAATAATGTGATATAATCCGCTCATGGGTTGGTTTAGATTCCACACGTAGTGCCCGTAGTACTTCTGTAAGCCTTGTTTTCCACTGGTGAATGTTGCGGTTATGTCTTTACCATCAGGTGTTCGTAAAACTACTGGTTGCCCAACAATTTGAGAATCTGCTCGATAATTAAATACAATGGATGCTCTATCAGCTGAATCTAGATGGAAAGGTTCATCAATCGTCCAGAGAGTTGTGTTTAAAACTTCTTTACTTGAAAAAACACGTTGATCCTGTGTTGTTTGTTCTGCTATCAATCGATAAATATCTGCCAAATCCGAGGAAAGCGTACCAGAAGCAGGATCAAAAGCGAAATATACTGCCCCTCCAGTTTGATATGCCAGCTCCTGTAGAGCTGCAGCTTCGGAATCAATTCCAAGTAAGATCGCAAAAACCTTAGTATAATTACCCTGGATAAGATGCTTAATATCCTCAATGAAACGGGGTTCATTTTCTCGCCCATCGGTCAAAATAATAATATTTCGATCAGCAAATGAACCATTACTATAGCTATAGAGATCATTTTGAGCAACGAAAAGTCCATCTCCAACTGAAGTGAACCCGCCAGCATTTACAACATCTATTTTTGTGAGAAGAGTGTCTCTATGTAATTCAACTGCTTTAAGATGCTCTAATAATACAGCGTCTTGATTAAATGACGCTAACCCTACTTGTGTGATGTTGTAGTAGGAATTAACAAATAATCGCGCTGCAGCTTGTGCAGCATCCATTTTTTCATTAACACTCATACTACCTGACTTATCCAAAACAAGCATGTTATTAGTTACTCGGAGATAATATAAAATAGCCATATTTTCCTGATCCATGGCTCCTGCGTATCGTACAGTTAGATTTTGGTAACCTGATGATGATTGGGTAGGAGCTTGAACTTCTAAATAATAATGTCCAAAAACATCAGTACACGTGAGAACATTGGCCGACGATTGCCCTACTTCTACAATAAAATCCTCTTTTTGAATATTGGGAACGGGATCCCAGTTGGACATGACTTCAGTAACAATAAGGAATTTTCCTGGATCATAATGTGGGCCAACTACCGCATAGAGATTATCCTGTAAACTAGTGGGGGAAAGAATATTCACCAAAAGATCTGACCCCCCCGATGAAAATGAATAGCGATATTGAACAGGATCAGGGTTAGACATCCCTAAAGTGGATACAATGAGAATTAATTCATCCCCTGGGTTAACAACTACAGTTAGATCATAGTGATTATGGTTAGACAAAGTATAATGGTCTATTAGCTGATTATTATTCACTTTTAATAGTGAAAAATATAATTCTTCATTTGTTACTTGATTTACTTCTACAGTAATCGGTGAATTTGATCCTCGTACAGCAGGCTTGACACGATAATATTTGGGAGCCCAAGAAAAAGGGAGAAAATCAAAATCAGTTTCCACGGCACCATAAGGAAGAACTTTATCTATTTCTAGTCTCACTGGCATGTAGGGTCGTGGGGGTTGAATTTCGTCTGTATATCGATAATAATTCTGTTCTAATCCCCAATCCAGGTCCTTTGCAAAATTCGCTGTCACAAAACTCTTAAAAACTGCTTCAAGATTAAGAAAGGAGAATCCTAGTCGTTCAAGCATTTTATCGAAAACATAAAACGCGTCATTGCATCCCCCTACCGATTGAGCAGCTTCCCAAAACTCATATAGAGCGTCCACCCCAACTTCAGGTTCAGATTGAATTTGGCCGAGTTGTTCGGTCACATAGGTCCAAAAAAGGGCTGCATCATAAGACCCTTCAAACAAATTCCGTATAGGATTTAGTAAATAGCCATTTACCTCTCCTAAATATCCTGATTGATCCAGATCATCTCCAGTATCAACTAATGGATAGATCTTGTCTTGAAGCATTCGGGCTTGGCCCTCTGTTACCCAGTCAGGACCTTCATCCCCAGGGTACATATATTGAATCACATGCAAGTATTCATGAACAGCTACCGCTAATTGTTCAATATATGACGCACTACGACCAACATTTACATCGGGTACACCTAAATAATATGGATCGAAGGCCATCTGGCCATGACCGTGGCTTATGCCTCCTTTAGCATTGATTCCTAAATCCTCAATACCAATCCGAGTTCGTTCATTCCTCTCTGGATCGTCAAAGTTAAATTGAAGGACTCGATTTCGAACATCCTCCATAATAACTCCCCAATCTTCAACTTGATCAAGTGTAACTTCATACAGTGGATAGCCTGACCCTGGCGGGATATAATGAATTTGAAAGTGATCGCCAGGAGGATAATAAATTTCCCAGTTCGCTACATTTCCATATGATTGGAAAATTGGAAACGTAAGTGTGAATAAGCATATCAACAGTTTAATTTTTGTTCGCAACCTTTTCGCATCCTTCATTCTGGGGTTTCTGTTTTCAATTATTCTGGTAAGGTTCCTTAAATATCATACCTAATTAAGAAGAAAATCTCCTTTTAGAAAGCATAATGTTGTATTTATATTCCACATAATTCGATCCCTCTTTCCCGAAAAATATTGTGAAAAATTATCGGTTATTTAATTGCGTGATTTGTGCAATCATCGAAATCTTAATAAATGTGACAAAGAACACAGCATATGCAAGGTTAATAGTTATCTAGGATAATAATCAACATTGTATCAAAAATGGAGTGATCTATCAATGACTACTAGCGAAAAAGATGCTGTTCTTCAAGTATCGAATTTAACTAAGGTTTATGGACGAGAATTGCAATTTAAATCCCATAAAATCGGTCGTCGTGTTGAAGCGGTAACTGATGTGAGTTTTTCAGTTAACAAGGGAGAGATCTTTGGATTTCTTGGTCCCAATGGTGCAGGAAAGACGACGACTATTCGATCTATTCTTGGATTTCTAACCATTCAATCAGGGACAATAAAAATAAATGGTCTCGATTACTTGAAAGATGCCTTAGAAATTAGAGAGAGTCTGGGTTTTATTCGGAGTGAAATAGATCTATACGGGAATTTTACCGGGAAGGAGATAATCTCATATTTTGGAAAATTTAAATCAATCGATCATAAATTCCTGAAAAAACTTCGATCAATATTCAAAGTAGACCTTACTCTCGATTTTAAAAGCCTGTCAACTGGAAATCGCCAACAAGTAATAATTATAACAGCTTTGGCTTCCAATCCTGATTTCGTCATCCTAGATGAACCTTCAAGTGGTTTAGATCCCTTAATGGCCTCCAGATTCCATCGTTTGCTTCTCCAAATGCGTGATGAGGGTAAAACGATTTTCCTCTCAAGTCATAATCTAGCTGAAGTACAGGCGATTTGTGATCGTGTGGGTATTATTAGGAATGGAAAAATCATAATTATTGAAACAGTTAAAGAACTTCGAACCAAATCTATGCAGCTTTTAACAGTTGAATTCTTCGATGGAGAACTTCCTGACCTAGCTGATTTTCAAGCTGTACCAAACGTGTTTAGTGTAGAGAAAAAAGCAAGCGTTTTTTACGTTAAAGTCAAAGAAGATGTGAATGCTTTATTGAAGTTTGTTACATTACGCAGGATTAAGAGAATGACGTTAGAAGACAGTAGCTTGGAAGACATCTTTCTTACGTACTATAAAGACGAATTAGATGTAGAACAGGAGGATTAAAAATGTTATCAATATATTTTAAACAGATACGTAAAAATTGGGTCATTTGGATGTTACCTATTCTTGTCTTGGCTGCATTCTCATTACTGATGGTAATACTTTGGCCATCCTTCAAGGATTATATGGCTGACTTTGGAGATTTGTTAAATCAACCTTTTTATCAGGCATTACTCCCAGAAGGGGCTGATTTTTCATCGGTGGAAGGATTTCTAGCAATGGAAATATTTACTATGGCTGATATCTTTTTTATGGCACTTATCTTACTTTTTGGGATCCAAATAGTTAATCGAGAGGTAGATAGTGGATCATTGGACTTTATGTTAAGTTTCCCAGTTCCTAGATGGCAATTTATTTTAGAAAAGGTTTTTGCCTTCATAACTGTTACGATTTCTTTTCCTGTATTTTCTACTGGTATAACCATCATTGGGGCCGCTCTCGTAGGAGTTGAACTTCAACCTCGTGGTGCTGAAGCATTCTTCTTAGCTTTAGTGGGGAAATGGTTTCTTTACTTTACAATGACTTGTGTAGTCATCCTAATCTCGGTCATCACAATGGATACTGGAAAAACTCTATCTTTTGGAGGTTTGTTTGTGGGTGGATCTTATCTTCTTAAAACTGTAGGTGGATTAGTTAAAGCTTCTGATCCAGTTTTATCTGATTATCTTCGAGGAGCCTCTTTTTATTCTTATCTAGATGGTGGAAAGATTATGAACGAGGTAATTGAGACTGGTGGACTTACTTCAAGTCTAATATTCGAATTTTTAGGAATGGCTATAATTGCCATTACCCTAATAGTTTTGACCGTATTAATCTTTGATAATCCAATTAGACAGAAACGAGAATTCAAGTAAAAAAAGGGGATTTTGAAAAAGTGCATTCAAGATTTCCACCAAGTGAGATAGGAAGGAAATTAAAGCAAGCGGGACGATTACAGTCACAGCCACTACTAATCTATGGAGTAGAGACTCCCCCAAAAAACTCTATTTCGTCAATTGATATTAATAGGTGCATTGCAAATGCTATATACTCCGTTGCATCAGATTCATCTTTCCATTCGAGTATTCATATTGGAAGAGATGATCAGAAGCAATGTTGCCCAGGAGGCCAAGCCTGGCTCGGATATAAACCATTCCTTTCTCATTTGAAGTATTTCTTATCCACTGGGACTCCGGAGTTTAGGAATGGTAAATCTGAATTTCTAATTTCTGATCCAGATTTGGTAGACAAGAGATTACCTCCTGCTGGTTCAATTACTCCACTGGGAAAGTTCATAGTAATCTGTCGAAGCGACGAACCTGTAGAGGCAGACTCTGAAATAAAGACTTTTCTATGTTTTGGAAATTCTGAACAGATTAGAAATCTCTGTTCTTTAGCCTATTTTCATTCAAATAACTCCTATGGAGTTCATATGCCTTGGGGACCTTCCTGTGCCTCATTTATTTCCTATCCAACTGGAATGATTGAAACCAATATCAAAAATGGAGTTATTTTAGGACCGACTGATCCAACAGGGAATCATTGGTTTCCTGAAGACCATCTGTCCTTAGGGATTCCATTTCAAACTGCTCTGCAAATGGCTAAAGATGTGGGCTCTTCTTTCATTGGAAAACGTCCGAAAATAGCGTTTCCTGATAGAAGAGAGAATTAATGGAGAGTCAATATTCGATTATTATATTGGAAAGTCCTCAAAAAGGTATTGTAATTGTTGAAGCTAGCTTTTAGGCTTATATGAATAATGGAATAGGGAATTAGGAAAAAGGTACCCTGCAGATACATGCAGGGTTTTGTGTTTATACCATCAATCTAATTTCCGAACTTTAATGAGGGAACAGAATAATTAACCGTATGTACCCCCAAAGGATATGCCAGAAGAAATAGTATATCATACGGAAAGTAAACATAGAAAAAAAATCATAACGCTTGAAACACGTCAACTGTAGGAAATTAATCAAAAATACATGTAATCCATTGGAATAACCTTCCACAATCGGAGGGTACTCATTGGCAAATCCGAAGGATAATTGCAAAATTGGCTCAAGCATTGAAATGATGAAAATACTTACCCAAATTCGCTTTTCTTCACTTGTTTTTTGAAAAGTGTGAGAGAAGAGAAGCAGTAAGAGAGACA
>JAEOTM010000189.1 GCA_016839815.1 Candidatus Hodarchaeota archaeon
ACACTCCAACACTATTGGAATAGGTTCAGACTAGTTATGATCGATACTTATGAGATTAATTAACTGATTGTGTCTAAAGTATTTTCATTGAATTTAAAAATAGGATTACATCCTGTTACATGTGAAAACAATTTTGGTTATTGGATCACTCCTCTATTTACTGTTGCCTTTTTCCATCTGGATTTCTTCACATGAGGGATTTGGGGGTGACAATACAATAACCGTAGCAAATGCTTTCATGTACCGAGCTATCAACGAATCTGATGGAGCTTCTTTTTTAGACCATCCAAGTAGTAGTTTTTTTGAATTGAATTGGTTTTCAGCAGGTGGAATGTATCCAATTGGATATTTTACTGATTCTACTTGGGTCTTGGGATTGATTGCTCTAATCCTTGGTATTGTCTCTCTTTTAGCTGCAATTATCGATATTCATCGTTATCAAGGATTTTTGCTTATTATTGGAGGAGTGATACTTGCTTTGGCAAGATATTCCTATCTTGAAAATTGGAACCTTTCATATTATGAAAAAACAGAACCTGCAACTGGTGTTTCAATTATTAGAATAGAATTCCCACTAGCATTATTTATTGGACTGTTTACAGGATTATTAAGTATGAGAGATCAAAAATGATTGATTGATCAGATTAACATCAGTTAAAATGTATATACAAACATTTTTTGTAGCTATCATTGTAAATCTTAGGATGCTACATTAGGACTACTGATTTGAGCCCCACTGAAGATGGATATACCTACTTCAGCCAGATTTTTTCTATTATGTACAATTATTGGAGCTTCAATTTCAAGGAATAATTTGATTGAATCGTTAAAATAATCATTTCTGATATTGAGAGCAGCATTTCTATCTGCATCAGTAGTGTATGCGCAATTCTGACACCTAAACAAATAACCCTTACGGTTCTTCTGATTGATAGTTTGGCATTTACTACATTTTTGCGAGGTATACTGTGGATCAACTTCCTTGAAAATGATCCCCTTTTCCTTCGCCTTGTATCTAACAAATTCCTCCAACTGGAAAAATGACCAGGAATGGAACTCTCTATTCATTCTCTTTCGCCCTCTCATTGATGCTCTAATATGCTTTAAATTTTCAAATACAATTGTACTATTATGTTGAGATCTACCTACTAGTTTCTTACTAATACAATGATTAACATCCTTCTGAAACCGTCTCTCTCGTTCTCGAGTTTTTCGTAATTTTCTCTTAGCTGAACGAGTGCCTTTCTTCTGGAGAGAGCGTCTAAGTCTGAAATATCTCTTTTTGAGCTCTCTGACATGTTTACCATTGTAGAAATGATTTTTTGAATCCACTGCTATGTTCTTTATACCCCGATCTACGCCAATAACCTCTCCACTATGAATTTTTGAGTCTTTGATTTTCTTTTCCACGACGAAATAAATGTAGAACAATTTATTACGATAGACCAGTTCAATACCTCTTCTCTCCCAGTTGCCATATTTTTTGAAATATTCTGGAATTTGATAGTGTACCCGAATTCTTCCTTTAACACTCGCCAAGGTTACTAGTGATTGATCAGGAAGTATAGTTGAACTTCTCCGATCATAACGAATCGGAAGATAGTACTTGAAATGGGGTTGGGATTTTTTTTTCTTCTCCTTCAAACTCTTGAGGACCTCAGATGCTTTATTTCTTGATGCACAAATGAGTTGAGAAGGAAGGTTTGTAGTTTTCCGTAGATTAGTATCAGTCTGATGATGGATCTTGATTGCACTTGCAGTCTTGTGGTTGTAGCCATAATCAGATGCAGTTTGGGCAGCAATTCTGTACTCCTCCATTGTCTGCAGGAGAGTTGAGCTATCACAAGGATCTATCTCTGCTAAAGTCTGGATAGTGCGAGTAAGTGTTACCACTAAGTAAATTACGATTTCAATGCATAAAAGACCGAAGTATACGGGATAAGTGAAAGTATTATGACAACAAGGCTTAAGGCTGGTATGAGATAATACTTGAAAGCAAGTACTCTAATTTTGAATTTCCGAAAGTATTATTTTAGATAAATTTAGACAATATTAAGGCGCAAATAGCTAATATCATAATTGTATATACAAATTCAACACATGAGAAACTTAATTAGATATATATATGTAAATTACTAATATATTATTAAGGGAGTTAACTAACAATGGTCTGTAAAACCTGTGGGGATCCAATAGATAAGAATCTAACATCTTCACAAATCTACTTTTTCATAAGTAAAGATTACTGTACCAAAGAATGTCAATTGGCAGGTGAATGTCTGAAGTTACTCGTAACTGGTTTACTGGTAATTTTACTACCTATTGGCTTAACAATTTGGTCTAATTTAAACCTGTATTCCTCAGTTTTTGGTCTACTAATATTTTTACTAGGATGGAAAATATTTGTCGATGGTAATAGAGGTGTACGTTTTTGGATGGCTTCGAGACAGCCAGCAAGTAAACTTTATCCAACAGAGGTAGCAACACCCAAAAGAACAGTACAAGTTCCGACACTGTACTCCCCTGAACTAGAAAAGGATGTCCCTGCCTGTTGCTATCAGACCGCAAGACTTGGAGATTCATATTGTACCTGTGGAAGAGCAATTCCAGAAGTTACTAATTAAAGAACAACAAGAAATATCGTCTCCAAGAAAATCCTTACCATATGATTTGCAAGGTTAATTGAGCCGAATTTATATTTGTTTCATATGTAAAAATTAAATGAGGCTACCTTGTATTGAAACGATTTTCTATATATTCTATGTAGGCTACATAGGTTCGCTTTATGTAATAAAATTTAACTAATACTATTCGAGGTATAAGAGATAATCGATGAGTTTTGTGAATCATAAAATAAACCTCACTCTTGTTCAGCATCTTAAGTTAGCAATATTATCTTCGTTATCTGGTGTTCTAATCTTCAGTTCAGAAGAAAAAGATTTAACCGAGGACTTTATTGATTTTCTTCTATTCAAATTACGGCTTGATTATACCATTTACTCAGTTGTGTTTCTAACTGCTATGATCGTATCACCAATTCTAATTAGAATTCACAAGTTCGATACTGTCAAAATTCTTGAGAAATGGGAGAGAAAGAATCCTGATGCAATCTTGATTTATGATCATTCAATCCAAGAAGACATTAGCGAAAGAACCATGAGAGAAAAAAAAATCATGTTAATATTACTTTGGGGCATGGGTACATTTATTCTAGTTTCCTATTCGTTCCCAGTGATTTTTCTCCTCATTCCAGGGTCTACTGCCAAGCAAAGAATCACTGGAATATTAGTAAGCATATTCATTATTCTTCCATTAATGC
>JAEOTM010000053.1 GCA_016839815.1 Candidatus Hodarchaeota archaeon
GCAAATGTCGATAGTAGAAAAAAGTTAACAGAAATAATTCATTCATTAGCACATATGCAGAATATTCATTTTATTCTTCCCCTTCACCCTAGGACAAGAAAAAGTTTTGCACGGTTTGATCTACTGCCAAGAATTGGTGAATCTCCAAATATTACTCTCTTAGATCCATTAGGTTATATTGATTTTCTTTCGTTTCTGATCAATGTCGATTTAGTTCTAACTGATTCAGGGGGAGTCCAAGAAGAATGCTTGTGTTTAGGAAAACGATGTCTAACATTAAGAGAGAATACAGAACGTCCAGAAACATTAGTTAGTGGATCAAATGAATTAGTTTCTATTGATGTTTTATCAATTAAGGAAATTATTGAAAATACTGTAAAAAATAATGATCCAATCTTGTTTCCTGATATTCTTGGGAAAGGAGATGCCGCTGATAGAATAATTAAGATAACTAGAGATTTTTTTGACAAATTTCCGTTTATTTCTAGCTCGTTACCCAAATGGGAAAACTATCAATTCAGACTTGAATATGTAAAAAGTGATACAAACGTTACTAATTTCCAGGATGAAACAGGTAAACGGATTATATTGATGTATAATCAGGGAGGAGAGCCGATTATACCATTTTCAAAACTGAAAATAGAGAAAGGGTTCCAACTTGTGACAAGAGGATAATATATTCTCTTAAACTCAAAATAAACAATTTCTCAATTACCGTAGCTAAAGAGTTTTATAGAATATTTCCGATATTCACTATTGTGAAGTGGAGTATGAGGAAATATCTTTGTTCCCTGAAATCATATCTGTGTTAACCATCAGTTTTATTTCTGCTTTGCGCGAGGTTCTCGAGGCAATATTGATTATAGGAATTATCTTGAGTTTTCTACAAATCAATGATCGACAGGATCTCTATCGTGATGTCTTGTATGGGGCTATTGCGGCAATATTTGCTAGTTTAGGATTAGCGTGGATATTCCTAACAATATTAGAAGGAATTCAAGCTTATCAGGAACTTTTCGAGGGAATAATCATGCTCTTAGCGGCTGGTTTCATCACTTGGATGATTATTTGGATGACTAAACAGTCTAGATCCATTAAATCTGAACTGGAGGAGAAAATCGCTATCACGATTTCCGATAGGCAACGTTTAGGTCTCATCTTGATAGTATTCTTTTCAGTCGCTCGAGAAGGAGCAGAGCTAGTGATCTTTCTTTATGCGGCCTATATTGATAATTATGTGACTTTAGGTGTTCCAATAACCTCGCTATCCATTATTTCAGGACTCATTCTTGGAATTTTAATATCAGCAATCTTATCAATCCTCCTCTTCCGCTATTCCTATCAGCTCAATACGAAACGTTTTTTTAAGTTCACCAGTATTGTTCTCATTGTTTTTGCGGCTGGTTTATTAGCCCATGGTCTCCATGAAATTTTTGAATTTCTAGAATCCACTAGTAATCCTTTCGCTGAAGTTTTCATCTGGACTGAGGTATGGAACATCAATAATACGTTACTAGGTGATGTCCTTCGATTCGTTTTTGGTTGGGCTTATGATCCTGAGTACGCCTCCCGCTTTGAAAAAAGTGTCATTGGAGGTATTCTAGCTGGCCTTTTCGGGTGGAATGATAATCCTGTCCTTATCGAGGTTGTAGCATACGTTCTATACTTTTTGGGTATCTATAAAGGAATTAAATGGATTAATGGCAATAATCCAGTTAAAAAATTAGCCTGATACTAAGCAGTATTAAAATTATGCTTATCCTTTCCCTATGGCCTCATATGTGAAGCCGAGGATTCTCATTTCATCTGAAATAAAGATATTTCTACCATCAATAATGATAGGTGTTTTCATTTTAGTTTTAACTTTTTCCAAATCAAGATTATAATATTCTGAATGCTTAGTAACGAATACCAAACAATCACTGTCGTCGATAGCTTTCCAGAGATCTGATTCTACTTTTTCTCCGTCTAGATAATCTACAAAAGGATCGTGTAGAATTACTTCAGTATTTCTTGAACGTAAAAGAGAGAGTACTCGTCGGGCTGGAGTATTCCGTGTATCGTCTGAATCTTCTAAATAGGCTATTCCCATCACAGTTATCTTAGAATCCCTAAATGCTAAATTCATCTTTGAAAAGATGTTGCCTATTAATTCTACTAAATGTACTGGCATATTATCGTTTATTCGTCTAGAGAGTGCAATGATCTCGGGTTCTCTAAAATGCGTTCCATATTTCATCGCCCCATAACGCAATAGCCATGGATCTTTCGGTAAACAATGTCCCCCTACCCCTGCCCCTGGAATATGCATATGTCGGTCATGCCGTGCATTGATTACATTAATGATATCATAAATATTCACTCCCATACTTTCGCATACCAATGCCATTTCGTTCGCGAAAGCAATATTGACATCACGATAAGAATTCTCGATTGTTTTTGCTAATTCTGCTGCAATACAACTGCTCATGGTCGAAATTTCTCTTTTAACAATATGTCCATATAACCATTCCGCCTTTTGTACACTTTTTTCATTTATTCCCCCAATCACCCTTGGCATATTGATTATATACTCCAATAATTTACCAGGCATCACTCGTTCATAGGAAAATGCAAGTGAGAAGTCTTTATCTGGTGTAAATCCCGATCCTTCTTTTAATATTGGTAATACCACATTTTCCGTTGTACCAGGTGCGACTGTAGATTCTACTATGACAGTCACTCCCTTCTTCATATATTTGCTAATCTGTCGACTTACTTCCTCTAATGACTCATATCGTGGATAGTGAATATCGTCAGTTGGTGTTTGCACATCAATTAGGATAAAATCGGCATCGGAACATATAGCTGGGTCATCAGTCACTGAGAATTTCTTATTTTTGACGACTCGTTCAATCAATTCATCTAATCCGGGCTCTTCTCCCTTGAATGGGGATTTTCCACTGTTTATCTGATCTATCTTCCATCCTGACCGCTGAGATCGTCGCTGGACCCCAGTCACATAAAAATCAGAGACATCCGCAAGAAGTGCTGCGCAGGGAATCCCTACATATCCCATCCCAAAAACAGTAATTTTCGTGCTAATCCTTGAAACCATCCTCTTAATCTGTGTTCATTAAACGTAATAAGAGATGAGTAAACTTATACATTTAATTTGTGCTTATACTTCTTAAAGGATTTTTTTTCCCCTGAATTGTTATGGAAGGCTAAGAAATACTGAATCCGTTCAAACTTTTTGTGATATTCAAGAATGTGTAATTTAATTTTAATTTTCCGTGATTACATTGGGTAAGTAATTAATCTAATCTCAACAAATCAGTTCATAAGCTAATTTTTTTCTTCTCTCTCTGAATTCAAAAATTATTGGGGTAACTCATAAAGCCTTTTGACTCTCAGAGATTTACTTAATAATCTAAATTAGTGCGGTGTTAGGATGAAAGCGGTTGAAAAAGTAGCTGTAATTGGGATGGGATATGTTGGAATTCCTATTGCAGCATTACTTGCTGATACAGGTTCTTTTCAAGTTGTTGGTATTCAACGACGATCACAACGGTCAGGATGGAAAATTGATTACATAAACGCGGGTAAATGTCCAATTAAAAACGAACCAGGTTTACCAGAATTAATAGAACGTGTTGTCTTGGAAAAAAAGACTTTTAACGTATCTGATGATATTTCTTTGGTACGAGAGATGGACTATGTCTTAATTGATGTACAGACCCCTACAGATGAAAACCATATTCCACAATATGTATCATTACGTGAAGTAAGCAAACAAGTCGGTAAACATATCTCTAAGGGGACCACAATAATCATTGAATCCACCTGCGCACCAGGCACTACTAGTAATATTGTTAAGCCCATACTGGAAGAATCTTCGGGGATGAAATGTGAGAAAGACTTCTATCTTGCATTTGCATATGAACGGGTAATGGTAGGTCGTTTACTATATAATATTTTGAATTATGCTCGTATTGTTGGGGGAATAGGGGATAAAAGTGCTTATAAAGCTGCAAAGTTTTATGAAAAGGTATTGAAGGGAGAAATAATTCAAACAACAGCGTTGACGGCAGAGCTAACGAAAGTTGTTGAAAATTCTTATCGTGATGTCAATATTGCATTTGCTAATGAGGTAGCACTAGTTTCTGAATCTCTAGGTGTGGATGTTCATGAGGTCAGGAAATTAGTAAATAATTTGCCATTTTTAGAGGGACCAGGTAATCCACATCGTAATATGCATGTTCCTGGAGCTGGAGTTGGGGGCCATTGTCTAGTAAAAGATCCTTGGCTATTAAAATATGGTTTGACTCAATATGGACAGAAACAAGTTGACTTAAACGTGATAGAAGCAAGTAGATATCGAAATCTAGATATGCCTAAGAATGTCTTTGAACTTCTTTTAGAAGGTTTAAAACAGGCTGGGAAAGTTGATAGAGCCAGTTTAAAAGTTGCAGTATTGGGTGTAGCATTTATTGAGGATTCTGATGATCCAAGAAACACACCAACACGTGATTTCTTAAAGATCCTCTCAGAAAATTCCATTAGATTTATGGTTCATGATCCTTATGTCCGACAAGAAGAAGTAGAGTTTAATTTTACCAATGATTTAGAATCTGTTCTCAAAAATGCCGATGCAATAGTTATTATTACTGCTCATCAGTTATACAAAGATATGGACTTATCTTTAATAAAATCATACATGAAACAAGCCCCTACATTGATTGATGGTCGTATAACTGTTGATCCTGAAAATGCAATTAATACTGGTTTCATATTTAGAAGTGTGGGAAGAGGACAATATTCTAAAAAGAATTAGACAGAATAATACAACTAAAAACTTTCTCAATCTTTGTGACTGATACTCTTTTGGACTTCTTCCTCAAGTAATTGAAGTACTTGACTCCTTTTTTCAAGATATTCAGGAGAATCATAATCCCGAGGCCGTGGAAGATCAATATCAACAATACCTTTGACTTTTCCTGGTCTATCAGTCATCACAAATATTCGATCAGCTAAATAAACGGCCTCTATTACGGAATGAGTGACAAATACCAATGTTTTTTGTTCTTCAGCAATACCAATCTCCATCCATAAATGAGTTAATTCCCTCTGCATAATCTTTCGAGTTTGGGCATCCAAGGAACCGAAGGGTTCATCCATTAATAACACATCAGGATGATATGCCAAAGCACGAGCAATCGCAACTCTTTGTTTCATACCCCCAGATAGAGTATGAGGATAAGCTTTTTCAAAACCAGTTAATCCTACTAGATCAATGTAATACTGAGCTGTTTCTTGAGCTTCTTTGTTGTTAACCCCCGCTCTTTCTAAACCAAAAATCACATTCCCAATAACAGTTCTCCAAGGAAATAGGGCATATTCTTGAAAAACAATCCCACGATCAGGGCCTGGCTTAGTAACCTCCTCGCCGTTAAGAATAACTTGTCCAGTAGTTGGTTTTTCAAAACCAGCGAGCATGTATAAAAAGGTCGATTTCCCACAACCGCTTGGTCCCACTATAACGTTAAAGTCTCCAGCTTTCATTTGGAGATTCAAGTGATCTAAAGCAAGAACCTTCTTTTTATCATCAATAAATTCTTTTGAAATATCTATAGCTTCAATTTTTATAGGGATGTTGTGATCACTCATCTATTTTTCACCTTGTTTTTGAATCAGTCCCCATCTCTCAATTGTGAAGATTTCTAATGGACGTAATAATATCCTATCCATAATTAAACCCCCTAAGGCGATAATAATCAACCCTGTAAACATGATATCAATGTTAAATCCCCATCGTGATGAATAAATCATATA
>JAEOTM010000190.1 GCA_016839815.1 Candidatus Hodarchaeota archaeon
CCAGAGATACAATCTGTAGTAATTGTTGGAGCAGGTTATATTGGATTAGAAATGCTTGAAGCATATAAAGCTCATGGAATTACTGATATTTCACTCGTTGGACCACGTTTAGTTTTTACATCACAGAATCAGGATTATTTACGCAAAGAATTAGATTTCCACGAGATCAGGGTTGTCCTTGGTGATAAAGTGACTCATCTTGAGCCAATATCAAAGAATCGAATCAGAATCACACTTAATAATCGTTCCACTTTAGAAACAGATTTATTACAGATTTCTATTGGCGTTTCCCCTTCCACACAAGTCTTTCGGAATAAAGGATTAAATATGTTACCCAATGGAGCTATCTTAACCGATGAATTTATGAAGACTAATATTACAGACGTATATGCAGCAGGTGACTGTATTGCCTCGTATCATCAAATCTTAAAAACGCATATATATTCTCCTTTAGCGCCAGCAGCAAATAAGCAAGGACGTTTAGCTGGATCTGTTATTGCAGGGAAAAAGGTTGATCCTTATCCAGGTATCATCGGTACATCGATTTTTAAGGTTCTTGATCTATATTGTGGCCAGACTGGGATAACTCTAGAACAGGCATTATCTTTGGGTTATGATGGAGCCTCGGTACTGATCGAAAACAATGAAATTGCTCACTATATGGGAACAAAAAAAATGTCTGTACTGTTGGTTTTTGATACAAAGAGTCATCTCCTTCTTGGGGCAGAAATAACTGCTCCTACTACACTTGGTGCTAAGAAGATTGATACTTTAGCTACAGCACTCTCAGCGAAGATGAAAATTGAGGATTTACAGAAATTGGATCTAGCATATGCACCTCCATTTGCGCCAGTATGGGATCCAATCCTAATTGCAGCCAATATTGCCAGTAAGAAGCTTCTCTGAAATTTATAATACCTTCTTATGTTAAGATTAAGGCTTTTTGATCATCTCTCAATTTGTAGATCGATTCAGAAACAATATCAGATTTTTGATTTGCCACAATCATTTTACTTAAGAATGATCATAGTTATAGGAATACATGATTCATTTTATGGGTCCACCTAAATTGATTCCTATTAGCTCCGAAATATGAGTTAATAGAATAAATCATCTCTGGCATACAGAGCGGGAATGATTTATTACCAACACAAATCATTCCCAATTCTCCATAACACATTTGTAGTTGGATACTTAAGATAACTTGGACTGATATGTCATAACTGTACTCTTTTAGCGAATCGCAATCATTTCTATCATTAATCCCGCATTTAATGGCAGAGCTGCAGCTTGTAGAGTTACTCTTGTGGGTGGATTACTTGGAAAAGACTTTGCATATTCTTCATTTACTGCTTGAAAATCGTTAATATCAGATAAATAGATAGTAGTTTTAACAACATCACTTAAATACGCTCCAGCGTTCTCTAATAACACTTCTGCCTTCTTCATTATTTGTTGAGTTTGAATAATTATATCTGCATCTAGATCAGTAGCAATTTGGCCAGAAATAAAAATGAATTTTGTTCCTGAAACCACCATTGCTGGAGAATAGGGTCCAGCTACACTTCCAGTTTGAATTATTTCTCTCATCTTATTCCTCTCTCGGTTTACATCTTATTTTTACGATTTTTCTGGTAATGACAATAATTTCAAGTTTGTTGTAGGATCTAACTGACGTTCAACTTTTGGTTCGAACACCATAAGTTTTAGCTCACAGGTAACCGAGATAATGCATCCTGGCATGATATGTCCTCCAACACAGCTTCCATCTACCTTCCCAAAGATTCCATGAAGGTGCACGATTTGGTTACTTGCGATATTTCCTATCAAAGACAATATTTCAAGATTTTCCTCCATCAGAATCTCAATGTATTTTTCTCCATCAAAAAAACCAAAATTCGCCTGTGATACGGCTCCTATTCCATTTATCCACCCTGCTCCTATTTCAGGAAATTTCTCACAAAAGTCTTGTAACGATAGAAGAAGATCTTCTCCTTTTAATAATCGAATTAAGTAGCTGGATTGGGGTTTTTGTTTTATATATTCCATTATGATTCGACCTAATGGGGTGTATGTATTTAAGAGGAAATTTGAAGAAACTATAAATTTATGCTGCATATAAAAAGAGCTTTAAGCCTCAGAGAACTATCTAATGAGTTATTCATTTACTGCGTATCAATTGGGTGATATTTGAATAACAATATTTTTAAGTAAGAGAACCTAGGTGTTCCTAGTCGTGAGAGAATTCAAAAATAACCCTCCCTCCGATAGTTCACGAGTGTGTAAGTTCTTTGAAAGTTCACTGTGATAGCAATTGTCGACCTTGTGTATTTGAGGGAGGGCCAAGTCGTGACATAACAGATCAATTCGAAGCTAATTATTGCCCTACTTGTAGGAAAGCATTTTTCTGTGAAGTAGGAGTAATTCAACACTTCTCTGGGACAAGCCCTATTTCGTATTCCTGTGTAGATTGTAATGTGCCTCTGATCCCAAAATCCCTTGATGAAATTAGTATGCTTCAAGCTCGATTTTCTATGAAAGATCAATTCCCTACCACACGTCTCTCATATAAACAGAAGTTTACTCCCAAGAAAGATTTAGAATCTCTTAAATCTCTCTCCATGTTATATGACACGAAATCTATTAGTACGTATCATCGATCCCTGATAGATGAAATCCGTTTTGTATCAGGTTTATCCCCTCAAGTTATTTGTAACTTTGCCAGAGAGTATGGGATTAGTGAGACAATAATTGCTAATCTATCTGGGGAACGAGAAGAAATTTTGCTAACCTTAGCTAGTATACAATCTAAGTTCATCGAGATCTTATACGCAATACTAATTGGCCGTGATCCCTCTATTGAAGGAGGGATGGCACTTAGATTTACCGTTTATTCTGATAATATTGGTGATATCGTTTTTATTCAACCCTCGGGTGCTTTGATCGAAAGTGGGCCTTTTGATCTCATTGCTTATGATCATCAAGGAATGATGATTTGGATATTCTGCCTACAAGGGACTGTCGATGCAGAGGATATAAGTAAAATTGTAAATCCAATATTAAATCAAACATTAGAAGATTTTACAGGTATTTCAAGTATATATATTGTTGCCCAAGGCTACTCTTGGGTGGCTAAGCAAATTATTCAGAAATATAAAGGAATCGTTATAAGAGAGGGTGAAAAGACACGAACCATTCCATTTAGGATATGGACTGAAGAGAAGAATTCTGATCACCGTCAAATCTTATTTAAATCAGAGTTACTCTAGAGGCCTGTGAGTTTCTTTGTCTTCCCCGACACAAGTAAATGGTTATCAACCGTTTTATAAGATCGTATTTCTTGGAAAGCAAGGAGTTGGAAAAACCTCAATTATTAGAAGGTTAGTTGCCTCAAATGTCGACACAGAGTATGTCCCAACTCTTGGCATCTATTATTATAATCTAGAATTAGAGTATCAAAAACATAATTACTATCTTCAGTTCTGGGACATATCTAATAGTTTAGATTACCAGATAAAGAACTTTTTATTCAATACAACCGCAGTTGTCTTGGTCTTTAACTATTCAGATAAAGAGTCACATACTTATGTAAATCAATTATTTGAGAAAATTAAGGAAATTCATCCATCAATGAAATTCCTTCTGGTTGGAAATGGATCAAAAGAGGATCATCCAAAACCTCCTAAGAATCTGAATAAACTCGTGAATGAGAACAATTTAATGATATATCCAATGTCCCCTCAAAACAATGCAGGTATGTCATTGTTATTACAGGCTATTGTACAAGATTTACCCCATTCTCTTGAAACAGAATAAGTAATAGATATCTAGTTACTTCCACTCTTCTTCTTCATTTGGTGCACATGATGCTTGAACAATTTCACATTCCCACCAGCGCGTACCAATTTCAAATGGGCATTTGTCATCAGTAATTTGACATTTTCGTTCTTCTGTTAAATATAAACAGAAACTAGACATTGTTAGTCGTAGATTCATTTTCCCTGGTGCTTCTCCCTTCTCATATCTTTCCGATATTGTTTCTTTAATTTCCTGATAATTCTGAACTTGTAAGGTTGTTATAATACTTCCAGTTTTGAAAGTAATCCCCCCAGCAAGAGAATCATCAAATTCGAGAAATTGGAATAATTGTCTTTGCAAATTATCAAGAATCTCATCGTCGATATCCATCACGCCCATGAGATGTAGCATTTCGCGTAATTTTTTCCTAAACATCCAACTTTACACCAGAATCTTTACAAATGAGGGGGAAAAAATAGGTCTTATCCCATTTTCCTTCAAAGGATTATGTACGAGATTTATATTTATAATATTGCTAACAGAATCAAATTGAGAAATTTTGGCTTTCTCGAAAAATTATCTTAGTTATTATAGGTGTTACAAGATTGACAGACGTTGATTTTCAGCCTGTTGCATGGGTTTCGCTAGCCTCTCTATCGGGATTAAGCTTAGTATCTTTAGGACAACCCGGACTAAAATCTGTTGATGAACAAGTATACACAGGTGGTTTAACAGCCGTACAACAAATGTTGGGAGGAGAAATTGGTGGAGATACAAGTCGATTTGTTGGTGGTAGTCATAACAACAAAACAGGAAGGTTTCTAGTAAAAACTTCTGATTTTGAACTTGTTGGTCAATTTTTATTAATTTCTCGTCAGCATATAACCGTGGCACCTGTTCTTGTTGATTACTATGAGCAACTAGTGACATTTTTTGCTGAGGAAACCCTTAAAACTGATCTTGTTGAACGCGCAGAGAAAGAATTCACTGCTTTTGGTATTTCGGACGTCCTAGGTTTTTTTCTGAGTTCGATAAAGAAAGCACGAAAAAAGGTCTCAATTCCCTATAACGATGGTCTTTTTAGTCAATCCCTGACAGAAAGCTTGGAACAGTCTATCAGCGATTACGAATATTCTGCATCATTGGTTAAAATATCAAATCTCAAAGGAAAATTTCATGAAGTTGTCCCCCAAATTCAATCTGAAAGGAAAGAATTAATTGAGAATTTTACTCATGAATTAACGGAATTCCTTGCCAGTGAATATCCTCATTCTGTTGTAATGTATTCTAAGTCGAGTTCACTTCCAAAAGAAGTGAGAAAATATGTAGATAAGAATTTGGGAGAGTTTAAATTTGACGAAGCGTTACATGAGGTAATTCGAGAGTTTGAAGAAAACGAACTTCAGATGTTTCTTGAGGATTTCTCGTTACATGAAGTTACGAAAAAAAATCTTCGCTCTCAAATTGAAGATGCAATTTTACGTAAGTACCTAAGAGAATATCCTCTTCTCTTTTTAGCTAAACCATCAATCTCCTCCTTTGAGGCTGAAGTTAGTGCATTAACAACACGAATCAATGATAATTATGACATTGGAGGAACACTTGCGAGAATTGCTGAAAAAATGATCGAAGATGCTATATTTGCTAAATTACTTATACCATATATTCGTTACTTCTGTGAGGAATTCTCTGCAGGATTAACACCATCCGCATGGAAATATATGCAGATTGTTTTTAAATTAATTAGTAATGTAACTAAAATAGATATTTTAGATGTTCTTCCAAATATGAAAGATGAAATACCGCCCTCTCATTTCACTACAGTAGAAAAAATGATGACTAAATACAAATTGCCTGGACAAAAATTAGCTCCTCTCTCTTTCACCGTGAAAAGAGCGAGTGATGTACTTCCCTTCTATCGTGCATTATTTTCTTCACTTGCTTTCGGTGTTAATACGGTTATCTCTGAATTAGCATTTAATGAAGAAAATCCATATAATCTGTTGGAGACCCTTAACAATAATCTTGATCTATTAGCCCGGGATCTTCATCAGTCCTATGGGATCTTCAAAGTTTATTCTTACTTAGAAGGTTTACAACCAAAAATTCCTTTTTCCTATGCGTTTCCTGATGACAAAGAAACCTCTAACAAAATTATGAATAACCAATTATCAATGGATGAACTGATCCAATCTTTAATAGAATCTAACATTAAGAGTTTACAACAAGAAGAAGACAATATTAAGAAAAAAACCTCACTATTTCGGTCCGAATTTGCTCAGGAAATCAAGAATATTCGGAATTTTCTTTCTCGAAAACCTCAAGAAATTGCTAAAGGATATAGGATTACTGTTGCCAAGCAGCATTCATTAAAGTTTACTACAAAGCCGATAGCTGAAGTAGATTCAAATGTATCAAAATATCTTGCTGATTTTGAGAGAATAATTACTGATCTTCAAGAAAATCTTAAGAAAATTAAGAATGCTACCAAAGACTATACTAATAATAATATAAAAGAGCAGGATCTGAATAAAATATTAAAAAATACTGG
>JAEOTM010000191.1 GCA_016839815.1 Candidatus Hodarchaeota archaeon
ATTCTGTTATTGATGAATTTACCATTATTTGTAGATGTAAAAACTCATAGTAACTATCTCCTTCGATATCAATAAACGCATCGGTCCATGACTCTGTAGTAATTGTAATTAAAGGTTCAAATTCTGCTGCGGAATAGGCACGACTAGAAGTAAATAGATGTGGTTCACTCATGTCACTATTACCCACAGTGTGAGCTATCGGTGGGAGACCAGTTGGAGGAGGATTCATTGGATCATAATTTTCCATATCAAACAAAGTTAAATTCCATAAACCTAGGTGACCATTGAATCCGGTTGAATTGAGATATACTCCCATGAATCCTACCCTCACTGTGATGTCAGTATTGAGGACATCGCCTAGATAGTGCATTCCTTCTGGAGAATAAGCAGTTATATCCTGTCCCATAACCCACGGAAATGGATTATGTTGTGATGGTGGAACAGTCTGATTCAGGAAAGCTATAAGATAGAACTCTCCAGGATTGTGAATCTGAAGAGTAATGTCGATATAGTAAATATCGAAGTAATTATCGCTATCCATATCATCCGTACCATCAGTTAGGGAACTTAAATCGATGGTAGCATTAGGACCATTTTGTATCTTATAATTTTCCGTAGCCAGTGTATCAATAGAATGTGACTGTTCCGAATCAGATTGTTCAAAAAATGTTGTCTTTACTGATATAATTGCAATAGGTGAAATTAAAGAAAGAATTATAAAAATAGACAAAATGGTTTTTGTCTTTTTTTTCATATTAATACATACCTTAAAAGTAATATTTCAAGAAGCCTTGTAATTACAGCAATTTATATTTATATGATTATCTCCTCCTGTCCTCTATCGCCAGAAACCAATCAAGAAGCCTTTTCTTAGGCTTGTTAAAGTTTTGTGGGGAATACTATTTAAGAATTATATTTTCACCCTATCTACCAATTCATTTATTGGTTTTCTAAAATTTAACTTTGAGTTCAATTATTCCAAGATCGAACTAAGATTGAACCAGAATCAATTAGTTGTTTTGATTAATCTCAATATTCACGTTGTTTGAATGTTTAAAATCTTAAAGTAAAACTGTTAGAATAGAAAATACTTTCTGATTCCAGCCTGTTACTATTTGAATATTCTTCTGATTCAATATTATTCAGACTATTTAAAAACCAACTACTTTGAATAATTTTTTAAGTTCTATAATCTTAACCAGAGAGTTTGAGAAATTTCTTGTTCTTATTGCGCTCTGAATTACATTATTGATCGTTTCAGAAAGAATCATTGAAGGTCTAATTAACTACTAGAGTGGAAGGTAGTCTTGATAACAGATTTGAAGTTTATCTTGTTGCGTTAATAGTACCGAAACGAAGCAACTTAATAAGATTTGATTCACCCTTACTAATTAAGAAGACGCTACTAAAAGGAATGATTAAGTATGGTTGTTACAGAAGATTTGAAAGGACGAGACTTTCTTACAATGACCGATTTCACACGTGAAGAAATTGAGACATTTTTGAGTGTAGGAATGGATTTGAAAAGACGCTTCACGATGCGTGAGGATCACAGGCAGATTCTAGCTGCGCAAACACTATTCATGATATTTTATAATGATAGTTTAAGAACTAGAAATTCGTTTGAAGCAGGGATGACTCAATTAGGAGGTCATGCACACTTTTTAGAGCCTGGAGCGATTTACACTCCTGCACTACCAGGGGATGAGATAGCTTATGAGACAGAAAGAGTATCAGATGTAGCTCGTGTGCTTTCCAGAATGGGAGATGCCATTGCCATTCGCATTTATGGGGGTAAGTGTAACTGGATGTATGGGAAAGGACAGCAAATTCAGGAAAACTTCGCTTACTGGAGTAAGAAACCCATTATTAATATGGAATCCGATATTTACCATCCCTGCCAAGGAATGGCCGATGTGATGACTATGTATGAAAAGAGTGGTCACAGCTTTAATAATTTAAAAGGGAAGAAATTTGTCATGAGTTGGGCTTATTCTGCTGGCCAGAAACCCATGGCTGTTCCGCAGACTGGTGTTCTTGCCCCCTCTATGTTTGGTATGGATGTAACACTTGCCTGTCCACCTGAATTTGATTTACATCCCGATATCCTCAAAAAAGTTGAAGAGTACACAGATATCCATGGTGGGTCTTTCGAAATTGAACGTGATATGAAAACAGCATTCGAAGGTGCTGATTTTGTCTATCCAAAGAGCTGGGGTGTATTAGAAGCACATGGCGTTGAAGGAGTACGACCAGCTAAACCAGAAATTATGCCTGATATTATGAATAAATACAAGGACTGGAAGACCACAGTCGAACTAATGGATGTAACTAAGAATGGACGTGGTTACTATATGCACTGCCTACCTCAAGATCGTGGTATGGAAGTGGATGATGAAGTTGCAGATGGGCCAAGATCTATTATCTTTGATCAAGCTGAAAATAGACTTCATGCCCAGAAGGGTGTCATGGCCTGTATAATGCACTAAATTGAGCTATAAAATTTCCTTAGGGGAGGGGTTCTTTTTTATTCTTCTTTAAAAGCAATTAGAAGAACAAGAATCAGTATTAAAGCTCCTATTGCTGAAATAGCAAAATTATATCTTATAGTTTCTTGAATCCCAGCATATATTCCCCCCAAAATAGTACCTACTCCAAATCCGAAATTGATTATCCCGTAAAAAATTCCCATGAATGTTCCACGTTTCACTTCTGGTACATGTCTTGAGATTAGAACCGGACCTGTAATCATCATACCCATGTAAATAGGTAATGTGTAAGCTAATGCTGGGAATATATAATTGTCTACCGAATAAAACATAATAATCCA
>JAEOTM010000054.1 GCA_016839815.1 Candidatus Hodarchaeota archaeon
ACCCATGAGAATTGGTGAAGGGTATCAAAGTCATTAGACGCATCGTCAATAACCCAAGCTCGGGCCCATCCAGATTGGTCCATCCCGATAAGAACTAGTTCTTCCTGATCATCCGTATCAAGATTACAACTCGTCATACTGGTAGTTGCTGGTTTTTCATCAGGAATAGCAGGTAAAATATCGAGAGAGGCACAATCATCAAATTGAATGGTTTCAATCGGTATTAGATCTTGAGTCTTGAAGGTGAGAGGTCATGAATCATTTCTTGCTAGTTTAAACCAGGTATTATGTTCGTCGTTATTTGCGGCAAAAATCATGTCATTTCGGACATACTCCCCCTTGGATGATTGGAAAGAGACAAAGTCATTGAAGTGAACGACTCCCGCCCCAGGTGCACCTGATCGGTCACTTAGTATTGTAAACTGGTTTTGGGGGGCTTCAGTTGGATCACCACCCGTGATTTGAGGAAGCACTCGTGATTCCAATTTCCCAAGATCAAAGTCAGTCCAATAGTATCCTTGATGATCTCTAAAAATGACAGCATCCCCATACTGAACAATCCCCGTATGATTCCGTGCACCATATTTTTCAATGGTAAACTGAATTGTTTCATCATTAATAGCATTACTCTCAATAATATTATCGCTAGACATATGAGGAGCAGAATACGATCTGACAAAATGATTAGGTGATTGGGAAGCTTTTAACATGATTCTCTCGCCATAATTCACAAATTGCTGGGGATGAGAATTTACTAAATCCTCGAAAATCCAGATCTGGGGGACACTATCCCTTATACCCAAAACTGCAATTTCATCGAGCTTATCACCATCAAAATCACCTGTAGTAATCGTGTGAAGGGAATCACAATCCCAGAGATTAGAGCTATTGGTTTCAGCCGTAATATGCATCCCTTTATCCCCCCAATTCTCTAAAATTTGGAGTTTCAAACGAGAACCAAATAGACTAGCAACAACTATATCCTGCTTGAAATTCCCATCGAAGTCACCATAAGCAAATTCAGAGGTGTCAGAAAAGGTCGAAGTGATCATATTATCCCTTTTAAGAAGATCCAACTTTAGAGATGAAGAATCTAGGAATCTAGAGTCACTATAGTGATTAATGTAATTACCATACGGTCCACCCCACCAATTATACATCACACACATCTCATCACCCCCAAGGAGATTAGTAGCGAATTTACTCAGTGGTTGCTGGACTTCCTCATTATACGTGTTCATCACATCAATATCCATGGAATTTTTAGAACCACGGATTACCGTCTCCCCTGTAGCATACCGATCCATTATTGTATAAGTAATAGGGTATTTATTTTCTTTAAGAGCTTGGTATGAGAGATTCTTATTAACCATTATCTCTTGAGAGGATGATTTGCCAATAGTTAGGTTCAATATGACTACAGATGTCGATAGTATGAATATCGTTAAGCAAAACTGAGCTAGGAACTTCCTCTTATGAGTTACACAAATCATGACCAAGACCTCGGTAGTTTAGTACTTATAAATGGATTTAACCAAAGACTACACTTGCACTTCTTAATAAAATTAAATGGTTTTCCCTTAGGAATTTTCTGCAAAATAATTTCCCTATCTTTCATGTAAGCTATACTAAAAAGTAAAATATACATTCAAGATAGCAGAGAATGAAAAAAATTTGTCGAAAAAGAGCTTAAAACCACATTGTAAAACCGTATGCAAAGTAAATTCAAACTGATCCTATCAAGGATATAATCGGTCACTTAATAAAATCTCAATTATTGACTGAACTTCATTAAAAGTTGGTTTAGAGTAAAAAAGGATTTGAAGCTAATAATTCTTTGGATCGGGTTTAAATGACGACAAGAACAAGTATACAAAGACATTCTATTTCAATCTATTTCATTTTAGTTTTTTTCATTAGTTGGGGAGGAGTAATCCTGGCAGTTGGATCAAAATTCTTACAGGGAAATTCGTTGGAGTTAACGGACATTGGAATCATGGCTATTCCAATGCTTGGAGCACCATTTGTTGTGGGAATTCTAATGACCTACTTAGTCAATAACAAGGAAGGTCTAAAAGAGCTTACAGTAAGATTGAGAAAATGGAGAGCGAATTCTTATTGGTATGGGCCAATTTTGATTTTCCCTTCTCTTCTCTTAGGTGTATCTGTCATCAGCTCAATCCTCATTGATCCTGAACTGGCACCAGCGTTTTTTGTTGTTGGATTATTTTTAGGATTATTAGCAGGACTTTTTGAGGAAATTGGTTGGACAGGCTTTGTATTTCCACGAATGAGTCAAAATGGAAACACACTTTACAGTAGTATTATTTTAGGCGTTATTCATGGAATTTGGCATATCTGTGCAGATTTTTTGGCAAATTTCAATACACTCGAGGAATTTTGGGCACCTTACATGTTTGGGTTTATTTTACATGTTGTTGCTTTAAGAATACTTATTGTATGGGTTTATACGAATACTAACAGCTTATTTCTTGCAGTATTGATGCATGCAAGTTCATCCGGATTTTACAGCTTTTTTATATCCACTGAAATCACTCCAGAAAGTCAGGCAATTATCTATCTTGTATATGGATTTGTATTATGGATACCAGCAATTATTGTAAGCTATAAATATGGTAAAAATCTGAAAAAATAGGCGCTAAAATTAAAAACAAGAAATCCTGCGAAAATGGTTAGTTTCGCAAAGAAAGCTTACGATAATTCCACTTTGTCTTCAAATACTGGTTTAGATTACAAAAGTATACATCTGGGTATATGAATAATCAAATGATAAATCCCTAACGTTAAATCTATAAAAGCTGATGTTTTTGAGGAGCTTAGAGAGATAATGAATAGAAATGAAAAGATATATGCTCTGTTTGCAGGTATATTCAGCCTTTTTGGAGTGACATCATTGGTTATGTTCTTATTTGGTTCTCAGAATTCTCTTGTCTATGGTATCATAAGTATTTGGTTACTCATACCAGGAGGAGTTCTATTTCTGGCTGCTTTTCAATCAAAAATAAATATTTCATCCAAAGATCCAACTAATTAACCTTTTCTTCGCAATCTTGATTGATGTTTCTTGTTAAAAGAATAATGTCGTCAAACCAGCCAAAGAAAATTATTTGATAATCTCAGATCAACCTTTTATTTTCATGTAAATATGTCATCAAACCACTGTGGGATATTTACTGGGACTTTATGGATGAAGAATTAAGTCGTTTTTCAGATTAAAAAAATTCACGATTTGACTCGCGTGACCTCCTTCATGACCCGCTCCTTTGTATCGATAACCAAAGAGTGAAGCCATTGTTATTGGACTCCCCCCTTGCCAGGTGAGATTTGTCTGCTTTTCCCATTCTCGCTCTGTTAGACTCTGAATCCTCTCTATTTGACTGTCAAAAGATTCCTGCCATTCTTCTAGAACTC
>JAEOTM010000192.1 GCA_016839815.1 Candidatus Hodarchaeota archaeon
GTTTCCACTTTATCATTCCATAGGCATTATCATTCAATATTAAAACTACTAAATCCAGATTCAAACGAACCGCTGTTTCTAGCTCTTGAGAATTCATCATAAATCCTCCATCCCCACAAATTGCCAAGATTTTTTTATCAGGATTAACTAACTTTGCTCCAATTGCGCTAGGTAAACCAGCACCCATCGAAGCTAGAGCATTATCTAGTAGTACTGAATTAGGAACATGAGCATTATAATTTCGGGCAAACCAGATTTTATAAACACCATTATCGAGACAAATCACACCATCTGAGGGCATTGCTTTACGTACCTCAGCTACAACCTTTTGGGGGAACATAGGAAACTGAGTAGGTCCCTCGGCTTCTACAATATGATTCTGCAAATGGGATTTTACTTCTAAGAAATATCTGAAGTCCCACTCTTGAGGCATTAAAGCCTCCTTAATTTGCCAAATACTGTTCGCAATATCTCCTATCACCTCTAACTGAGGGAAATACACCTCATCGACGGTAGCAGATAAAAAGTTTACGTGTATGACTTTAATCGGATTCTTTTCGTCCATAAGAAACGGAGGTTTCTCTACTACATCATGACCGACATTTATTATTAGATCCGCATGATTGATTGCACAATGTATATAATCTTGTGATGACAAAGCGGCTGTTCCAAGATACAAAGGGTGTCGCTCATCAATTACTCCTTTCCCCATCTGAGTATTAATAAATGGGATTTTCAGTTTATCGATGAATTCTTTTAACATATTCTGAGTTCTTTTACGATTAGCTCCTGCCCCGATAACAATGAGTGGACGTTTGGAACGTTTAAGCATGTCAACTGCCGATTGGATAGCTTTACTTTCCGCTGTTGGTCTCCGAACAGAATGAACAGGGAATATTCTACATGAGGTCTCTTCTTGTGCAATGTCTTCTGGTAATTCAATATGAACTGCTCCAGGTCTCTCTTCTTCTGCAATTCGAAAAGCTTCTCTAATTATTGCGGGTATAGTGTTCCCGTTTACAATTTGTTTCGTATACTTTGTCAAGGGCTTCATCATATGAACTATATCCACAATTTGAAATTGTCCTTGTTTACTCTGCTTAATTGGTTTCTGTCCTGTTAGCATTAACATCGGCATGGCACCTAGTTGTGCATAAGCAGCGGCAGTAACTAAATTTGTAGCTCCGGGGCCTAAAGTCGATAAACATACCCCTGTTTTTCCAGTTAACCGGCCATAAGTTGCAGCCATCAAACCTGCGGCTTGTTCATGTCGGGTTATTATTAAAGAAATACTAGATGTGCGGAGTGATTCTAAGAAATCTAAGTTTTCTTCACCTGGAACTCCAAAGATATACTCAACCCCTTCATTTTCTAATGCTTGTACAAGAAGATCTGAAGCTTTCAAGATTATCCCCATATTCCTAATTCAAATATTCTAATCCTAATTCTTAGAAATAGCGAAATTTTAATCGTAAAATCTCTTCGAGGATTGAAATGAACGAGGTTATTGTTCTTCAAGGTATTGAATGATAAGCTTTGAAATGAAATTAATTACAGAATCACCTGACTGGTAAGAATGTTGAGTAAACAAGATTGTCTTGATTCCCTTTTCCATCATTTACTCAACATGATGTGGCATTAAATATTAAGATGAGTATTTTCCGAACCAGTCAAAATCCATCTGCTCAACATTACGGAAAATAACCAGTATATCGCTATAAAATTAACTTCTATACCTATAGAATCCACCTACTAATTTTTTTTAGGATTATCAGACAAAAACTAACCATCGTGGGAGATGGTACTCGTGCAAAACTCAGCTAACCTAATAAACCAAGTAAATGAGGAACCAATTGCAATATTAATAATGGAGAAGAGTGCACGAGCTGATACTTGAGATTTTTTCCTAATGAGGAAAAATCTTCTTCTTTTTACTCTGAAAATTTAGAATAATTGAATTTTATTCCCAAATTTGTGCCTCAACGCCCCGAATCAAATAACCGAGTTAACAGGGTGATTCATTGGCCAATTTTTTCTCATTTCTACTTCAAAGCTTCTACTAATGCGGTAGTAAATTCTGGTTCTCCCTTTAACTCACCTTTTTGAGCTATAACGACGATCTCATCGTCTTTAAATCGAGGAATGATATGAAAGTGAACATGCATGATTACTTGCATCGCAATTTTTTCATTTGCCTGCCAAATGTTAACCCCTTCACAGTTTAGCACCTGTTTGACTGCTTTTGTAACACGACTGACAGTTACACCTACTGCTTCGGCATCTTCAATCTCAATTGTATATAGATTTTCTGAGTGAACTTTTGGTATAACTAAGATATGGCCTTTTGCAATTGGATTAATATCTAAAAATGCAATGGTTTTCTTGTCTTCGTAGATTTTATAACTTGGCATTTCTCCCTTCACAATTTTGCAAAAAATACAATCTTCCATTTTACGGACCTCTCCATATTGAATCGTAGACCTATTGTTCAGAATAATAATGTTTGCATCATTCTTGGAACAATTTGTATCTTTAATCGATTGAAGAGACTAGTTCTTCTTGATGATAATTTACCGAAATATGATGATCAGAAACTTTAAGTATCGTCTATGCATTAATTCAAAGAAAAAATACTTGGAGAATGAATCAAGTTGAAACTTGGGGCAATGCAGCCTCACAAGAAATATAAATTCTTGCAGGAACAGGTTTTTGAAGGATTTTGGCCCTTTAACCGATTTCAATCTCCTACAAATGTATTCTTGCTACTAGCAACCTATTTCACCTGGGGATTAGGCCTTTATCTGATCTATGATATACCATTGAAATTCATGGTTGCAGGTTCCTGTGGAGCCCTTGGTTTATTCTTCTGGACGATAGGCATTTTTCGTTATGCAGATGCCTTACGAAATGTCGAGATTGAAAGAATCAATAAAACCAATCAAAAATTTTTGATTGGGTATCTTGAAAATTTATTCCATCCTTCTTCCATTGTTTTTGGAGTAATTATTTTTACTGGTACACTCACTTATCTCTTTTCATCTCCTTTAGTCGGAACTGGAAATTTCATTACTCAACTTCAGGTAGAAATGAATACTGAGAACTTACCCCCACCACTTTTGTTGTTCATTCTTCTACTATTATTCGATCTAAGTTATAGATTAGGATTATCACTCTATTTAATTCTCACTCAAATAAAGAGGAACCTCCTTCTATCTAATTATCTCAAAAATCCACGATTAAAAACTCATTTTTCACCTATTATTATTCGTAATTTAGAAAGAGCAGATCGATTTAATTATCTTTCAATCGGTGGAGGTTTCGCTCTTATCCCCTTAGGTTGGGTAGACGTGACACTACTTATTGTATTACTTATTTATCTCTTTATTACTTTTTTTCTTTCTACTAGCGTTCTTATTCACTTACGCTTTTTATATCTAAGAGCTATTCCTAAGGGAATTCTAAAGTTGATACATTCTGCGAAATTTGCACAGATAGGAACGGTAAAACCAGGGAAGATCCCACACCTCACTCCTACCTTATTTATCTTCAACGGAAGAAATTTCTTTATTGGGATATCAAATAGAAGTCAGAAAATAAGAAATTTGCTATATTTGAATAAGATTGCGATATTGATTGACTCACAGGATCAAGAAGATTATACTAAAAGTGTTGGAATCCTCACTATTGGTCGTACAAGAATTTACGGTTATGATATTAGAACAGGAATTATTTATTTCTTACTTCTAGGGTTTAGAATGATTCGGACATATCTTCTATTCCATAGAAAGTATCCTCACTATATTAACGAATATTGGAGAGGGAGTAAAGAGTTACCAAAAGCATGGAAGGTATTTCCTATCCTCAGTCGAACGATTGTTGAGGTGATACCAGAGCAATTCTATCTTATTAAGGCTTCAAGATCAGATTTAATCCAACTATAGGAACGTGAATAATGAGAGTCAAATGTGAGCTGGATGGAAAATGGTGTGAGTTTCCTGATTATATCTCACAATTCTTCACCAAGAAGACTATGATATATGTTAGTACGATTAATCAAGCCAACTATCCATTCATTCAATCATTCTTATTTGTGAATGAATTTGAGAGTTGTACGATACTATTCCTAGCCAAGAAAGATTCTATAGTAGGTAAAAATTTGAGAAAAAACCCTCATCTTACATTGACTATAGATAAAACTCATCCCACAGATCCTCACCAAAATGAAGGAATCATGGTAGAATCGATGACTATTGCTTCAACTAATTTGAAGGAAATTGATAATAGTTACGATCTTCTTCAATCAAAATACGGAACTGAAATTACTTCAAAAATCTTGGGTATTGATGATATCACAGATTATCTTTCAATAAGGACTTCTCCAAAACAAATTATCCATTGGAAAGGTCCTTATTTCCAACGATTTATATGCCATAAAAGATCCACAAAGAACCGAGATATACAGAATGAGTGATAGAGAAAATAACAAAGCAATCGGAAAAGTCCTTTCACAGGAATTCCACCATAGCTGGCAGTTATTACAACAAGCAATCAACAACGTTTCCGAGCAAGATTGGAATAAGAGAACAAACGAATGGTCATTTTCTGCTACTGTATATCATATCATTGAAACTGCAGAATTTTACAACCGAAATACTCCCGAAGGAATGGATTGGGGAAAACGAGCGGGTTTTTCATGGAGTGAGAACAGCGAAGAGGA
>JAEOTM010000055.1 GCA_016839815.1 Candidatus Hodarchaeota archaeon
CATGGGATAAGCTCAAAGATCGTAATCAACTTTGGGTTGCCTTGAAAGTAGCTAATCGATTAGAGAATATTGATGATAAAGCTGCAGGTGAGGCATACATTCTGTCTGGATTAATATTTCAATCCTCCAATAATTTTCAAGATGCACAAAGCGTATTTAAACAGGCCAGTGAAGCTTTCTCCAGAGCACATGAATTTCAAAAATCAGGTCAGGCGTTTTCTCACGCAGGTAAGATGGCCTATCAATTAGGTAATAGTGATCAAGCAATTGAATTATTTCAGAGGGGTACTGCTTGGATAAAAGATACAATCTCTCAAGCTTCGCTGCAATATGATATGGCATTAGTATATCAAGATCTAGAACGCTTTGAAGAAGCTAATGGATGTTTTGAAAAAGCAATAAGGTTGATAGAAGAAACGGACAATCAGCTTACAGCAAAATACACATCAACATATGCAAGTAAATTAATGCTCCAAGCAGAGAAGGAGCGCGAAGAAAATCCGACATATGCTCTCGGATTGACACGGAAATCAGCTGAACAAAGAATAAAAGCTGCTGAATTTCTGGAAAAAACTGATGAGGGGCTTGAAGATGCAGCTACTTCATTAGTACTTGCTGCAAAAATCTATTTCTATTTAGAAAATGAAAAAAAGGGAATAACTCTAGTACAGGAAGCTTCCTCACTTTTCAAACAAGGGGAGAATTTACATTCCGCTATCAAAACCTTATATGACGGATCTCAAACAGTAAAAGATGTAAACTCTAAGTTATTGCTATTAAAAAGCGTGATATCTTCTATTCCCGAAAATATCGAAGATTTAAAAACTGAAAGACTACTAGGATTAATCTATTATGAAATAGGACGAATCGAATTAGACCAGAACCATTATACAGAGGCAAAAAATTACCTTAACCTTTCAAAAAGGCTGTTACAGAAAGCAAAAGCGTCAACGGCTGAAATTATTCCTCTATTTATTCTAAAAGCAAATATCGCTTTCAACTTTGAAAACTTTGAAGAGGCTGCGGGGAATTTTTATAATGCTTATGAGCTCTTGTCAGAGATGCAAGAGAATCCCACAATTTTAAATCAAAAAAATCGGTGTTTAACAAACGCCTTAATTAGTTGGAGACGATGTAGTACAATATACCATAATGCTGGTTTAGTTTCATTAATGAACGAAAAAGAGAGGGAAGCAATTGAGTTTTTCACACGATCAGCAGCGATTTTAATAGGGTGGGCTGAAAATAATGAAATAGACCCCCAAGATGAAATTCAAAAAGTTCTGACTAATCGAATTCAAAAATTGACCTTGAAAAATGAATTATTTCTTCTTGCGGAGTCCAAACATGAGATAGAAGCAATAATATCTGACCTTTCTGCTTTAATCGATATGAATTAACCTTTATGATTGGAAAAAGAATACGGGAAACTAATCAATGAACTTCAAACGAATTTGGTTAAGTAAATCATTACGTTTCTGAAGTAATCTTGTCTTTTTATGCTCAAGCCGTTTCACAATTTCTTCATGCTTCGTATCGGAAACCTCATCATTAAGGAATTTCTCATCAGCTTTTTCTAGGGAATCTTCTACTTGAGTTAATTCGTCATCTAAAGATAGAAGATCGGGATGATCAACAGGAATTCCTTCGTCATTATAATTGTACTTTGTTGATGTATCTACAGGCTTTTTTTCTCCTTTTGGTTCGGTTTCCTGTCCAAGAGTAATTGTCTTAGAAAACACCTTAGGAGCTATTATTTCCTTGGATGATGAGGGTTCTTTCTTAGTTTTTTTTCTTTTTCGTCTTGCTTTGACGTCTTGGTCACTTATATATTCAGTATCACCAATCAAGAGACCCTCATGTTTTCCCTCAGAGCTTGTTAACAAGAAATTCGGCATTTCACCAGAAAATAATGATTCGACGTGTTCAGTAAAAAGTTTATCAAACCGGTCTTGTGCCCTCATTATTTCTTTACGGGCTTCTTCTAGATCTATTTTCTCTCCTTCTTGAATACGAATTCCAAATACTTTGACAATCTCTCCAGAAGGAGTCTCTAATACAGATACAAATGGCGTTTGTACAAATGAATAATCTGGAGTATCTAAAACGGTAACTAACCCTCCTAGAATTTTCACGTATTCCCCAACACCTTTGATTTCCACAACCTGAACTACTCCTCCTAATACTTGGACGAGGTTTATTCCAAGTTTTTCAAATACAAAAATCCCAGGTAATCTTACCAGTGTATAATCTTTTGTCTCAGTTATTGTATATTTAGAAGGTGCAGTGTCAAATACTGAGGAAAATAACCCTTCTGGACCTTTCCATTTTTTTAAGTCTGAAATGGCTCGTTTAGCATTGTTAAACAAATCAGTTGTTGATTCAAGTCCTGCAACGACCAATTCATTTTGGGTTAAATCATCGACATTCTTTGATTCAAGATGGAGTTTCATCTGCTCCCATTCTTCAGGTGGAACCCAAATAGTAGTTGTACCATCAACTTCTTTTGTAGATATTTCCTGTTCTTCCGACTCTGTTTTTACTTCTGATTTTCCCATTAATACTAGGGTTGTTCCCTTCTCTGTGACTGTTGGAACAGCGATCGATCCCTTTTTAGCTGAAATAGAGGTTTTTCCTTTGCTAACGATTTTCATATCATCTGTTGGAATCGTGAATACTCGTTCAGGCCGTTCAAAGGAGGTTTCTTGAATGGTACTAGCCAGTTCATTGATTTTACTTCCAACCTGACTATTAGGATCAACAATCTTTCCTGTTAATGAATTTAAAACAGAATTCAGTCCATTAGTTCTTTTTCTCTGTGGTGTCAATAAAAGTAAAACTCCAATTATTAATAGGAAGAATGCTAAGTATTGGATGACTTCTTGCCTATTGATAATCCACCCTAACCACAAAAATGCTACTAAAATGAGAGAAGATGATAAAAATCCATCACGTACTCGTTCTACTCTACTTTTTAGCGCAAAATTTTGACTAAGAAGAGTATTTATTGATATATCGTGTCTAGGTGTAGTACCTGGGATAATAATTCCAATAATATTTATCATAAGAGCAATAAGCAGTAGTAATTCTAGTTCAAATGAAATATTCTCTGGAATTATGAAGATTGATAATCCTTTTAGAATGAAAATTATGAGAGTAGCTAGCCAAAAACCACGGAATACTTCACCAAGGTAATAAAAATATCCAAACTGTAATTTCTTGAGATCAAATCTATTCCAAATTATAGCCAATGGAACTAGAAGACAAGCCATTAAATTCTCAAATTCAAAATATGTCAAATCGGGAAAAATATCCTCCCAGAATTCAAAAGTGCCTGCTCCTGCGGAAAAGAGATCAATGATTAGATATCCAATGAGAATTTTCATTGCTCTATTTAGAGGGGACGGAATATCCCTCTCATCGCTTGAAAAATACTTAGAAATGGGAATCACAAAAAATAATACAAGAAGAAGACCAAATAAAGTTGCTCGTATAGCTGAATCACCAGTAAATACGACAGAAATAACACACCAGAAGATGAGTATAAGAGTGAAAAGATAATCAAGGGGTGTCTTTGGACGAAGAAATTCTTCGGTTTGATCGAGTGCAAAGCTCTCTAAAGAGCCATATTTTTGTACTTTCTGAAGGTTTTCCATAAACAAACGCTATCCTTGTTTATTTCTTGAATTTCTTGATAATTCAACTAATACTAAGCGGAATATTTAATTTTAAAATATCTTTCTTGTTTCTATAAGGAGAGTGGGTCAAAATGTATTTCTGAGATTATTGATAGAAACTTTTGAAAACTATGATGGTGACTTACATTTTTATTTATATCACTTACACTTTAGGTAATCACTTGGTAGAATCGAAAATAAGACTTTTTCCTCCCACATCCCAATCAATTATTCAGTCACTTTCGAATCTTGACAATAAACACACCCATCTCCTTCAACTTCTGCAATAGTAATGATTGTACCACACTGACTACATACCAGTTCATCTTCGGAGAGGGAATCAACTTGCGAATATGACGACTCATCTTTCATAGTACGACCATTAGAATACAGATCAGATTTCTCTAATTCCTCAATTTCTTCAGTTGATACAAGAGTTGTTTTCTGACCAATTGGTTGTGTTTTTGGAGTCTTAAAAGGATCTGGTTTCTTTATATTATGATCGATTTTTTGAAATTCTTGGGATTTAACTTCTTTTTCATTTTTTTTCCTGTGAGCTTTTTTTCTTGATTTTTGCTTTTTTGGGAAATTAAAAATAGTATCAAGCGATTGGGTTTTCTGTTTGTATTTCTTCTTCTTTGATTTTTGAAAATTTGTCTTTGTTATTAAATGAACAGGTCTAGGAGCTTTTATCCGATTTTCTGGCTTCGGAGGATCTGTATTTGATTCGGAAACCATATCTATTTTAGTCTCCAATTCTTTTACTCTTTCTGCATCCTCAATTTCTTGGATATTGAGTGTGGGTTGAGATTCCGATTTGATCTGTTGATTTTTCATTGGAAACTGAATCATTCGATCGAAAATCCTTCCTGAATCGTAAATATCGTTCAAGTACTGCTTTGTATCGATCAATTGCTTAATATCTTCAATGGAGGTTAATTCATTCAGCATAAAGCTTAATGTACAAATTCCATGTTTTATAAAAACAGATTTTACCTTTTCAAAATTAAAATCAAATGCTTGAGCTGGTATAACATGATTCCCTTTGATATTAATCATCTGGATGCGGATACCCGGATCTATAGAATAGCCAAGATCCTGGAGGATGTAAGCAGCAGTGACTTGAGGGAGTTTCGATCTATACTCTCTTAATTCTTTATTGATCGCCTTCGGTTTTACATAATAGGAAGGATCTAATTTTCCCTCCAAAACTTCATTTCTTATTCTATCTGAGGCTTTGTATGCATTTTGATATATCTGGTCTAGCATAATTGGATTTTCTGGATCAAATTGTTCTAAATAAGCCTTTATAATCTCCTCTTGAAAATGTTTTTGCAGTTTTGAGAAATCTGCTCTCTTTGATTCTAACCCCGTAATCTCTTCTTCCTCCCATTTATTGTTCTGACTAATATGATTGTAAACGATATATTTCTTCTTTCCCATGACAAATTGGAAGTCATAGGGACCATCTTGTTCAAATTGAATTAAGCTCTTACTTGTCTGCTTGATTGAGACTCCATCATTCATCCAATAGTTATCATTTATGAATCCAGCCTTGAGGACTTTTTCATTCAAGATTTTATCTATTAAACTTACGCGAAAATCCAATTTTTGATCTAATTCAGAAGGATTACTCAATGTAACTTTGAAATCTAAAGGGAATTGCTTTGGAACCCACATCCATACTCCATCAGTGTCTAATTCTGTCACCGTGCCAATTGTCTCTAATTGATTAGCGGCCCAGTGAATTAGATCAGCAGATAATTTGGTGGTGATACCAGCACACGGTGTACTGGCATTTCTCACACCTGCACGCATTCCTAGTAGTCCATAAATGGAATTTAAAGGTACCTTCATTCCTAACTGAGTACTATCATGGAATTTTTGTTGTCGAAGCATATTTGGAGGAATTGGTTGTTTCGATATTGTTTTTTGCTTTATAACTTGCTTCAATCTCTGTGCTTCAAACTTATGTCTGACTCGTGTGTTGAAAAACTCATCCATTATACGTGCAACAAAATTAAATGCTTTCTGGCATACTCGTGATTGTACAGATATCAATAGTGTGATTTTCTTTGTTCTAACATCAATGCTAAGATATGTGTTCTTGGGGAGGTGAAAGTCTTCGGGCTGATCTTCAAAAATATCGAAATGATTTCTGTCTAAATGACATCCAAGTTGAGTAGCCTCAACAGTTTGTTCTAACCAGTCCTTAATCCTAGTATAGGGGTCAAAAGAGGTTATATTTTTTCCTAAATACGATTTATTCAATGGAATTTTTACAAGACCTGATTTCTTTCTTAACCGATAAGCTTGAGTCTGACCTTCTGAAAAAGAAAAGATTTCCTGAATTCGACCTTTAGTTGCTACTTCAGGCTCATATTCTTTACAAGAAGATTGATTCTTTGTTGTACATATTGAAGGGTCGCATTTTGAGGATCCCTTTATTCTATGTTTACAGGGTCGACGAGCTGTTAGTTTGATTACCCAATCACCTTCAAAAAAGCACGTGTTATCCTTCTCCCTGTATTCACAGAGTTTACATTTGGATAATGGTACTATCCCTGAAGGTTGAAGTTTATACTGACGAATTTGAGATGGGTACATTGATGTAACATCTACATGAACTCCTCTCATCTGGACGGGACCCTTCGATTTAATTAATCCGTCAATTTTCTTGAGTGTATCTTTTACGACGTTATCTACACCCTCAACATGAATGTTAGAAAGATCCTCAAGAATTTCACGTAGATTATTATTTTTTTCCTCAAAAAGTGATGAAGAAACCCCATTCTGCTTTAAAGCTGAATAAAAGTTTTTATACAAAAGTTCAAGATCATCGGTATAAGAAATCGACAAATCACCAAATTTTTCAAGAATTTTCCTATCAAATTGGTTTTTCATTTCCCTTTTTGCGATTTCTTTACTATTTTTCTTAATAATTTGATCTATAAGTGATTTAATTTCATTTAGAGCTTCTTTGTCAGGTTTAAACTCTGTGTAAATATCACTTCGAAATATTCCAGAATGTCTCGCTTCAACTAGACCTCCTGTATATGCAAAAGAGTCAATCATAATATTAGGTGAAAACGAGTCAATATGCTTTTGCTCAATCCTTCGCTTTCCAACTATATTATATTGATGATCTTCAGCATCAATGAGTAAATCATCTAGTGAACCTGCACGACGAGTTAAAAGTTCTGATGATGGAACAGGAAACATCTGTCCTAACGAAATAAAGAAGTCCAACACGATTTCTTTCACATAACGATATGTAATATATCCATCACAAGCGGCATATCCCACCGCGTCTACTGGACTTTCTTCAATCGCAAAAAGGGCTTCTCTTCCGATTGGAATTATTTTTAACTTCTTTTCTACGCTAGGCTTTAGGCCTAAATCCTTTTTCGGTAAATAACTATACTTTTCGTTAAATAAAAAGGCGTCGAGATGAATAACTCCCCCACCTGTAACAGAATCAATACTAGCAGGTGAATAATTTTTTTTTAGATCGATTTCTTCATTGTCATTGCCATTTGATCTACGTTTGAATTTAATCCGAAAACCAGTTCTTCTTTCAAATGAAATATTATATAGAGAAGAGCGAACTGCTAAAAATGGAATATCGAACCTATCACCAAAGAAATCAGCCATTACATCAGGTTGATAATCTTCTATAATCTCATAAAATCGATTCAAAAGCTGTCTTTCAGTCTGGAATATTTGCACATCTACTGGAATGCGATCAAGAATTAAAGATGAGGGAATATCTGCATCAGTTTTGCACCAATCAACCCAGGGTTTTGAATGATCCTCATCTTTCTGTTTTAATACAATATCTATACCTGAAACATCCGTCGTTTCAACAACATCATCGTTAATGATCAGATGATTAATCTCTCCAGTAAACAGAGAGATCATTGAAATTGCATCACGATTTGGATTTGGTTCTCTAGTTTGATCAAAGACTGTTTCAATATCATAAGCAAGAATACGAAGGTCAGGGGGAGCTTTATTTCGTAAAATACTTATTTGGTGAATTTCCCCTCCACTAATATCAGCTTGATACCAAGAACCCACCCTGATATTATGATCAATAGCAACTCTATGATTATAAAGAACATCAGCCTCTCTCCATTCAATAACACCTCTGATTTGCTCACATTGGGATCTTAAACTAGGAACAGATCTTGGATGATCAACGGTAACTTTAAGAAAATCCTTAGTTATTAGAAAGGTTAGATCAGCAGCATCACGGCATACTTCTTTAGATACCGTAACTACTCTATTTTCCCCCACCTCTTGAATCCTAGCAATCATTCGATTTATTTGATTAGCAGAGAGATCAGGAGCTATTAGTAAATAAAAATAGGGAGCATGTCTTAAAAATGCACTTCGCTTATTATGTTCCTCATCTATAAAATATACCCTAACTCCATTGATAGTTTTTTTACTACTGCCCGAATTGAAATTATCGTCTGAATTAAAAGAGGGTTCGTAAGCTTCCTCTGTTCTACTAGTAGCTTCGTAGTCTAAAATAAAAATTGGCTGATTTATCTGCTGATTATATAGATAGGGCTGGAACCAAGAACGATAACCCTGACTTATTCTGCGATCTTGTCCTGAACTAGCCATAAAATCTACTCGGAGTTTTAAAACGGGAACGAATTCTTAAATCGAATTATGTATTTACTATCGAATTTTTGGATTTTTCTTCATCAGTGGCTCTGTATTTTTTAAATTCGGATCTCAGTTTTGCCTAAAGTTGATTCCGTTAATGAAATTATAATTTATGAAAATCCCCTTCATGGAAAACCGTAATTACCCCTAAGTATACCTGATTTAAAAAAGTACTTACAGGCTTTTGTATATAAAAAGGCAATGTCTCAGTTTTATAAAGTCCTTATATGGATTTATAGATCTGTTAGGAAAACAAAGTGAGTATCTATCAGAAGATACCTTATGTCCTTTAATAAGAAAGACCATTTTAAGAAAGAGATTCGTCCTACAAACCAGAATGTTTTAAATAATCCATAGAGAATTTAAGTATAATTTCAAATATCTTGGATTATCACAAGACTTAGGTACAAAACTAGATTAACTCAAATATTTATTATAGAAATATCGTTATTCTAAAAGAGGTCTAGACTCTATGCAACTTTCACGCTTAATAGAAAAATATCGTACAGAAATTCTTGGTTTTTTAGTAGCATTTATTTTGATTATTGCTGGATTATACATCCCGAATTTTATTCCGGATCAAGTTGATAATCCTTCAGGATTTCAAGATACTACATGGATACGATCCTTGATTTCTTATTTACTCATCGGGATGGGGTTTGTAAGTTTTGTTTGGCTGGTAATTATTCATCGGTTTATGGTTCATAAGAGTAAAAAGGATTATATGTATTGATAGTTCATTAAAATCCAGTATCTTTTAGAAGGATTGAAAAAAATATGAAAAAAGGGAAAAAAGATAAATTACCACCTCTGTATGTGAATTCGAATGTATGGAAGGTCTTATTACAAATTGAGGATCTGCGTGTTAAAGAACGAAAATTAATTCGAAAATTATGGGGGGATTTGAGAGAGGATAGTACACGACGAATACATAACATGGTTTTTGAACAAGCCCTTCAATCAAATTCTGCATTTCCATCAATGAATGAAAAAGAATTGGAGAAATGGATAACCGAGAACATTTCAGCTGTTTTTATTGCACTTATTGAACAAGGAGATATTATTGTAGAGGAAACAGAACCTAATAAATGGTGGGAGGCTGGTATGGCAATTTATGATAAAATCAAGAAAACTGTTTCAAAAGAGGATGAGGAGTTAGAAGAAACTAGTGAGAACGACTGATTGATAGTTATTTTTGTTACAGATTAGGAAAACGTAAATCCAATCTCTGTCAATTGAATATTAGATTGAGAATTATCGTGTAACATAAGAAAAATCAGTTTTTGCTTTTTCAATACGTGCTTGGACTATGTTTCTTAACGTTTCATGAATTTCCCCTAATAGTTCATCCGAAAATGAGAATTTATCCTTCAGAAAAATATCAAATTCTTGGACAGAAGTCGACTTTTCACTTTTTATGCATGAAGAAGGTTTTAAATGGATCATATTCCGAAAGTAGGTATTTAAATCTAGAGTGGCTTTTTGAAAATTCTGAATTGGGATCTTAATATCAAGATATTCATAAACTTTAACATCGAGTCCTCCTTCCCCAAGATTTATTCGACCTAATAGTTCGATTTGTATAGATGTGAGAACCGAATTCAGATACATAAACAAAAATTTCGTCAAATCTTGAATATTTGCCTGAAATTCCTTCCTAGGAGTAATTCCATATAATCGAGCATCAAAATAGTAGTTATGGGAATTATAGAAGAATGGATATCGGTCATTAATCGTCATAATGCAGAGAAGGGGGCAATGACTGTAATACTCTGCAGGTAACGAGTACCAGTATTTACGATTTGCACAAGTGGTTCTTAAAGCATAAGGATTTTCCTTTACTGGTTTCCATTTTTCTCCCCACTTAATATACTCTCTTAAACCTGGTTTAAGATCTGATAATTTCCGTTTCGGAATTATTAGTACTATGAAATTTAAAGTTTCATTTTTGATATTAAAACTCTTAAGTTCTTTAGGAGACTTTACGAGGTAATTAGGAACCCAAACTTCATTCTCGGACGCAATATCTGAAATAGCTTCGTCACTCACAATATGACTTTCCTTATTCGAATGCATCCAGTACTCGGGTTCTATGACAAACGATTTCTCCTCTAATAAAAACCCTTGCTCGTTTAATCCTGCTAAAATTTCTTTACTTTTAGGTGTTAAGAGTAGATTGGCATTCTCAGGATCTACACTAGATATGAAATATTTATTCGCTTTTCCAGGTTTACCAACATAAAAAAAGTCATTTGCACCACTTGTGAAACCTCTACGAATAGAAACTAAGTCTTTTAGATATTTAATGTCTCTTAAATCATTTTCTAAAAAATCAAGATAGAATTTTGGAGCTTTGGCAAAAATCCCCCACTTAGATTCTAGTAGAAGTTTGCTTTCACTTACAGATACTATCTTATGGTCATTTACAGTTTTGTGTGCTTTCTGGGATCTGAGGGTTGCAATATGCTTAAGATCATCTTTAGAATTCATCCATATAAATTCTACATGATGAGAAGATGACTTAAGTTCGGAACGTTGCTTGTTACTCTTGAATCTGAGAGTTATAATAGCCGTATTAACATCAACTGATGGAATTAATTTTTCTAAACGAGTAGATAAGATTAGATCGATATAATAGTGTTGTAATAAAAAAAGTTGAAAGAATTTCCCGTATTTTACATCCATCCATGAATTGGGAATAATCACTCCTAGACGATCACTAGGCTTTAAAAACTCTGAAATAAACATTATAAAATAAATATAGAGGCTAGACTGTCCAGAAAGCCGAAAAGATGTGTTTTTTTTCACGAAAGTTGTCACAATATCTGTAGATATGACATTTTCTCTAATAAGATCTTTTTCCTTCTTTAGGATGAGTTCTTGACGTGTATAAGGAGGATTCATTACTACTGATATTACACCGTTCTTTTCGCTTCGTAACTTACTTAAGACTTCTTTGCTCATAAATAGATCTTGATTATATACCTGATAGCCCATTGAATTCGAATTCAAGATGCAAAACACCATAAGTGCACTTTCACAAATAAGACAGAGTAAAGAGTCTTTCTCAATCGCTATGACTCTTCTAACATTATGAGTTCCAGAACTAGTCAAATTTTCTAATGTACGGAGCAAGAAAACACCAGTACCAGCTGCAGGATCAATAATGACTTCTGTTTCAGATACAACCACTTGGTTGTATATAAAATCAACAACGGAAATTGGAGTAAAAACTTGTCCTAGAACTTGTTTACGATTTTGGCTAATACACCTATCGTAATAATAAGGGAATTTCATTTGGGGATAGATTATTGTATCACCAGTATTTTGCGTAAGGTACCGTTTACAAATATTAGAAATATTATGATCTGAGTCAAAAAACTCGATAAAAGCTTGAATAGGAAATATTGATGAATGAAACAGGGGAATATCTGAATTAGCTCGACAAATTGAATCTAAAATGCTAGATAATGGAATATTTTGTAGGTCTTTTTCAAAAAATTCCTTGGAAGTTTGTCTTTTTGTCCCTATAGTAAGGATGTCAAACAGTAAAGTAGCCATAACGGTTGAAACCGAGGTGGTTAACCGATCCGTTGAATTTTTATCCTTGGGGAAGAAAACATTCTCGAAATCAAATTCGGATTTTGAATCGGATATGAAACTTAATTTTGTTGTTTGAATGATCCTTGAAATTTCAGGTGTAACTTGTTTAATAAATTCAGGAAAGGCATCTTTCTCACCGGTTCGGATCCTCATTGTTACACCGTTAACTGCTTAATTAAAAAAGGATTCAAGGGGATATATTTTTGGAACGACCTGAATGTAATACTCACAGAGAGTGTTCATAGGGCATATATAGCATTTAGGGGTCGTAGCAATACAAATCATTGCCCCTAAATCCATAATTGCTTGGTTTTTAATCCAAACATTCCCATTCTCGATAAATTTCTCCGAAAAAATCCATATTTTCTTATCAAATTTCGTATTCCTTTCATCTTTCCAAAAACCGAAGATTCGACTGAAAACCCTTTCGACATTTACATCAACAATTGCTGCGCTCCTATCTGTTTTCTCAAAAGCAAAACTAAGAATTGCTCCTGCTGTATACCTACCAATTCCTTTTAATTCTAGTAACTCATCTAGGGAAGAAGGGAATCTACCTCCCTTTTTACAAACAATCTCTTTCGCAATCTCAAATAGAAATTTACCTCTTCTTGTATATCCAAGGATATCAGTTATCATTCGTACCTGCTCGAGAGAAGTACTGGCCAGAATCTCTACTGTTGGAAACTTCTTCAGAAATTTCTTGTAGATTGGAATAACGATGTCTACATTGGTTTGTTGTAACATAATTTCACTTACAAGAATATGGTATGGATCTCTCGTTTTCCTCCATGGTAGGTCACGTCCATGTTGTACAAACCATTCAATGAGAATATTACTCAAACTATGTAATGTATCTATTTGCGATTCATTAATCAAACTATTACACTCTATTTAACTGTTCAAATACTAAGAGAGAGATTATCAGAGGTTTTCTATTAATATGCAATCCATCTTTTCAAATCATCTAGTGTTTTCTTCTGTTTTGTATCCAAAAGGTTTCGTTTTTATTCATAATGTTTACCTAAATTTGGCGTAAGCGGGAGGAATGTTTTTTAATAATATTGGGTGGAGATATAGTATACCTTTAGACGAATGCTTATAAATCTAGGGGTCAGTTAAGTGAAATTATAATCTGGATGCTTGAAAACATTGAGTGAAAAGGATGAGTCTACAACTAAGAAGCTTGGACGATTTTTTGGGAAGAAAGTTGTTGAGGCAGGTAATGTAATAAATCGAGAGATGAAACGTGCTGGAAAAATCGCTAGAGATGAAATATCTGATATTGATTTTGGAAATGTGGTAGTTAAACCCTCTCAAAAACCTCATGATGAGTCCTATGTCCGGTTTACACGTAGAGAAAGACCAACAAAAACTTATACTCAAGCTCACCGTACAATCCAGTTTTTTTCACGAAACCCTGATGAGAAAGAAATGAATCCAGGAATCGACGGACTTGTCAGCTTTTCAATTTTAATGACTCCATTTGCACTTCTTACAGGAATCCTTGTCCTATTCACAAATTTAAATGAGTTTATAGCGTTATTTTTCCTCTTTCTATATACGCTTTTTATCGCAATCCCTGGTGCATATCTAGGTTTGGATTCAATTATGGCTGGTGCCAGATCAGTAATATTAGGTGGTGCATCGGTTTTTAGGGGATTTTTAGAGTTCATCAAGCTCATTTTTCAAGGAATAATCGAACTAGCGATTTTACTATTAAATAGTATGTTTGGTTTTCTTAAAGGGGCATTTGATACTGTAGCAGATTATGTAGTGTTTATTATCGTATACGCCATTTTCGCTGGTGGTATTTTGGCAATTCTTTCAACTTTAAACTTAGAGCTTGAGACTTTGGTAGTCCTAGGTCTTATGGTCTTGATTCCTGCCTTATTACCTGCAAGTATTGCTCATCGTTACTGGTTGATTTGGCGTTTAGGAAGAGAAACTTGAAAATGTAAGTATAATTGGATTCATCCTTAACTTTGGGGATACATTTGAATGGATAAATCATTAGACGAAATCGATCATGCAATTTTACGCGCGTTATGTAAAGATGGACGAACTATATATCGAGATATCGCAAAAAAATTAAATGTCTCGCCCCAAACTATTTCTGATCGTGTTAATAAATTAAAAGATGATAAAAAAGTATTCCAGAAATTTACCATCGAACTAGATCCAGAAAAACTCGGATACGATATCGAATTTATCTGTGAATTGGATATAAATGCAAGTCATATGGATCAAATCCTAGGGATTCTAGATAAAATCCCAGAAATCCATGTAATTAAGATAACAACGGGAATTCATGATATTTTATGCATTGGTAATGCAGCTTCGATAAATAGCTTACACGATATCGTAGAAAAACAAATATCTTTGATAGAAGGCGTAAACAAGACTTATACTTCAATTACTCTTCGAAAAGTTAAGCAAAATCAAGTTCTTAACTATGATAAATAGAGCTTGATATCACAAACACTGGACCAAACCACTCTTTGTGGACAGAAATTAAGCAAAATTCCCGAAAGGTATAGCGTCGATCGAAAATTATATATGGAAGTATGCTTCTGTCCAATTTAGAGATCATTTGTTGAATGTGATTTGTATGCCTACCTCGAAAGAATATATTACTCTTGATGAGCAATATGGTGCTCATAATTATCACCCAATTCCCGTTGTCATTACCAAAGCCAAAGGGGTTTGGGTTTTCGATCCTGAAGGAAAAAAATATCTAGACTGTCTTTCAGCCTATTCTGCCGTAAATCAAGGTCATTTACATCCAAAAATCGTCAAAGCTGTAGAGGAACAATTGGCACGTGTTGCTTTGACCTCCAGAGCGTTTCACAACGACCGCATGGGACTCTTTCTAAAGCATCTGCTTGATGTCTGTGGAGAAGGGTTTGATATGGCTTTACCCATGAATACAGGAGCAGAAGCTGTTGAAACCGCTCTTAAAATGACACGAAAGTGGGGCTATGATGTAAAAGGGGTTGAGAAAGATAATGCTGAGATTATTGTCTGTGAAAATAACTTTCATGGGCGAACTACAACTATAGTTGGCTTTTCCACTGATCCAGATGCGTTTACGGGATTTGGGCCATATACTCCAGGATTTAAAGTAATACCATACGACGATATCGAAGCACTTGAAGCAGCAATCACACCAAATACTGTAGGATTCATGGTTGAACCAATCCAAGGTGAAGCAGGTGTAATAGTTCCTCAAAAAGGATACTTGAAGAAAGTTCGAGCCATTTGTACGAAAAATAATATCCTGATGATTCTTGATGAAATTCAAACGGGTTTTTGCAGAACAGGGAAAATGTTCTGCCATCAATATGAGAATATAGTTCCTGATGTCATGACTTTAGGGAAAGCTTTAGGGGGAGGATTATTACCAGTCTCTGCAGTAGTAAGCCGTAAGGAGATTATGAAAGTTTTCACTCCTGGTACACATGGATCGACTTTTGGGGGATTTCCATTAGCGTGCGCAGCAGGAGACGCAGCACTAGATGTTCTTGTGGATGAAAAACTGGATGAAAGAGCTAGCAAATTGGGAAACTTATTTCTCCAAAAATTAAAGGAAATTAAACACCCTAGAATCAAAGAAGTTCGGGGGAAAGGATTACTTACAGCGATTGAACTAAATGAGAAAGCTAGACCATTTACACAACAACTAATAAACAAGGGAATCCTTGCGAAGGAGACTCATGATTATGCTATTAGATTCGCTCCTCCTTTAGTCATTGAAGAAGAAGAAATCCTATGGGCAGTAAATATTATTAAAGATATCCTTGAATCCTGAATTACAGAGATTAGGGGGGTCAAATCACTTTTAGAAAAGAGTAATCTAACACTCTTCTCTTCTAACTTTAAGAAAATCTTGGAAATGTTTAATAATGAAATTAAAGGTCAAGAAAATTTCCGAAAAAGCTCGAATTCCAACAAAACACAACAAAAACGATGCAGCCTTTGATCTTTATACGATTCAAGATCAAATACTACCTGCTGGAAGTACTACAATAGTACACACTGGGATATGTTTGGAGATTGAATTTGGTTTTTATGGAAAGATTGAGAGTCGGAGTTCTCTTGCCAAAAAAGGTATATTTTGTACCGCAGGTATTATCGATTCTGGTTATCGGGGAGAAGTCATGATTGTGATGAATAACCGGAGTTCAGATGATTATCTTATTCAATCAGGCCATAGAGTTGCTCAATTGATAATATATCGAATTGAGGAAGTTTACATTATAGAATCTGACACTCTTGATGATCAATCAGATCGAGGTGGGGGATTTGGTAGTAGTGGGGAATGATGATCAAGTTTAAGAGTGATAAGATTTGCTCTCGTTTACAATCTTTACCTAGACAATACGAAATTTCTGAGGATTTATTCTTTCCGAATGGCATTCAGGGCATTTATGAGGGTCACTAATTCGTCCTCTGCCAGAAAACACATAATTACAACTCATGCATGATGCTGGGTTCACTTCAATTCGTTTATTATCGTATTTAATAGTTTTTCGGATTGAGTCCAGGTCCTCAGCCACAGTTTTAACTGAAACTTTAGTAAAATCAGTTAATTCTTGTATAGTCATTTTTTCATTTTTCGATAATAATTCAATTATTTGTTCTCGTCGTGTTTTCATTTTCAGTAACTCCACGTGTTTCAAACAGGATATTACTAAGTATCTGAATATCCTTCTTCAAATCACTATAATTTCCGCAAAAATAATATTAAATTAATAATGATGTATTATAGGGTCTGTATCAGATAAGGAAGGCACATCCTCTATTTAAAATACTTCACAGAAGATTGTGTCAAAAAGTACTAATGGAGAAAGAAATATGCTAGAATCCATAGTTATAATAGGTATTGTTTCCATTATTTTATATTTCATCATTTATGCGTTGTATAACCAAAATATTAAAGCAGAGAGTGATTTCGCAAAAGATGTATATTACTATCTCGTTCGACGATATCCAGCTACGAAAATTTTGGATTATGGAGGAATATCCTCTGATCCAATTATCGAATCGAAAGATGCAGGGCCATTTGCGTCTCTCGAGGTTAAAGTCATCACCAATAAACAGGAGGGGAAAACAGATCGCGATCTTATTCTCCGAGGAGTCATCAATAAAGAAAGATTTCGCCATGCAAGTAATGAAAGATTAAATCTATTGGTTTCTCCCAAAATCACTTGGAGTGATCCGTCATCGAGAATTGAGCTTGGAGATCGGCAGTTTGATCAACGATTTAAAATCAGTGCAGATAATTCAATTTTCGTGCGAAATATACTTCTCGATACCGATGTAGCAGATATGATGAAACGGAACTACGACTTAGAAGCATATAGTCTTTATTGGTATCAGGATGGTACAACAGCTATCCAAGTTAGAATGGAATCTATGACATCTAATAGTTTTCTGAATGCTTTTAACGTTGCATTGGCAACTGTAGGTTTACTAAATCAAAGAGGTTATTTACTTAAATCTGACAGCAGAGAATCTGAACCCGGAACACAATCTTGGGCAGCTCTTAGTCCTACTGTGCATAAGACGCAATATACTACCGATCAATATGCCCAGGTTTACACATCTGAAAAATCAATACAAAAATCCAAAGAATTACCGAAAATTAAACTTCATCCAGAAAGAGATTTACGCAAATTGAAGGAAAAACAAGCTCAGCAACAATCAACACAGATGTCTTCTCTCACGAAAGAGAAAGCAGCTTTTATCAAGAAACCAAGTAATACTGAGAAATTAGTCCCGCTATTCACCTCTATTCGTTATCAAGCTAAAGATATCAAATATTTAAAAGATAGTGTTGAAATTGAGACTTTTTCTTCCCAATTACCTGCTATTCAAGTCTCATTTCCCTCTCCGGAACAGGCCCTTATTGTCGGGAAGACAATTCAGATCCCTAATCAACACTTCTCTCTTAGCATAAGCAACTCTTTTGACTCGAGTTCTCCATCTTGGGATAATCCATGGAAAAACATAGAAATTACCGGAACACAACACATTCATGATCAAATCAAACAACGTACATCAATAGCTTATCGAATAAAGGAATTAGGAAAAATAAAAGTTGATATACGTGGTACTAAAAACGGAATTGAATACTCAGTAATTGGACCAAAGACAAAGGAAGCAATCACTACTATGTATTCGTTCTTCCTTGATCTTGTTTGGTTTCTTGAAATGCTGGTGTAAAGAAAAAAGTGAAATAAGAATTATCCTCTTAAAGTCTTAAAGTCACTTAAATCTCTGCATAAGTCCCAATTTTTTGAGTGGATGCTTTTTCAAATACTAGTTTTGCTGTAGCAGCATCTTGAATAGCTAATCCTACTGATTTGAAAACTGTTATTTCTTGATCATCTGCCCGGCCTGCTTTCTTACCAGTGATGATTTCTCCGAGATCCCCATAAATATGCTCTTTGGTTATTATTCCTTCAGTAATGGGTATAATAATATCTCCTGCTTCAGCTAGACATGCACTTACTTGATCACATACAACTTTTGAGCGTAATATTGTTTCACTATCTAACTCACGTGTGCCAGGACTATGTGACCCAATCCCTGAAATGTGTGTACCAGGTTGAATCCATTTTCCATGAAAGATTGGAAGTGCAGAAGTAGTGGCAGTTAATATGATTTCAGAGCTTTTAATGATATCCTCGGCCAATTCAGCAACTTTTATTGGGATATTTAATTTTTCTGTCATTTTCTGAGCAAAACTCTCAGCTATATCTTTTCGGACGTCAAATACCATACCTCTTTTTATTGAGGGACGAGCGACACAAGCAGCCCAGAGCTGAGTCATACCTTGAACACCTGTACCAAATAAACCGACAGTTTCGGCATTTTCTTTTGCTAAATACTCTATAGCCAATCCAGATACAGCACCTGTTCGCATAGCTGTCAAGTAACCTCCATCCATTATGCATATTACGTCTCCCGTCTTAATATCCTGTAATAGCACTTTTCCTAGTGTAGTTGGAAGATCATATTCAGAAGGATTATTTTTAAAGACAGTTACGACTTTAACTGATAATGATTCGGACTGGGGAAGATATGCAGGCATATATAGACTTACTCCTCCCTTAGCAGAGATAACGATCCGTTGTGGAAGGACTGCAGTTCCATCTGAAAGTTGACTAAAGGCCGTTTTCATCGCTTTAATGGTATCTTTCATATCCAAGACTGTTTCTACCTGTTTTCTATTCAATAACAATACATTACTCATTTTCCTAGCTCACTTTTCTTTTCATCAGTGAATTTTCTTTTTCATTAACACCTATTCATTCAGCCCCATTTCTGAAGAAAGTCTTTTCAAAGTTCTTTTAATCAAATCTAAAACTTCAAATACTATCAATAGATGTGCGTACTTACGTCGTCAAATTAGTAAGAGAACGCTTATGAGTGAAATAATCAATACTGATTCACTGGATATTCGGAGAATATTACTAGAAAGACATAATAAGTTTTATTCTTATTTCTAACCATTAGTAGCAGGAAGAGTGGCTAGTGACCGTTTTAAAGATCGTGCTTATTGGAGATGGAGGAGTAGGAAAAACAGCTATTCGAGAGCGGTACTTAGGTAAAGGATTTAAATCTCAATACCTCCTTACTATTGGTGCAGATTTCGCTATGAGAGATGATATGGTTAATGGATCCGATATCCGATACCAGATTTGGGATTTAGCAGGGCAACAACGATTTGATGCGGTTAGAGAAGTATACTATAAAGGATGTGTGGGTGCACTTTTAGTATATGATGTTACCCGGCCTGATTCGTATTTTAATACTCCAAAATGGATTAACGAGCTTTGGGCGAACAATGGTAGAGGACGCGTGCCTATCGTAGTTGTTGCAAATAAAATCGATATGAGGGAATTATCTGATGATACTGTTTCCCCAGAACAAGGCCGTGTGTTCACAAATCGTTTATCTAACCTTACAAAAGCTGAAGGATTTGAGTGCCACTATATAGAAACATCTGCAAAGACAGGCGTCAACATCCAAAACGCATTTGGTCTACTTGGGACAAATGTAATG
>JAEOTM010000193.1 GCA_016839815.1 Candidatus Hodarchaeota archaeon
GAAGTTATTGTGAAAAAAAGAAATTACCATATAAAATCGAATTTCATCATGGTGGATTTTCAAAAAGCTAATTTCAAGGAAGTAACTACTTAGGGTTCTTAGGATTTTTTATTATATAATCTAGATTTATATTTTACTATCGATACTGCCATTATGAGAATTAGTGAGAGCTGAAATCCAGAGGTACCATCTACAATACTCTCAGTAGTTGTGGTTTCAGAGGAGAATTCTGAAGTATCTGCCGTAGTAGTAGAATAATTCCCAACCTTATTGATGTGTTCAAAATTGGGCATGAAACTCATTGGGTTAAGAGAACCGGATTTTTCAAAGTCTTCAATCCAACTGCGTACAACAAAATAACTTCCAGATTGAAAACAACAGATATACGGAGAATCTGCAGCAGCTATCTCTTCTATGGTATTATAGGTTTCATTCCGAAGCACTGGATCCAATTCTCTCGATGCATTATCAATTAAAATGTCAACAGTAGGGTTGAAGTAACTAATTTTTGTTGCATAATCTCCATCTCTACTATGCAAAGTAGTTCTAATGTAATCATCTGGATCTGCATAGTTGGGTGCCCATCCCAAAAAGAAGATTGGTAGTTCTCTCGCTCGTACAGCATCTAGATATAAGGCCCAAGGTAGTTCTAGGACATTAACGTTGATTCCAACGTCCAGAGCATTAATAGTATCTGCAAGCATGTGTAATATAACTTCTCTATAACTACTTATGAAACTGACGAGATTTATGGTTCCAGTCCAGTTAACAAACCTAAAAAGTTCTTTAGCAGTATCAGAATTAAATGAAGGTAGCACTTCCTGTTCAATTAACGTGTTGTGATGGCCTAGCATCCCTTCTGGGATCAAACCTTCCATACGTTTAGCAAAACCTTGAGACCAAACTTCGATTAAGGAGGCATAATCCAAGGAATAAGCGAATGCTTTTCGGAAGGCAAGTGCAGTAAAAGGATTGTTCGGACTACTTGGAATAAAATTAGGTCCTGGTGTATTATTCCACGAGAAAGCAGCTAAACTACCAGCGTCATATCCTGAGTTTATGTCTTCTAAGATGTATTGTTCCGGGAGACTTCGGTTTAAATTCATTCCAAGGAACATATTACTGAAGGTTGTCCTTTTATGAGACTTTATGATATCTAAAAACTCAGGAAGTACATTACCAAAGCTTAGAGTTCCAATAGAGACGTTTAATAGGCTAGAAGCGTCAGCAGTTGAAAGATGGATTTCATCAGCATCCCCTTGGAGTAAGTCAGTAATCCTAGTTTCCGTATGGGCGACATCTTTAATATGAATTTCGTCTACTGAGTATTCAGCAAAAGTCCCCCACCACTCCGAATTTTTTTCTAACACAATCTTGGTACCAGAATCTAGTAAAACCAACTTATACGGGCCTGTTCCTATGGCATGATCCGCCATCCAATCATGTGAGTTTTCGCTGTCAGCGGGAGAGCTGGGTACAACCCCTGATTTCGCGAGAACCCAATCTGGGGCAAGTCCTAGGTATCTCCGAATATCGGTATCAGAAACGCCTGGAAACCAATCATTTAGACTTAGTTGACCAAAGTAATGATCACCATCAGTTGTATAATCAGCAGGAATGTTTTCAACCAGCGCTTTTGGTGAAACTGCGGCTGCTACCTGATAAGCAAGTGTAGAAATAATAGGAGTATATGCAGATTCCAGGTTAATTTGGAAAGTAAATTCATCAATTACAACAAAAGCACCCCCAGTTACGAAGGATATAGCTTGAGAGATATTTACATCATCCATCCCCATAATTACTGAACCACTTAATACTGCTTGTTGAATCATCCAAGCAGGCCCCCAATGGTCATTCATGATAACCATTCGATCTAATGAATATTTCATAACATACGCGTTGAAATGAACCCCATCATGAAATGTAACATCGTGACGAAGTGTAAAGTTGTACTGTAATCCATCGGGTGAAACATTCCACCTTTCAGCAAGAAGTCCTTCGAACTCAATAGCGGAATTTCCCTTATAATCCACAAGAGTCTCATAAATAAGCTCATTAAGCCCTGATCCAAAGCTTTCATAATTTGTGGCTGGATCAATTGCTTCTGGGGCACCAACTGTCTCTCTAACATATTTTAATAAAGGATTTTGGATTGATTGAATATCTGATAATGACCCAATTGGTAAAGCGAAAGAAAAAATCAATGAAACTGACAGAAATACAAAAAGCACACTAATCCTAAATCTCAATTGTATCCCTTGCTGAAGCTTAGTTGATTTAGTCAAATCGTATATAAAAGATTTGCTTCAAACTTATGTGGGTAAAATGAAACTCATGGTGACTGGGGGTACAGGTTTTGTTGGAAGTAATATAGTAGAAGCGTTATTAAGGGAATTAGATCCGAGTAAAATAGCCTTATTTATTCGAGACCCAAATAAATTAAAAGATCTGGAAATTGAGAAGATTAATCAAACTCACCTCCTACAAGGAGATTTAGTAGACTTTCCCAGTCTCAAAGATGCAATGAGTTTTAATCCCGACGCAATAATTCATTCTGCGGCCTTAGTTGATGATTGGGCTTCTTATGCAAAATTAAAAGAAGTAAATGTGGAAGGGACTCAAAACCTGATAGAATCTGTATTAGCTGATTCACCCGATAGTTTTCTTATTCATATTTCTTCGACAGGAGTATATTCACGGATTTCTTCTGTTATTTCAGAAAGTACACCTCTCAAACCTTATGATAATTATCACCTGTCGAAATATGAGAGCGAACAAGTCATTCTAAACGCCTGCACAAATGATAACCTTTCTGCTACAATTTTACGCCCACCAAGCGTCATGGGATTACGTGATACTACTCATATGGCAAAAATCTGCCAAGCAATTAAGAATAGAAAATTTCCTTTAATTAATGGAGGAAGAGCAATCCAAACCTGGGTAGGGGGAGAAGATTTAGCCAAAGCAGCTATTCTGGTCCTAAAAAATCATAAAATCGCTAATCAGAAGATATATAATATTAAATCCTTTGAAATTACCGTTAAAGACCTTTTTAACCTTGCTTCGCAAAAAATGGGAATATCTATACCCCCCAAAAAATATAATTACTATCTAGCTTACATTGCTGGTTTCATTAGTGAAATCGTTGGGAAAATCAGACGTAAACCCTCCACTTTAAATCGATATCGCGTCCTTAAATTTGGGAGGGATCGATTGTTTGATGATTCTAAAATTCGCTCTGAATTAGGCTATCGCCCTTCCTGTACAGCGGAGGAGACTATTACAAAAACAATTAGTTGGTTGATTGAGAAGAACATCATTTAACTAATCTTCATACAGACTAAAGGAAAATTTCAAGTACCTTTAGTTTGGGAGCAAAAATATTATTGATGTTTTAGGTTGTCAACTTATGTCACAAGTTCTTGATGAGGTAATACAGATTGGAAAAGATCTCCAAGTAGCTTATACAAGACGAGAGGCCTCTTTACAAGATGCGCCCAATTTAGTTTTTATTCACGGATTCGGCTCTTCGAGGGAATATTTCAAATTTGCGTTTGAAAACGAAACATTAATTGACTATAATCTGATTTCACTAGATTTAATAGGTTTTGGTGATAGTTCTAAACCTGATAAGTTCAGTTATGAGATGTCGAACCAAGCGGCTTTTATGATTCAAGTCTTAAATGAATTGGGAATGAGTAGATTTCATATTTGTGCCCACTCGATGGGTGGTCTTGTAGCAATGGAGATGATTAGCCAATCTCCCCCTCAAGCTCTCTCATTCATTAATTTGGAGGGCAATCTTACTCTTGATGACTGCTTTGTAACTGGAGAAATATTGGAAGTAACACTTGACGACTTTTTAGATTCAGGAAGAAGTAAATTTGAGGAAGGTCTACGAGAATATCCATCGTATCTCAAAAATTTTCAGAAAGCTTCATCACTCGCTCTTTACAAAAGTGCTGATGATACTGTTCGGTTATCAAGTAGTCCACAACTGATAGAAGAATTTATACATTTACCTCTGAAGAAATGTTATATCTATGGTGAAAAAAATAAAGGGACTTATCCTGCTGAAAAGACACTCCTTAACAATAAGATTTCCGTGTATTATGTAAGAGATAGTGATCACACAATGGCTAGACAGAATCCCACTCATCTCTATTCAATTGTTAATAAATTTATAACAAGTAGTTGAGATTTAATGAATAAACTTAAGGTGAAATCTTCATGACAGAGATACTTCAATTAGAGATTATTAAGAAAATATTGACGAATATTGATCCAATTCAAATCATTGA
>JAEOTM010000194.1 GCA_016839815.1 Candidatus Hodarchaeota archaeon
AGTCGAGCTCATAACGACGAGACAGTTTTGGTGAAACCTCTCCTGAATTAGTTTGATTAACAGTCATGAGAACACCTCAAAAGATACAATAAATTGCCAAGTGCTAAAGGAACTAAGACAAAACATTAATACTCCATAAAAGAACAAGTACTTCCGTGGAAAGCGTACACTAAATCGAATAAAAAGACCGTATGCAACAATAGTGAAAAAAAGGTTAAAGGTTTGCCAGAGGACGAAAAAATCATAATAGATCAGAAAATCCTGGGGCCAAAGCCAAAGAAGAAAATAATAGATGGTCCAATTAATATTCGAGAAAATGGAACAAAGAGCAAGATTAATCCCAGTCAGCGGAAGAAACGGCTCAGATATAATGTCACGATTCCGAAGGGCAATCAACACAAACGACATCCCCAAAATAACCAGTAAAGCTAGCTCAACTCCCTGATAACGAAGAAATTCATACGTAAAACCATAACGGACATCTTTCCATTGATCAGATCCCGTACTAGAATAATAAATGGCATCGGGAAGAAAAATCTCAATAAAACTAAAGATAAAGATGCCAATACCAATGATAAGAAGATAATGAGTATAGGCGAAGGTAGAATCGTCCTTTCTAAGAAAATAACTTCCCACAATTAAGGAGGAATACGCTAAAAGAGTTATACTAAAGACAATTAATTCCATTAACCCAAAAGCAACAGGTTCAAACCTTAGAGGCACTTAAGAAGCAACTCCGATTGGTACGACGTAATCAAGCTTCTCTGATGATCCGAGGTTTGCGAAGAAAAAGCACCAGTACAAAAACACCCGAAAGAATATAGGGAAATTCGAGAGGGATGATTCCAGATGATGCTTTACTCAGAATGATTTCAACCATTGTCATCGAAGAATTGTAAAGCTTCTGAGAGCGATAAGTAAGCCATCCTGTCCTCCAGTTGAATTTATACACTTCATGGAGAGTTTCCGCAGCTAAAAAGATGTCTTCTTCAATGATGATTAAATCACCGTTTACAGAAGCATTTCGGGTGGGAGTGCTAAAACCTTGGGTATATTCTTCCCAGAAGGTACGATTATCAATAGTTTTTTGGACAGCTAAAGTCGTTCGGGCCTCTTGGCCTGTAATTTTTCCATCATAGGTTCTTTTCAAATAAGCACCTGAATCATTCAAATGAGTAACGGTATACTTGACCTTAGAACCTACCTTCCATGTAATATTTACTTGATGGCCATTTTCATCAAGAATAGTGAGATAAGTGGAATGAATATCGCCATCCCCATCAGTATCATCCACGTCAAGGTATTGGGTGAGTTCATACGTTTGAGAATCACCAACATTGACTTTCCATTCCAATTGATCCAATTCCATGGCCATTATGCAAAATCCTGACATTAAAAATAAAACTAAAAATAAGAATCCAAGCGTTTTTTTGAACATTTATTCCACCAGAGCTAACAAAGTTCTAGAAGCAAATCAAGAGGGTAGTGCTTTCTGCTGCTTCTTATAATTGTATTGATAAAATGCATATGCAAACAAGCTAATGAAATAAGTGGCTAATACAAACAGACCTACTTCTCTTGAGACAACAAAACCATACCCATTGAGCGTAATACTTCCCACTTGGAGGAGAATGAAATAAATGATCAGCTTCCTCGGCCATTTTTCAGGGTGATGGCGGGGTTTCTCCTGCGTAAGAGTACGATACCAAAAGTCATACGCCAGGAAGAAGATAATCGCAATACTCGTACCTAAACGAGTAAGATCAGCCCCATTCAAGAAATTGATAATCCACAGGATAGTGAAAGGGAATAATAACAGATTAAACGGAAGACCCATACTTCGTTCCCACTGCTCAAAATCAAAAGCACGAAAGAGGAAAACAGCCGTAAGAAGAGTATTATATAATAAAATCGACATAACAACCAGAGTATCAATCAGATTTTGATCAACCATAATCTCATCAGCAAATTCGTAAACATTTTCAAAGAGCTGACAAGGGAAAACACTTAGGTCTTCATAAGCTTTTTTGCGTTTTCAAAAATTCAAAAAATAAGAAACAAACTCCTTCAACATACAATTGGGAAAGATTTCCTAGCATTATATGTAGGAATTTGGGGATTGACGTTAAAACATGGAAGTAAAGCTTATTAAGGGGGAAACCTCCAGAAACGGAGTTACAAGAAGAGTGGGTGAGAAATATGAAACGACAAAAACCAAAATTTCCTTACAGAAAGAAAATCCTAGGAAGCATCGTATTCCTTATACTGGTCATAATACAAACATCCCCAGGTACAGCAGTAAGTATCTGGAGTGAAGACTTCGAGGACGGAAATTACGACGGATGGACCATACTAGACGGATCCTACTCCGCCACAACAGGAAGGTTAACAGCTAGTGGAGAAAAAACAGCTCATCATAGAATAAAACATGAAAGTAACACTGCCTACGGTACATGGAGCTTCGATGTATATGTAAATCAGAGTAATTTAATAAGTGGAGAACATATGTACATTTATTTTTGTACAGAAACACTTGGTAACCTTGGAGAGGAAAAAGGCTACTTTTTAACCTTGATTCCAGACTCAAGTTGGATGATAGATCCCAGTAGTATAATTTTAGGAAGTCGAACAGGGGTACCATCAGTAACATTAGGAGAATGGGCAGAAACAGGAAAATTGGCGGAATACCTACATATAGATGTAACACGAGATAAGAATGGCCATTTTAATGTATATGTAGACGGAAACTTGATAATAGAAGCAATGGACAATGAACACACCATAGGTAACTATTTCGGATTTGATTCAACCGGAGGACATGGATTAGATAATATAACAGTAAATGATGAAATGATACTCTACCCCCAATCCCTAGAAAGGGCGAATCTACAATTTACAGAGAAACGTATCATAAAAGAAGTGGGAAAAGAAGAAATCGTTACGGTCACGGTGGTGGTAAAAAATGAAGGAGAAGCCACAGGATATGGAATGGTGGTGATAGGAACATCACCCAGTGGAATTACAGTAGCACCATTTGGATCATCATTGGTAAAGAATTTGATAGCAGGAGATACGAGAGATATGCCACTCAAAATTACCACAGAGGCATCAGTCAAATCAGGCAAATACAATGTGAGTATTCAACTGAAAAATACCACAACAGTACTTGATACGTTCACATTAACCATTGAAATACCAGGTAATGGCATAGGAATCCCAGGATTCGAAATGATGAGTGTATCTCTGATCATTAGTACACTAGCACTCTTCTCACGGAAAAAAAAATACAGAAGCACTCAGAGATAAAGGAAGAGGCTAATAGTCCTCTAAGATAAAGGACCATCCTGGCTTCCATGCTTTAGGGTGCATGATGCGCCAATCTTCTTTTATCGCTTGCTCCCAGGTCTTACCCTCAATGATAACCTCTAGCGCTAGCTGTGGGGCCTGGTGAGATACAACAGCGACCTTCTTCTCGGGATAGTTAATCTTTAGATCGACTAAAAAGCTTCGAATCCTCTTTTCAACCTCAAAGTAACTTTCACCATTGGGAAAGGAATCGTTAATATGAGGGATCATTAGTTCTCGTAATTTACTAGTCTTAAAAAGAGTAAAATCTCCATAATTACACTCTCGCAACCTTTTATCCTGAATAATAATCCTTGATGATCCCCATATAATGTGAGCAGAATCAATGGCCCGTTTAAGATCAGAACTAAAGATTTCATCAAAATGAACGTCTTTTACAATGTGTGATAGCTCTTTTGTCTGTTTTGTCCCGAGGTGGGACAAGCTGCCATGCCTCCAACCTGTAGCTAAACCCTGTTCATTATCAGTGGTTGTACCGTGAACAAAATAGACAAGTTCAATGATTTTTATCCATCCTTTAGTCTAAACTGAGGGCCCATGATATTTCGAGATTAACAGATAGACTGTGATTAAAAAAACTTTTCGTGATTAGAAAGAAAAAATAGCAAGAAAACCTAGGATCTTCGTTTCCAAGTACGGATGAAGGAGAAGGGACGAAAACAAACTAGTAACAGGTCTCTGCAAGTAAAATTTCTTATGTTCTCTCAGCTAATAAGAAGACTCAATTCGAACAATCAACGAAATCATTTGAATTCATGGAGTCTAAAAGATGAAGAACATAATAAAACTGAAACCATCGCAAATTATGGGATTAATAATCATTCTCGGAATCCCAATAATTTGTTTTGTAAGAATTTCACCAAGTATAGCGACCAAAGGAATAAAAACAGTCCATACAGAAAAAACTTCAGTTGAAAGCAGTTTACTCTATTCAAGCTATTTTGGAGGGGTAGCAAATGATCATGGGTTATGTATAACTCAAGATAATATGGGAAATGTGATTGTAGCAGGATTAACATATTCAAGTGACTTTCCAACAACTGAAGGGGTGTATGATCAGACATACAATGGTGAATCGGATATCTTTGTCAGTAAATGGTCCAGTGAGGGGACAGAATTACTTTTTTCTACTCTAATTGGTGGGAATAAATCCGAAAATTATCTTGGGTCCACGGGAATCCCTTTCCACTCGTTGGATATCGTACCAGATAGCGAAGGTAATATTATTATTTATGGAACAACCTCGTCAGCGGATTATCCGGTAACCGCAAACGCAATCAATGGAACGTACAACGGAAATCAAGATGTTTTTCTGACTAAACTCGCATCTAACGGTTCTACGTTGATTTTTTCAACTTATCTAGGAGGAGATGAAAAAGATTTCTTTAATTTAGGAAATAACAGACTGGTTGTAGATGATGAGGATTATATTTACATCACAGGTAATACTGAGTCCTCGAATTTCCCATTAACAGCTAATGCATTAAACAGAACCATACAGGAACGGGAGGCGTTTTGTTGTAAGATTTCTCCTGATGGATCTTGGTTAGCTTATTCAACTCTCTTGGGAGGATCAGGAAAAGAGTATAGTATGGGGATAGCTTTAGATAGTGCAAAGAATATCATTATAGGAGGCACCACCTACTCAAACGACTTCCCAATAACTGAAAATGCATTCGACAAAACATACAGTAATGCAGATCTTTACTTCACTAAAATTGCTGCTGATGGATCAACTTTGCTATATTCCACCTATATGGGAGGTGGAGCTTGGGAACAGCTAACAGGGATGATTGTGGATAGTAATGATGAGCTGTATTTTACGGGAAGCACAGGATCAACAGGTTTTCCAACAACAAGTAATACATTAAGACAGGCTCATAATGGTGAGTTTGATGTATTTCTAGGAAAACTAGCTACTGACGGCTCAGCTCTCCTGGCTTCAAGCTTTGTGGGAGGTTCCTCCACTAACTTCGCAAGTGGAATCACAATGAGTCTAGAGGGGCCATTTATTGTAGGGTACACATGGTCGACCAACTTTCCCACCACATCGAATGCCTATCAACAGGAAATTCAAGGTCAAACTGACTATTTTATCTCAGGCCTCACCCCTACCTTGACAAACTGGATGTATTCCACCTATTTAGGGGGAAGTGCAACAGAAGATCATGGACACCTGGAAACACGAAATGGTCATGATGCAGGAGAAATCTTCTCACTTTCTACCAAATCTTGTTGGGTCGTAGGATCAACACGATCTGACAATTTTCCCGTGACATCCAATGATGCACTGAATCCTAGTTGGAATGGAGCATCAGATGTGTTTGTTACTCACATCAATTATAGTTCAATTCCTGCAAACATTCCCACTACAACGACAACAACCACTACAACCACTACAACAATAAGTATTCCAAGCACGACAACTGATACAAACTCAACCTCAACGGCTTTTTCTAGTGTGTTTTTGGCAAGCATCGGGTTAGTGATAATCACTACATTCCAAAAATATCGAAGGGAGAAGAAATAAGAAAATAACTAATAAAAATTGAATAAGATGAAAATAAAAAAGCATGGAGAGAAATATTTTGAGAAAAAACAAAAGTGTAAGCTCGGGTTACTAATCTGTACTTTAAGTCTTTTTTTAATAGTAGTCAGCTCCCTCCAGGGATTTCATACATTAATAACAGAAAAACCTGAATGGGAGAGAGTGTATGAAAGGTATTATGTTGATGTGCCAACACAACTAATAGAGACACCTGATGGAGGGTATATGCTGATTGGTTCACAAATCAGCGGAGGGACTACTCAACTACCATGGATCCTTAAGGTGGATTCTGATGGATACGAAGAGTGGAATCAAAGCTATCTACCTCCAAACAAGGCCCATGGCCATCTACGTAGTATTGTAGCATCACCTGATGGTGATTATGTGTTAGCTGGCCTTATTCGAGATATAGATTATTTCACTTGGGATCTTTGGATCCTAAAAATTGATAGTAATGGAGTAGAAGTATGGAATCGATCTTTTAACGGAATCGAAAATGGACCAGATTATGGTGCTCAAATCCAATGTACTTCAGATAATGGATTCCTTATATCGGGAGCAACACAATCAGAATATGCACTACATACCCAAGATTGGAATACAGATTACTGGTTAATCAAAACTGATGCTGATGGAATAGTAGAATGGAACAAAACATATCATAGATTAGGATCGGATCAAGGATCAGCTCTTATCTCTTTAAACGATGGAAATTATCTTTTAAGTGGACTATCAAAACAAAGTGCAGATTTAAACAGTGCTTTTTCCATTTGGGTAATCAAAGTAAATGAGAATGGGACAATTATTTGGGATAAACATTTTGAACAAGGAACAGCCTGGTATGGAGCATGGGAAAGAAATATCATTGCTACAACGGATGGGGGATTCCTGTTAGCGTGTTATCCATTTGGAGAGACATTCAATATAGGGAAAGATTATTGGATACTCAAATGTAATTCCGAAGGAACAATACAATGGCAAACTAGTTTTGGAGGAGCATTCTTCGATACCCCAACAGCCTGTCTTCAGAGTCCCACTGGTGATTATTACATTGGAGGATCATATAATTCCACCAATGGAAGTTTTGAAAAGGGAGATATGTGCATTGTGAGACTTAATAGCTCAGGAGACATTCAAGGATATATAACTTATGGAAAAAAACAAGAAGGTGAAAGAATCGTTGATATGATTCTGACAGAGGGATCAGATTCAAGTGAAGCAATAATTTCATTAGCATCCGTTGAAAACGGAGGATTAGGAGAAAATTATCTCGATTTTTGGCTAGGAAAATTCGATAAAGTCGATGAAATCATTACTCCTATTATTAGTGATACAACGACAACGACTACTCCAGAGACCATGTCTTCAGCTGCAACAAGCAGTAGCTACGCTTCGATATTTTTACTTCTATGGGCAATCTGTGGGATATCAATAATTCGTCGAAAGAAAAAAGATCATTAAAATCATGAAGTATATAAGGGGTTAAGAGCCTTAAGGACAGAGTAACCGGAGACTGCAAGTAAAAGCTCTTAACCTCTATCAGACTGAATAAATCTGAAACTATTTGTTAGAAATGACAATAAATTCGGTAGATGTTTATGAAAATTCCTAAATACACATTTCTACTCCTGCTCGCTCTGGTTATAGGATCACCCCTAAGTTATGAAAATAATTCTCTTCCTGAAGATCATATTGCCGCTAGAGTACAACTTATTCCACATTTACCAATCATAATTGACGGTAATGAAGAATTCGCTTATCTAGCCCAGATCGAGGGATGGGATGGTGATGGAAGTATTATCAATCCATATATCATTGAAAACTTGGAGATTAATGGAACTAAGAACTCAAGAATAATAGATATAAGCAATACTGATGTCTATTTCCATATTAGGAACTGCCAATTGAAGCAAGGCCACATTACACTATTTAGGGTCATGCATGGTACTATTACAGGAAATGAAATTCTGAATTGCTCCATTGGATTTCGTGATTCGGAATATAATCTTTTTACATCTAATATTGTCTATAATGAAATCAGCCACGAAGGACTCCCTTATATTCTTGAACTCATTTATTCTGAACAAAATATAGTAATAAATAATGAGATCACGAATAGGAAAGGAGGAGGGATCCAACTTTACTATTCAGGGAATAGCACTGTAAGTCACAATATCCTGAGACATAATACGGCCGAAGGAATACGATTCAGAAGTACAGGAAATTGTGCAGTAAGTCATAATGTATTTGAAAACTGTGATCTACTAATTGAAGGAGGGGAAGTTGAACATTGGCTACAGATGGAAGTAATAAATAATACTATAGATGGGAAACCAATCCTCTATAGACGGCAAAAAATGGGATTGATAATTGACGGAGGAGACGCAAAACAGATATTTATGGTTGATTGCAATACAATTGAAATTAAAAATCAAGTGGAAGTAGAGGAAATTCATGCCGTATTCAGTTCTCACATCTCTATTCATTCAAATCTCATCAATGGAGGTAAAAAAGGAATTAATCTCCAGAGATGTTTTGATTCCACGATTTATGACAATACTATAATCAATAATAGTGAATTTGGAATTTTGAATCTTAATTCAGACGGATCGGACATAATCGATAATAATATATTGCAAAATAACACTCAAGGACTGTATTTCGATAATGTACAGGGAGGACAGATCACAAATAACGTAATTAATGATGGAGGAATAATCTTACGGGGGTCAAACGGAAATATTGTGAGAAATAATACCCTCTGGGAAACAGGTCTGCTTATGGAGGGACATGAACTTACACATTATGTTCAAACGGAGGTGATAGATAATTCCTTGAATGGAAAAGCTCTCATTTATTGGCATGATATTTCGGGAGGAAGCATCCCAACCAATGCAGGCCAGATAATCTTAGTTGAGTGTACGCTTATCCA
>JAEOTM010000005.1 GCA_016839815.1 Candidatus Hodarchaeota archaeon
ACAATTATGAGTTCTTTGATATCCATTCTTTCTTGATTGAATGAACCCTCAAAGCTGATAGTATATACTTTTCCAATCTAAACCAGCCTTTTACGATGTTAAGGATCCTATATGCATTTCAACTCATCCATTTTTTCATTTATTTTTCAGCAAGAGATTGTTGAATATGCCAAACAAACCTTTTTCGAGAACCGACATCCAATGCCCGCTGACCTGTTAACATTCCCGAGAAGAAGATGGGGATTTTCTTTTCAAGTGAAAGTTTAAAGTATTGATATCCCGTTTGGTGAGAAAAGTCAGAGATCGAAGACTGCCATAAAGCGTTAATTATTCTTGACGCAAAAGCATTGACAACCACAATTATTCGTGGTTTTATTTTTTGGATCAATTCGAAAGATATCTCTATTTGCCTTTGAAAAAATGGGTCTATTGAGATAATTCTGTCCTCGCTAATCTTAATATTTTTCTCAATCTCTTTTTGTTTTGTCTGTCGAATATCTAATAAATCTATCGCTTGCATTTCTAGCTGGGGTTTTAAATTAGCAGCAATTTTATGTAATACTTTATAATAATCATGATGGAGAATGGCATAGCTATCTAAGTTGATGATCATTTCAATTTTTGATAGATCAGTAGGACTGTTATTCCAGCGATATACAGCTTCGACATCGTCTTCATCAGTAAGAATTTCTGATTCGATCCCCAGTGATTTCATCACCTCAGCCTTGAAGGAGGGATTAAGACCAATAAAGAGTAATTGATTATATTTAAATTTGTTATATAGTAATGGAAAGAGTTTAGTAGGCAGTTGTTGTTTTTCTGAGAATTCTTTCCATAAATTTAAGATTTTTTCATTAATATCATTTGCATTATACTCATTTGCCATTTTCCATCTCTCTCATAACCACTCCACATAATTCTTGAGAAAATAATAATATTTTTATTACCTCAACATATTGATTAATTTTATCATTGATTTTTGTAATCCAGCTTATCAATCGAGCCTTTGACGACACAATATCTATTTGAAAAACTTCCTTGACATTGAAATAATCTTTTTCCCTTCATGAGATTCAGAATAATGGATCAAGACGGCTGGAGGTTTATCTTCTCCAATTCTTCGTAGTAATTTCATGGAGATCTTTGCAGAATTCAGATTTTGTCTTAAAAACAGTCGCATTTGGTTTAAGTGATGAATATCTCCCTTTTTAAGAGTTTCTTTGGGAGAATCCTTATCGCCAAAGATCCAGATAGTCTTCTTTTTGTGATCCCAGATCACAGGATAGCCCTTAACTTTAAAACGTTTAGCGTTTCGACTGGGTGTAATAGAAACAGGTGATTCCTCTAGCTTCCACTCCGTTTCAAAATCCTGAACAGATTGAGCTATTTTTTCCAAAGTTAACTCAGGATGGAACTCAATTGCAAGCAACCAATGACCTGATTGAAATATTCTATGAGGTTTTGATGGAAGATGTCTAAGAAAATACTTCAGATCATCTAATAACGAGACCTTGTTTTGTTCACGAGGAAAAATGCTATAACTAGAATGAATTGGATACTCTTTGATGAAAAATTGTTTGGTTCTTAATTGAGTTATTTTCACCAATCATACCTCTTTGAAAAGAGTAGCATAGATTTTAGATATGAATGAAAAGAATTTATCCTATATACCTTTGGTAATTTCTACCTTCTCTAATAACAATTAAAAAAAAGGGAAATGGTAGGGAAGCTCCAAAATCATCTATGACTCACTAACGTTTTCTCTTCTTTCGATTCCAAATTAATCCAATTCCTAGTATGGCGAGGAATTCAAATATCAAAAATCCATTATTTGCCTGAGAGGTAGGGGGAGGTACTGTACCAGCACTAGTAGTAGTATCAGGAATGCTGATTGTGGTAGTTGGTTGAGTAGTTACCCCTAAAATTGTTATGTCAATACTTGCTGTAGTTACATTGGCTTCGATTAATCCAGTGGGCAAGTTCATCTCGTACGACGGATATCTCCCAATGAATTTTCGGAAATCATCAATGAAATAACTGAACGGTTGTTCGAGCCCGGCATTGAAATACCAGTCAATGAAGAAATTTACTCCATTAGCAATATCAGCTAATTTTATCTGCAGATTCGGATTTGTTGGACTCGCCGCAATTGTTAACTCTATTGAAACCACATCACCTGATTCATTGAATTCGATTGAGGTTTGATTCAGCTGTCCAAGTGTGCTGTCAGACAGAGACAGACTCCCTGTAATCATCGTTTGTAGGATAATTTCCGCTTCTAAAGCAATATGGGAGATAATTTTATCGAGAACTCTAAATGCGGTATTAACCACGGGATAGAACTGTGGAGTCAGGGAGCTAATGATCACAGGCACAAAATCTTTTGCGATATCCCAGAAATTTAATCTAACTGAAGCATTTAGGAATGTTCCAAGTAGTTGGGGCGAAATGGAAAGATAGGCGATCTCAAGATAGGTTGCTGTTAAGTACTGATTTATTTTGTCCATTATTCTATCTGTTGGTGTTTGTGGGTAGGCTCCTACAAAGTCTAACAACCCCTTGAACTCTCCTAAAGGAACATCAACCGTAAAAGATCCATTTTGAAAGACA
>JAEOTM010000195.1 GCA_016839815.1 Candidatus Hodarchaeota archaeon
TGAAAAAATTGAAGATGTATTCTGAGACTTCTGATTCAAAAATTATGGTGACTTGGCAAATCCTCAAGTTAATGCAAGAAGAATTAGGTTTACCAAATTCAATGTCGGTTCAAGATCTTAACGCGCTCTATTTAAGGTTGGAAGAGGTGAGAAAGGCTTTAGATCTTCAACTCATGAATTTCAGTCAGGTAAATGAATTAAATTTTGAGCTATTAAAAATGCAGGAAATATTGAATTTTCCGGATGATATCCCAATATCAACTATAATTGCCAAGCTATCGGAAGAAAAATTAACCGATCTAGGAAGAGACTCTCTTCTCGGAAAAATCCTTCTTTTTAATCAGCTAAAAATAAAAACCTATGAATAATTTGGGTTCATGACTATATTTCTCAAACAAGTCCATGAGTCTTTTTATTTTCGTAGGATTTCATCAATATTTGAAGCCTAATTACCGCTTAGGTTTCTTTCTAGAAGCGCTTCCGCTCTTTTCAGGTATATTCTTTGGAAAAAGGCTTAAATCAATACCACAGCTATCGATCAATAAATACTAAATATCGTCAAACCAGCCTCAATAGATTCCTTTGTGATGAAAAAATCATTGTTTGAGTGTTGGTATTTGGAGGCATATGATATTTTTGGGAGTTTTTAGCTAAAATTATTGAGAAAAAGGATAGTAAGAACTGTTTGAAGAGTAAATTATGAACGTTAACACTTTTTAATGGAAATAACCAAGCTATTTCTTCCCCCTTCACTTTTTTCTTTTTCTTTCATTTTTGTTTTCAATTTACTTACCTCAAGGGTTGTTCTTTTATTTTTCTAGTGTTCCTATACTAAAAAGATCGCAATACGAAATGTATTGTTATTGGTTTTCCGTATTATCGTTTAAATGAAATAAAACCTTAGAATTAAGAAAATTAATGTGTGATTCTTGTGAACAAACCTCAAAATCAATATCATCATGTTATTGAAGAGCTGAAATCATTTATCGAAAGAATACTCAACGAACGAGAGGATAACCTTGGTTTATCAATAGCATTAACCAATGACCAAGAAATAATCTGGGCCCGTGGATTTGGATTTACTGATCATACTAGAAAAGAGCGAGTAACTAATGATACTTTATTCAGTAGTCAATCAATGGGAAAATGTTTTACTGCTACAACTTTTCTGATTTTGGTTAGTCAAGGATTGGTCAATCTTGATGATTCCATTCGAAAATATTATCCGAAATTTAAGATTAATACCATCCATGGAACTCCAGAAGATGAAATAGCACAAATTACTTTCCGAAGGATGCTAAGTCATAGAGCAGGGCTTACTCATGAAGCTCCAGTAGGGAATAATTATGATAATGCTCTCTGTTCATTTGAAGAGCATGTTCAAAGTATAAGTGAAGGGTGGTTAAAATCTCCTGTAGGTTCCGAAATGTCATATTCAAATCTTGGATATGATTTAACAGGATATGTAATGGGATTGATTAAAAACCGATCTTTCAAGGAAGTAATAGACGAAGAGTTATTTCAACCATTAGGAATAACCAACGCTACTTATGTGATTGAAGAAGCTCTAAAGAAATCTTTTGCGAAAGGTTATGATGGAAGATTTGCTTATCCAGCAGTTCAAGTCCCTATGCTAGGAGCAGGAGGATTGTATATTTCAGTACTAGATGTTGCAAAACTTATTTCTTTCCATTTAAGAAAAGGGAAAATTGAACAGAAGCAATTAATAAATCCAGATTTATTGGAGGAGATGTACAAACCACAGTTCCTTGAAACAAAAGAATTTGGTTATGGGTTTGGGCTTTATTCTGTTGTAAAAATTGAGAATGCCAAAGTTTATGGGCATGCAGGGGGAGGATATGGCTATCAAACAAATATGCAATGGCTCCCCGAATTTAGGATTGGGGTTGTTGTATTATCTAATAATATGAAAAACAGTCGTGTAGAAAGCATTGCACAGAAAGCTCTTAAATTAATGGTCAATAATTCGGACAAATATAAATTTAAACCTATTTCTCCTGAATTGCTTAAGCGTTTGGAGGGAACTTATTGTGCTGATGGTAATCTTGCCCCCCAACTACTGAGAATTTCTTACGAAAATGAGAAATTATTTGTTTACTATATGAATGGGACACGAATTGAGCTTTTCCCCCAAAGTTATACTGAGTTAATATCCCAAAGTAGTATAAAATTTTCTTTTGAGTTAGATCGGGAAAGTAAGCCAATAGCGATCTATATAGATGATGGACTATTTCCATACAAGGCCAAGTATAATGATGGCCCAAATGATGGATTGGGACCAAACCAACAAGAATGGCAAAAATACTCTGGAATATACATATACGAAGAAGAATCAAGACCCAGTTATTTAGGTCTTGTAGTTATCAATGGTTTTCTTTATCTCATTTTTCGAGATAATCTTAAATTGCATCAATTCGAAAATAATATTTATTTCACAGCAGATGGAGAAGTTCTCATCTTAAATAAAGGTGAACTAAATTATAAAGGTATACATGCTGAAAAAATTGATTTTGATATTGATCAGTTCATTAAAAGCATTTTCCAAAAGGATTTTAAGTTTGATAATTACTACTCGGCAGTTTCGAGTTTAATTAATATATTAACTACCTTTCAAGGATTTAAACAAGCGTTAGATTTCATAGAGAAGATTGTGCAAATAGATAAGGATTTCATGGGCAATTTCATAAACTTCGGGAAACGTCTTTTTGCTATAGGAAAATTGCAACAAGCAGAAGTATGTTTCACAAAGGTTCTAAAAATTGATTCAGAAAATAGAGAAGCAAAAAAAATGTCCGAACAGATTAAATGCAAAGACTAGTTAGGTTTTGAAAAGGATATACTATGAAATTTGCCCCGAATCTTTGACAAGTACGAAAAGTTTCTTCTGAATAAGAAATATCGAATTAAAAAGAATTAAAAATAAGACATCCTTTTATTAAGTCTTACCTTCAGTCACTGTCACTTTTCCTTGAAAGATGAGAATTGTCGAAGTAAGAAAAACAATGGCAAACAGATTTACAGGTCCACCCACGAAGAGAAGAAGAAGACTAAATGTTAATGATAATAGACTAGCCCCGATCTGTCCGTTTTCTAAATATTCAATAGGTAAATCTCTTTTTCCTTGGAGGGTACGAATTCCTAAAATTACAAAAACAATGGAAAAAGCAAAAGGTGTAATTATATCTAATAACGCTGATTGTGAAGGAGAGAGAGAAAAGAAAAGATAATCAATTTCCCTTGAAGGAAGATAGATATCTTCTGGATAAGAAGTGGAAGAAGAGAGAAATGAATTTAGGTTCTGAAATGTTGGAATGAGGCATACAAGACCAAGCACTAATGATACTAAACCAATTCTTCGCTGAGAAAATAACGGATCTTTAGTAACGGAATCGTTATCATTAGATATATCGAAATCTTCTTCTAATTCTGCATCAAGATCTATCAGATCAATCTTTTCTCGATCTATATTGTTCAAGCATTTTTATTTTCTTCTCTAATTTTTAAGGTTTTTGAGGGTTGTTTTCTATAAGGGGATTAGTTTTCACATTTCTGTCCATAACTGGTTTAGACGCAAAAGGCACCTTCTACGACTTTGGAAGTAATAACAATCAAGAAAGTAAGATTTAGGCATTTAGGTTAAGAAAAGAAATTATTTCAAGCATTATTCCGTACTTCCCCTCAGCCATCGCAAAATGTCTATATACATCAAAAATATTTTCAGAAAGTTAATAAGAAAAAATGAGTGCAAATACCCATCATTATGAAAACACAAAACCTGAAAAAAATTGAAGTGATCATAGCCTCAACTTTAGTGGTAATATTCTTCAATCCAATGGTTTCGGTTGCTTTACCATTACAGTATTTCCTTCAAGATAATTCATCCTCTCCAATCAGTTCTGGTACTGCTATTCTGAAGATTCTCATACTTATAGGAAAAACAACCAATTTTCCCCTACGATCACTGCTACCCGAGAGCTGGCAATAAACTACTATTATACCAATATTACGTTATTAATTGGTCACCAGAAAAAAACTACCGCCATTACAGGTTATATCGAGGATACTAATGGGGATTCCTTGGCTCAAGAGGTCGTTAAATTATTCGATGCATCAGAGAATGTGATTGCTACCACTCTTAGTGATGAAAACGGCTACTACTACTTCCTTGATGTTGGAATTGGAACTTTTATTGTAAAAGCGAAAAATAATAGAATAATCCAGTCAATAGAAGTGAAAAAGAAAAAAGAAGAACGAAAAAAAGAGAAAAAGAGAGGAAAGAGGAGAGGGAGTGACAAGAATAAAAAATGAATTAAAATAATCAATCTCCTAAAATCCTTCGTCCAAATTTGTCATGTGTATGTTCAAAGGAAGACCTACGTCTCCTAATGTAACCCATGAACATTTCGATAAGACACTTTGGTATAGCAAAAGAAAGGAATGGAGTTAGTAGATCAATGGATTCAACTCTATAATTCCACCATTCTAACTTTTCATATTTTGATTTAGAATATGTTTTGGATTCCTCCCAGTCTTCCCAAACAATTGTAAGGCATGGATTATCATCCAGATCAAAAACTTCTACCTTTGTTGGAATAAGAAGAAGTAATCAATGAAATAAAAGAGTTTAGTCTTCGTTTATTAAAAAAGATTGACTCTACTCTTGACTCATTTTAAGACTAGTTACATTTATCTTAACATAATGCTTTTTAATCCGGTTCTGGTTGGTTAAATGTTCAAATTTAATTTGAAATAAACTAGAGGATATGCTATTTATGGACTTTAATGAATTATTCCAGTCAGCAGATTGGAAAACAGAAAAACATTCGCCAGTTATTAAGATTAAAGAGAAAGAAGACAAAGATTTTGTCTTCATTAAGGTTTTAGTGGGGAAAGAAATTGCCCATCCTAATCAAACCAACCATCATATTTCATGGATTTCTCTGTTCTTTCTACCCAATGGTGAGAAATTTCCACTACAAGTAGGTAAAGTTGAATTTACCGCTCATGGTGAATCTGCAGCTGGTCCAGATACATCCACAGTATATACAGAACCCAAGGGATTGTTTGCACTTAAAACTGAGAAATCAGGAACATTAATTGCGTTCTCTTACTGTAATATTCACGGTCTTTGGCGTTCTGAAGAAAAACTCACCGTTTAATCTCTGTTGGGGTAAAACCCCTACTTTTTTTTTAATTTTTGAAAAATTTACTATTCTGATAGCCAACCGAATGAGGAAATTAGATATGAGATGCATTATCATTGGTAACGGAGTTGCCGGTGTTACAGTAGCCCGATCTTTAGCCCAACAGCTGGATTCAGAGTCAAAAATCATCCTTTTCTCCACTGAACCATATGGGTATTATTCCCGTCCAAAATTACCCCAATTTTTGGGAGATTCTAACCAAACACCAGATGATCTAATGATATACAATGTTAATTGGTATCGAGGAGTGAATATTGATTTTCACCCAAACGAGAAAATTATAGCCATAAATCGTGAGGAAAAGAAACTTATCTCGGAAAAGGATGAATACTTATATGACAAGGTAGTATTAGCCCAAGGTGCTAGCTGTGCTTGTCCACCAATTCCAGGACTTGAACTAAAACATGCATACACACTCAGAACCTTATCTGATGCATTAGTAATCCGTAATCAACTGGAGAAAAGTCAATCAGTGGTAATAATTGGAGGAGGTTTACTAGGAATTGAGAATGCAATTGCGTGTGCAAAACATGGGTTAAAAACAACGATTATAGAATTTTTCCCTCATTTATTGCCAAGACAGTTGGATCCAGAAGGAAGTAAGATATTCACTCAATTACTGAGTAAATATGGTGTAGAGACCATTACCAATGCTCAAGTTCAGGAAATCCTCGGTCAGGGAAAGGTTGAGCAAGTTACATTGAAAGATGGACGAAAAATACCAGCTGATATGGTTATGACATGTACAGGCATTAAACCACGCGTTGAGTTAGCTAAACGAGCTGAACTTGAAGTAAACCGGGGAGTAGTTGTCAATGATTATCTTGAAACATCTGATCCAAACATCTTTGCAGTTGGAGACGTTGCAGAACACAATGGTAGAGTTTATGGCATTATTCCTCCGATAACAGAGCAATCACGTATAGTAGTTGAAAATCTAATATCACCACAGACACGAAAATATCATGGATCGAAAATGTCAACGACTCTCAAAGTTGCAGATCTTTTCCTAACATCCATCGGATATGATGCAAAACAAGAAGGTTTTTCTACCTTGAAATACGTAAATATCGACTCTAGTGAATATATAAAGATCTTTCACAAGGATGATAGGATAAAAGCGATTATTTTGTTAGGAACTAAGAAAGGTATTCCTTACTTGAGGAAGTTATTTGATGAATCTCTAATCGAGAATCTGGAGAAAATTGAAGAATTATTTCCAGGAATTGTATGAAAACAAATTTACCAGTTCCAAATATTCCTTGATGAATTGATTCATCATAAATTGTCGGGTCATATCGAAAGGGATGTATTCAGTTTATTTAACAGCGTGTTATGTTTGTGATGAGAATCTTTTGACCCTCTAATTTTGAAAAGTCTCTCCCTTCTTGGGATTTATGAACTCCCAAGTATTTTCTATATGTGGTTAAATAGAACCGAGGTAGAATTAATGACGATAGAGACAACTCCACTCCACACTGTTATGTCTTATCTAAATTATAGTGGACCTATTTTAGAAAGTTTTCATCCAATAAAAAGCGTAGAAATTGCACAAAATTGTATTTCTGACGATTATCTTTTTTTCCATTTTATGAAGCAAGGGTTCCTCGTGAATTTTTCACCATTTTTCCGAGGATTTTTCTTTCGGGTTCGGTACTTCAACTATAAAGATGGAAGCTTTTGGCCGTAAATCCAGCATAACTGATAAGTCAAATGTGTTGTGATAAGAACTCTTTATTCAATAATATTTGCCTCGGGATCTGTTAAACCACTTAGCTGCTTCAATTACAATTACAGGGATTGTCGCTGCAACTAAGCATATCAACCAATCACTGATAGAAAGACCAAGGATATCTACATACACTCCAATTCCTGCAATTATCTCTTGAAATATGGGGATGTACATTAGTCCTAAATGAATAGGGAGAATGGAGAACGCAAGTGCATAAGTAATCCAAGAGGAATCTTTTCGAATCGCATCAAGTAAGGATTGATCTATCCTTCGTATAGATAAGATCATCAAAGGGATAGCAAGATACAAGATTGTATGCATCATTGTCCTCGCTTTAGCATGTTCCCAGCTAAGAGGACGCAGATTAATATCGGCTACACTCGGATCATCATGGAAAATTGGTAAATAGAAATCCCGATTCGTCACATTCACTGGAATCCACCCGAAATAAGTTGTGAAGTAAACTAGATATATAACGCTTGCAAGGCTTATTACAACTGCTAGGAGGGTCAGAGCAAGTTTCCGATTAAATATTCCCGCTGAATCAATAGGGTCACGATTCATAATCCCTCGGGGCACCTGATCTAAGATCAACGCTAAAGGGGGGAACGTATGGGCAATTCCAAAAATATATGCTCGTTGGAGGTGATCCATTAATTCAAATCCAGGGATGAATCCTGAAATGAAGCTTGCCCCAATATAACAGGCAGCCTCACTTAAATTGATCGCTATATAAAAGAATATAATCACTCGTATTCGTTGAAATAGTGCACGCCCCTCTCGTATCCCTGTCACAATTGAATTAAAAGAATCATCCGCAATTACTAGATCTGCTGCTTGTTTAGATACCTCTGTTCCTGCAATACCCATTGCAATCCCTGCATCAGCCATACTTAACGCTAAAGCATCATTAACCCCATCACCTGTCATAGCAACTACCCGATTCTGATTTTGATAGCGTTGAATAATTGTTTGCTTATCCTGAGGGGCCACACGAGCAAAAACTCGAGTTTCTTTAAAATCAGGATCATTCAGAAGCGTAGCCATTCGTCCTTCATGTGCCTGATGATCTTTTGGACTCATCAAACCGATACTCCCTGCAATAGATGAAGCAGTAATTGGTGAATCTCCAGTAATCATAATGGGTGTGATTCCAGCAGCTAGTGTTTCTTGAACAGATTCATCTACCATCTCACGTGGAGGATCTAACACTTTTACAAACCCGAGATAACACAAATCAGATTCTATCAGGTCTCTTTCATCATCATTTTTGGGAGGGAGCTTTTCTGGATATCTATATGTAAAGGATAATACCCGATATCCTTCTCCTGCAACTGTCTCAACTTCGGATAGGATTTCTTTCTTATCAGCCTCTGTTATGGTTCTTTGTTCATCTCCGTATCCAATAAGAGTACATCGTGGAAGAACCACTTCAGTAGCTCCCTTACAGAAGACAATTGGCTTATCGTCTAGTTCAAACACTTTACTCATTCGCTTTAACGAGGAATCAAACGGAAATTCTCTTATTAGATTATATTGCTTTGAGATCCTCTTTTCTGAGATCTTACTTTTATTAAAAAGAGTCATAAGAGCGGATTCTGTCGGGGAACCAGTACCAGTGTATACCACCTGATCTCCAATAGTTTCTTCAGTAATCTTGGAGTCGTTGTTTAACATACCAGAAACAATTAACAATCCTAATGAGGAGTCAAGATTAACATCAATTGGTTTCAAATTTAATGCTTCTTTCTCACTAACCTGAATATGGGTTGTACCTTCAATCCTAGATATATATCCCTTAGGAGAATAACCTAATCCACTTACATAGTAATGTTGATCCGAAGAAGCATCCCATATTCCTTTTACTGTCATTTGACCAGCAGTAATCGTACCTGTTTTATCAGAACAGAGAATAGAGATTCGACCCAAGCTCTCGATCGATGCAAGATTACGGATAATGACTTTATGCTTAGCCATGGCCAATACTCCCGTAATAAGTATAATAGTTGTAAGTAACGGAATATTTATTGGAACAACAGACATAGCTTTAATGATAATATTTGACATATCAAAGATAATTCTACCAAATAGAGCAATTAGATCATTTTCAGGGATTACTCCCTTCTCTAGATCAGAAAAAATCACAGTTCCTTGATAAATAAGTAAAAGACTGAATACAATAAGCATTCCCCCTGCAAGGTAATTTCCGATTACGTTGACTTTCTGACGGATAGGAATGTCCCCTGTGTTTAATTCAGCCAATTCTAAGCTAATTTTACCAAATTCAGTGCGGCCACCTGTATTCACCACAAGGAGTCTCCCTGAACCCATTGTCACAAAAGTTCCATTATACACCATATTCTTCCTCTCACCTATAGTTGTATCTTTTTCAAAAACTTTAGTTCCATCCTCAATTTTTGTTGCAGGAACACTTTCTCCTGTCAATGAGGACTCATTAACACGGAATGAGCTAGAATTTATTATTCGAGCATCTGCAGGAACTTTGTCTCCTTGAGCTAAGATAATCACGTCACCAGGAACAACGGTTTCAGTGGTGATTTCGATTTCCTTTCCGTCACGAATTACTCTCGCAGTTGGAGCGGACATTTTCTGTAATGCTTCTATTTGTTTTTGTGCCCGTTGTTGCTGAATGATTGCGATCAGGAAATTTACACCTACGATGATTAGCCACTGAATGGCCGTAATCCAGATTGAAGTATCGGAAGGATCAATAAAAATGAAATAAATCAAAGCAAGGATTAAAATGAAAGTTGTCATTAATAGATAAATTACGATCAATGTATTCATCAAAGGAGCCAAATACACTTTCCAGAAGCTCTGCTTTGGTTGAGGGATTTGATTTTGACCGTACCTCTCTAAACGACTGCTTGCTTCGCTTGAACTTAACCCTTTCTTGACATCAGTCTTTAAATCGTTTATTAGTGAATTTAGTTCATGAAAATGACCGATTATTTCCGGTATATCTTCTTGGACGTTATGTATTTCCATATTATAGCCTCCTTTATGAGGTATGCAAAGATTATGGGACAGATAGACATTTCAAATAAAAGTAATCAATAAATTAGATGCATTTACAAGAAATATAAATAATTTGAGCTGACCTTTAGAGATTCTAATATCCTAAATGAGTATAATTAACGGACTTAAGGAGAGAAGGAAGATTGCAGCGTGGTATGTACTTATGACTTTGAGCTCACGATAAGCGAGATCATGATGAAACTCACGAATGGCAATTATTGAATCTGAGATAACAAATAATAAAGCACCAAGTACCACAAAACCAAATTCCATTATTCCAGAGGTAGTCCACAGTAGCACTGCTGATGATAGCATACCTGAGATAAATATACAATAAATGATTACAGGGGTTCTGAATTTCCCTAATCCCTTATCAGAGGATTCTAAATAGCGTAGAAAGAGGACTAGATAAATTATTAATCCAATAATAACGATTCCAGTCAATAATAAGGAATCTGAAGATATTCCAAGTTCAATAGCCTGACCCATTAACGAAATCATCAGGATTATTTGTGCAACTAAAAATAGAGGAAGTCCTGGGATTAGTCCTTTCTCCATACCAGCATCTCCTAACATGCAAAAAAATAACCCTATTGTCAAAATCAATGATAAATAGATCGACTCATGCCCAGTGTAGAGAACAAACAATGTAGCCATTCCAGCTGGAACCAGTTTAATATAAGTACTGAATGGAGCTAATTTTCTTAAGAACTCAACCTTAAGGTCAATCTCATCTGACTTAGTACTTTTGACAAGTATATAGAGAACTGAAAAAAACCAGAAACAAACTGTGTAGATTATTTCGATCATTTTTACCACTTTTTCCAAAGAGAACCTAGGAAAAATTGTCTGTATATTCTCCTTAAAAGCATTTGGCTTGAAAGAGAAAATCAAAGGGGGGAAATTCTGAATCAATCGAAGAAATCATTAATTATAATTGAATTTTTCCGTTTTTAAATAAACTATCAATTTTCTTATCTTCGAATGTTTGGGGTTTTCGCTTTTTTGTTTGCCTAGCTGGAGATCCACGTTTTTCATAAGTTTTCTTAACTTTTTCTTTCGCTCTCTCTAATTCTTTTTTCAATGAAAGAGAGATTCGTTTTTTAACTAGGTCTATATCTTTTACACGAGGTTTAACGATGTCTCCAACTTTTAGTCCTGCTTCACGAGGGTGTCGAATGAAACTATCCGAAATTTCACTGATGTGAATAAGTCCATTCGTCTTTACTCCTAAATCTACAAAACAACCAAAATCAGTCACGTTAGTAACAGTTCCCTCAACCATACTACCTACCTCTAAATCTTCTATAGTTAAAACAGAGGATTTGAGAAGAGGTTTATCAAAATCGTCTCTGGGGTCACGATAAGGATTCTGTAGGATTTCAATTATATCAGTAATAGTTACTAATCGATCTTCATGATGTAGTTGTTTGGCTGCAAAAGATGGATTGAGCATTTTTAATTGTCGTTGCAACCGAGTTCTACGTTCTTTTGTTGTTAGATCATCTTTTGTAAATTTAGCTAATTTAATTATACTTTCTGCCAACTCGTATGACTCAGGATGAATGGGAGAGTTATCAAAAGGATCAGGAGCATCAGGAATTCGCAAAAAGCCAACGCTCTGCTCAAAAGTACGAGGACCAATTCCAGGAACACTTTTTAAATCTTCACGATAAACAAAAGCTCCATTCTCGGTCCTATATTTGATAATGTTTTTTGCGACCGAGCTAGTGATACCACTTACATATTTCAGCAATACTTCAGAGGCTGTATTAACATCAGCACCTACTAGATTGACTGTATCAACTACTACATCTTTTAATGCCTTAGATAACCCAGCAAGGTCGTGTTGGTACTGTCCTACTCCAATAGAACGTGGATCAATTTTAACAAGTTCTGCTAATGGGTCTAGTAAGCGTCTTGCAATGGAAATTGCACCTCTTATAGTAACATCCAAATCAGGGAATTCATTTCTGGCTAGATCACTTGCACTATATACAGAGGCTCCAGCCTCATTTACAATAACATACCTTAACTCAGTTCCCTTGGCAATATATTTACTAACAAATTCTTCAGTTTCACGCGAAGCCGTGCCATTCCCAATAGCAATGATTGAAATATTGTGTTTACTAATGATGTCCTTAAGGACGTTAGCGGATTTTTCAAACTGCTCATGAGGTTTTGTTGGATAAACAGTGCCGCTAGCTAAAACATTACCCATCTCATCAATCGCAGCATATTTACATCCAGTTCTAAAAGCAGGATCGATACCTAAAATTCGTGATCTAATTGGAGGACTAAGAAGTAAGTGTTTTAGATTTTCTCCAAAGACTTGGATTGAATGCTGCTGTGCTTTTTCAAATTGTATTCGTTTTAATTCCCTTTGCATACTCGGACCTAGGAGTCGCTTCCACGAATCACTTATAGCAAGATCTAACTGCTCGCTCACTTCAGGATTACTACTTTGAGAAGAAGAAACGATATCAGTAATATCTCCAATTATTGATTCATCTGGAAATACAACTTTAAACGAAAGAACACCTTCTCTGTCTCCACGTAACATCGCAAGTAACCGATGAGGAGGAACACTTAACGCAGATTCTTCAAACTCAAAATACTGTTCGAATTTCTTCCCCTGGATAATTTTTTGAGAATTTTCTTCTTCCTCTTCTTCATCCATTTCGAAGAGAAGCGATTTTTTGGTGGTGAAGAAGGCTTTACTATAGAATTTCTTCCTAATAGTCTCACGAATATTCTTCGAATTTGAGAGATCTTCTGCAATGATGTGTCGAGCCCCTTCCAAGGCTTCTTCAGGTGAATTCACACCAACTTCAGAATTGAGATACTCATTGGCAAGCTCTACTAATGATTTATCCTCGGGAAATTCAGATTTGCCAAAAATAATGTCAGCTAAAGGCTCCAATCCTTTTTCTCTAGCAATGAACCCCTTAGTTTTCTTTTTACGCTTGTAAGGTCTATAAATCTCGTTTAATTCTGCTAAACTTGTAGCATTAGCAATGCTTTTAGCTAATTCTTCAGTCATTTGTCCCTGCGCAACGATTACTTCATGAATTCGTTTTCTTTCACGACGTAAGTTAGTCAACTCTTGATAATTCTCTTCAATTGCACGTATTTGAGTTTCATCTAAAGATTGGGTTTTTTCTTTTCGGTAGCGCGCTATGAACGGAATTGTATTACCATCGTTTAATAACTGAAGAGTTGAGGAGACCTGTTCTTGTGATAAATGTAGTGTACTAGCAATCATTTGCATGATTTCAGTGCTAGAATCGTCCGTTAGGGTTGACATGATAGATTACACAATTTAAAGCTAGATACGAGTCAAAAGGAGGGAATAGAGATTGCTTTTAATAGAAATTGTATAGTTATCAATAAATATTTATGAATTTGTAGACAATCGAGAGATTCGATGATTTCTGGAATAATTCTTGCCGCAGGGGAATCAAAACGCTTCACTACACAAAATAAACTCCTTTATGAACTTACTCCTGGAATAAGTCTAATAGAATCTATCATTCATGCTTTTTTGCAATCTCAAGTACATGAGTTAATCATCGTTACAGGTTTTGATTCTACCAGAATAGAAGAGGTAATTCGAAAAGCTTCAATCGATTTCAAAAATCGTGTTAGAATAACATTTAATGAAAAATATAAAACTGGAGGAATGTCTTCCTCTGTAATTACAGGACTAAAGGAGGTAGATAAAGCTGATGCTGTTCTAATTACTCCAGCGGATATTCCGCTTATACCTCCAGAGACTATCGACTTAATGATTTCATATTTCTTGAAAAAACAACCAGAAATTATAATTCCGACTTTTAAAAATCGAAAAGGTCATCCTATCATGTTTAAATCTACGTTATTTACTCAAATCTTGATGATTTCCGAAAAACAGCGAGGACTTAAAGAAATAACAAACAAATACCAAAAAGAAATTGTATTTCTTCCCGTACAAAACTCTGGTATACTTAAGGACCTAGATACGATAGATGATCTGAAAAAATTTTCTCCGTAGTTTCTTATTGGGAAAAACTCTTTATATTTTTTATTTATCTTCTCTGTTTAGTTCATGGTAAGATCGAATATGAATTCTGCTACATTAGAGCTAGTTGGATCAGTCCGAAATCCTTTTCCTAGCAAGAAACGTAAAAAAACAATTGAATTTTCGAAAAAAACATCTATCAAGACAATCTTACTTAAAGTAGGGTTTCTCGAAACAGAGCTAGAATTCCTTATTCCAATCGTGAACGGAACACGAACCTCACATGACTATCTACTACAAGATAACGATCACATCTGGATTTCTCTCCCTATTGGCGGAGGTTAAACAAATATGAAAAACGTAACAGAATTTATGTACCCTTCAAACGTCTCAGAGGCTTTATCGCTTTATACAGAACAAGAAAATTGTGCTTATATCGCTGGTGGAACCCACATATCGGCAGAAAATAGGAATAATACTATTAGACTTGTAGATATTACACGAATAGGTTTAAATGAAATTATAGATGGGGATGAGAGAATTCAAGTAGGTGCTACAGCAACAATAACAGATATGTATTGTTCACCAGTCGTGAAAAAAGTAGGAAATGGTGTGCTGAAGAAAGCATGTCAATTAATAGCCGACACACCACTAAGAAATGCCATTACCCTAGGAGGGAATATCGCTCGTTTGTATACTTGGGCAGGATTACCCGTAGTGTTGCTTACATTAGATGCCGAAGTTGAAATTATGAATCCACAGGGAGAGACCACAATGGTACCAGCTACTGATCACTTTACCAATGGTGGTGTAAAAGGTGGAGATCTAATCCTCAAGGTCCATTTTCCACAAAAAAAATCTTGGATTCACTTCTATGAAAAATTTTGCCTTACAACAGTAGATTACTCATGGTTAACCATGGCCTTTGCTGCAGAAGTTAAAGATGGAAAAATCAGTGATGCTAGACTTGCAGTCTCCCGTATTACTAAAGTTAAACGAGTGACAGAAGTGGAAAACGCAATCATAGGGCAAAAAGTGGCTAATCTTGAATTTAACAATCTTATATCAGTTTTAAAATCATCTGTTAATATTGTAAAGGATTATCGTGTAAGTAAAGAATATCGCAAACAACTTTTGGGAGTTTTATTCAAACGAATGCTCCAACAACTACAGGAGGAATCAAAATGAGCCAGATTTTGCATGTAACCATTAATGGACTGCAGAAAAAACTTTCAATTGAACCTGATGAACTTTTGCTTGACGTACTTAGACGTGATGGATATAAAGGAGTAAAAAGGGGATGCAAAGAGGGAGCTTGTGGAACTTGTACAATTCTGCTTAATGGAAAAGCTGTAAAATCCTGCATAATGTTAGCTGCCCAAGCTGAAGGTGGAGAAATTATTACCATTGAGGGAATAGGAACAAGGGAAAAACCCCATCCGATTCAACAAGCATTTGTGGATGAAGGAGTAGTCCAGTGTGGGTATTGTATTCCAGGAATGATACTAGCTGCTAAAAATTTACTTGATAACAATCCTAATCCTACCGAGGGCGAAATCAAATTTGCATTAGATGGAAATTTATGCCGTTGTACAGGGTACAGTGGTCAAATTAAGGCAGTATTAGCTGCTGCCGAAGCTATACGAGGTGAAAAATAATGACGAAATTTTACGAAGGACGAGTAGTTACAAAAAGTGTTCCAAAAAAAGATGCACTTAGTTTAGCAATGGGGAAACCCATGTATACAGATGATATTGACTATAAAGACCTCGTTCATGTGAAAATGCTACGTAGCCCACATGCACACGCAATAATCGAGAAAATTGATACAAGTAAGGCTGAAAAGTTACCTGGTGTAGTGGGAATATTAACCTACAAAAATTCCTCACAAGTTCTTCATACAAGTGCAGGTCAGGGTTTTCCTGAACCTTCTCCCTATGATACACGACTATTTAACAAGAAAGTTAAATTTGTTGGGGAAAGAGTTGCAGCTGTTGCTGCAGAAACAATTAAAATTGCAGAAGCAGCTTTAGACTTAATTAAAGTGGAATATACTGTTCTTGAACCAGTTTTTGACCATGATAAGGCTTTGGGGAATAAAGTCGTTATCCATGACGAGGATGATTCTAAGTACATTATTCCAGTATTTTTTGATCCCAAGAAGAACCACGCTTCCCATGTGGATGCAGAAACAGGTGATTTAGAAAAAGGATTTGCAGAAGCAGACCATATTGTGGAAAAAACTGTTAGAAACCATTATGGACAACATTGTCCATTAGAACCGCATATCAGCATTGCCTATATTGATAACTACGATCGTTTAGTCGTTCGAACAGCCACCCAAGTTCCTTTTCACTGCCGAAGAATCTTAGCTCAAATCTTGGAGATCCCACTCTCACAAATTAGAGTTATTAAACCTAGAATCGGTGGAGGATTTGGTACAAAGCAGGAGATTATCACAGAACCTATCGTTGCATCTTTTGCCTGGAAATTGAAGCGTCCTGTTAAGTTTGAGTTTACTAGAAAAGAGGAATTTATCTCAGCCCGTACACGTCATCCTATGACAACTTGGTTTAAAGCGGGAGTGAAGAAAGATGGTACCATAACTGCCATGGATATGAGAGTAACGAGCAACACTGGTGCTTATGGCTCACATGCATTAACCGTGTTGAGTAATACAGGAAGTAAAACATTGCCTCTCTATCACTGTCAAAATATCAGATTTATTGGAGATACCGTATATACTAATCTTCCTGTCGCTGGAGCTTATAGGGGGTACGGTGGTACACAAGCCTCACTAGCTATGGAAATTGTTATGGATGATTTGGCTGGAGAGATTGGTATGGATCCAGCTAAGTTTCGATTAATGAATCATATAAAAGCAGGTGAAACCTCTCCTATATTTAAAGCACTAGGTGAGGGTACAGAAGGTGTTGAGCAAACAGTAGATTCAGTAGGTTTAACAGAATGCATTAATCAAGGTGCAGATGCTATCAATTGGTGGAATCGGGAAGAAATCAAAAAACAAAATAGTACAGATACAGTTAAGCGGGGTTTTGGTCTTGTGTGTGTGATGCAAGGATCTTCGATACCAGATATTGATATGGCTGCAGGATATTGTAAGATGAATGAGGACGGAACCTTCAATCTGCTAGTAGGTGCAACAGATATTGGAACAGGGTCTGATACCATTCTTGCTCAAATCTTTGCAGAGGGATTGGGTATTGAGGAATCGGATGTAATCGTCCTTAGTTCCGATACAGATACTACACCCTTCGATACTGGTGCCTATGCTTCGTCTACTACCTATTTGACGGGTCAGGCATGTATAAATTTAACAATGAAAGTTAAAGAGCAACTATTTACCTATACTGCCACTGTGCTAAATGTACCCAAGGATGAATTGAAAATTGAAGACAAAGCAGTTGTCCACAAGAAGTCAGGAAAACAAATGACATTTGCAGAGATTGGAACGAAGTCGTATTACTCTGAAAATCAAACACAGATAGGTGCTGTGGCCTCAGAGTTATCAAAAAAATCTCCTCCTCCATTCATTGCGCATTATGCCGAAGTAGATGTGGATATCGAAACAGGTCGGGTAAGTGTACTAAAATACGTAGCGGCAGTTGATTGTGGGACACCAATCAATCCAAAATTAGTAGTAGGCCAAGTCGAAGGAGCATTAGTAAATGGATTATGTTATGCTTTATCAGAACGGTATATTTTCAATGATAAAGGGAAAATGATGAACCCTTCATTCGGTAATTACAAAATCATGACAACCATTGATCTACCTGAAATAGAAACGATTATAGTTCCTACCTACGAACCAAGTGGTCCTTGGGGAGCAAAATCAGTAGCTGAAGTAAATATTTCAGGCCCAATGCCAGTGTTGAGCAATGCTATATTTGATGCTATAGGAATACGGATGACAGAACCTCCATATACTCCCGATCGGGTACTTAAGGCCATTCAGGATCATAACAAGTGATAAGCTTAGTGACTCCCCCATAAATTTCGATATGCTAGCTATCAGAAATACTGTAAATCGCTATTCTTTTATGTAAGGGGTATCTAGATTTAACGAGATGTGGTTCGAATTCTCAGTCTATGGATTAATGATGGCAGCTACAACTGTTCTAGCCATCTTCCTACTTGCTTATCCCATTCTATCCCGTCCAAAAACTAGATTAAGATCGTATTTCTTACTTTTAGTCTTTTCAGCTTTTATTTGGTCTTTTGGGTACTTCCTAGAAATCTCCAGTGTTGACTTAGGACTAATGAAATTCTTCAATTTAGTCCAGTATATTGGTATTGTTACTCTACCAGTGTTTTTCTTCTTTGTTATCTTATATTTTACACGAGGATATGGTTTTTTCGAACGACCGTTACTTTTACTTCTCTTTTTCCCTTCGATTATTCACTACTTCCTCGTACTGACAGATGACTTTAATCAACTGTTTTATGAATCTATTTCACTAAATACTAGTGAACCTTTCAGCAGGATGGAATTAGTGTATGGACCAGCTTTCTATAGTAACTTTCTGTATTCATATATACTAATCCTTGGAGCTTTTTACCTCCTATTCCGAAAGTTTCAAGAAACACCCGTCAATGAAACCATAATTAGGAGCCAAATAATCATTTTTACATTTGGGGCTACTTTTCCAATTATCGGGAATATTATCCGTGTAACGAAGCCAATTCCAGTTCTCGATTTTATTGACTTAACACCAGTTTCATTTATGATTGCCTTTGTTCTTTTTACTTATGCTATCTTCGAAGTAGGATTTTTAGATCTCGTTCCCATTGCTCGAAAACATGTATTTCAAGACATTTACGATCTTCTTATAGTTCTAGATTCCCACTTGAATGTCATTGATTTTAATCGATCTGCTCATCGAATATTGTTTGACAACAACCCTGAAAGTAACATACGCAATAGAGATTTTAAAACAATAATAGAGGACCAAACCAACAATCATATTCATATTTCAGATGTTTCACATTTATACAAAGGTTTATGGGGTCTCCTTCAAGGAAAAATTGGATTATATACTCAGGATACCGAATTTTTAATATCAGGAAAAAAGATTGAAAGAGATTATTATAATATTACTGCTACTCCTCTTTATCAGGCAAAAAAAATCGTAGGTGCAATTATTTTTATACGAAATACCTCTGCACAGCGAGAAGCTGATTTAGTTGTACAACAAAAAACACAAATGCAGGAAGTAATACTTCAATTACTTTCACACGATCTACGCAATCATTTAAATGTGTTAAAGGGATACTCGGAGCTTGCTAGCTCCTCGGATTCATTTGAAGACACTAAAGAAAGTCTTGAAGCTATTGAGGTTAAAAGTTCTGCAATATTAGATACTATTAATGAAGTAACTAATTATCTGAAAATTGATAAATTGCTAGCTGGACAGCGTCAACAACTCAATTTAAATCAAGTAGTTGTTGAAGCAATTGATGTTATGGGCCCTGAATGTGCTATCAAAAAGGTAACAATTGATTTTGAACACAGTTCTCAACCTGCGTACGTTTGGGGAGATGTGATTATCTTAAAATCGGTAATCCAGAATTTACTCCAAAATGCGATCAAATTTTCCCCTCCAAATTCATCTATAGAAGTAAAAATTAACGATCTGCAGGAAGTCGCTCAATGGCAAGTGAGTATTGCCGACAATGGTCCTGGAATTAGTAAAGATTTGCAGGAAGAAATTTTCAAACCATTTGTTTCCTTTGGTATAGAAAAAGGAACAGGTTTAGGACTGACTATTGCTAAGACTATAATCGAGAGTTTAGCGGGACGGATATGGGTAACAGATAATAAACCTGAAGGTGCGATTTTTTATTTCGTACTCCCCAAAATGTCCGAAGATTCAAACTAATTCAGTGCTAGTACTCACTTATTTCTGTAATATTGCCTTCCCTGTTTGTACATTCCAAAGAGTGGTGTACAAATTATTAGATTTAACCAATTCCTCATGCGTTCCTTCTTCAATAATCTCTCCGTTTTCTATTACATAGATACGATCTGCATTACGTACAGTGCTAAGTCTATGTGCAATCAATATCGTTGTTCTATCGAGAATAATCTTCTCTAAAGACCTCTGAATTGCTGCTTCTGTTTCATTATCCACAGACGATGTTGCTTCATCCAGTACAAGTATTGGGGGGTCTTTAAGCACAGCACGGGCTATTGAAATTCTTTGTCTTTGTCCTCCGCTTAATTTCTGACCTCTTTCACCCACCAGTGTATCATATCCATTCGGAAGGTCAGTGATAAATTCGTGAACTTCCGCAATTTTAGCTGCTTCTATTATTTTTTCCATAGAGGCATCTTGTCTTCCATAGATTATATTTTCCTTTACAGTTCCATCTATGAGGAACGTATCCTGTGAAACAAGGCCAATTCCTTGACGTAAATCCTGAAGTTTTAAATCTTGAAGATTGATATTATCAAGAGAAATTTCTCCATTGATCGGATCATATAATCGAAGGAGTAATTTGACAATTGTGGTTTTTCCTGACCCCGTAGATCCTACAAATGCCACTGTTTGACCAGGATGAATATTTACACTTAAATTGGAAAAAACTACTTCTCTACCTTTATAGGAAAAATCTACATTCTTAAAGCACAATTTCCCCTGAATTTTATTTAACGGAAGCTCAACTATCCCAGATTGGATCTTACTTTGAGTATCAAAAAGACTCATAATTCTCGATACTGATGCCATGGCACGTTGATACTGATCGAAAGTCTCACCCATTCGTGTTAAAGGCCATAAAAGCCTTTGAGTTAAAAATATCATTGCACTATAAGCCGCTACTTCTAGATTACCATCAATAGTTTGGAATCCCCCAAAAATAAGCATGGCGGTAAATCCTAATACGATAATCATTCGAATCAGAGGAGAAAATGCAGAACTAAATTTAATTGCATCGCGATTACTCTGTCGGTATGCGTTTGAGGAGGCAGAGATTCGTTGGGCTTCGAATGACTCAGTTGTGTAACTTTTGATGGTAGCAATACCAGTTAGGTTATTCGATAATTGGCCGTTCAATATTCCCACCTTCTCACGAACCGCACGATATTTGGGCTCAAGACGAGTTTGAAAAAGAACAGCAAAGGTTAAAATAAATGGCATGGGAACCATTGCCATCCATGCAATCTGTGGAGAGAGTACAAAAAATGCGAGGGAAATAGTGATTGCAGTAACTGTAACCTGAATTAGATCATTAGCACTGACATCAAGAAATCGTTCTAATTGATTAATATCGTCGTTCAAGATTGACATTAATCCACCAGTCTGACGATCCTCAAAATATTCGAGTTCTAAACTCTGAAGATGATTATAAGCATCCATTCTTAATTCATGTTCAACTGTCTGAGCTAAATTCCTCCAATAAATCTTGTACACATATTCAAACAATGATTCGAACCCCCAGATGACAAATGTTATTAATCCGAGAACCACAAATTGTGTTGAAGGATCTGTAATGCCAAAAGATGAAAATATCGAATTTTCTCGTCGTACTGCTATATCTACCGCAGCTGAAATTAGAAAAGGTGGTGCCAAATCGAATAATTTGTTCACTATCGAGAAGAATGTGGCTAGAATGATAGTTGTACGATGTGGTCGTGTATATTGAAGTAACTGAATAAATGGACGATCGGGATTCATAAGAGGAGAAAATTCTGTTTCTCTTTATCTAGATTTTTCATCCTCCAAATCCTTTAATTCTAAAAAGGACTGATATTTTCCATTCCTTTCAGTGGTAGAAAACAATGAAAATCGGTATCATCGGTGCTGGAATAGGAGGATGTTCTGCTGCTTACTATCTCCGCCAAAAACTTCCAGACTCAGAAATTTATATCTATGATAAGCTAGGTAGAATTGGTGGAAGATTATATCATCGTCAAATTGCTAATATTACCAATGAATTAGGGGCGACATTCTTTCATACAGTAAATAAACACCTTATGAAGTTTGTTGAAGACTTTGATATTCCTATAGATGAATATGTCTATCCGAGATTTGGTATATGGGATAGCAAAAGTATTATCTTTACATCAAGTAGAAATTCTCTCATTACGAATCTAAAATTATTTCTACGCTATCGAATGACTGCGTTACGATTAAATGGATTGATCAAAGCAGCGAAGAAGCGTGTACTGGCACTATATCAGCAAGATCCAACTGTATATTCGAATTTAAGGGATCTCTTTACTACAGGTAACATTAACGAATGGATAGGCATTCCATTTGATGAGTATTTACGTTCGATGGGAATTTCTCAGAAATTCATTGATGAAATCATTGAACCGAGTACAAGGATGATTTACACTCAAAATGCAGGTATAGGAAGTTTTGCCGGATTAGCCACATTGATTTCATCGGATGGGACTCCACTCTACAAAATGAAAAAGGGGAATGCTTCCTTAGCACAGCATTTAACGGAGGTTTCCAAGAGTAAAGTGAAATTAAATACTGTAATCGATACTGTTGAAAAAAATAATGGTAGACTTCTTATTAAAGGGAAGGATCTAACTGAAGAATTTGATGCTATTATTCTTGCCGCTCCACTGGAACAAGCAAACCTAATAATAAACTTGGATATTCCTAAAATCGAAATGAGAAAGTTTCAAACTACCCACTTCAAACTCATTATCGGCAAGGTAAATCCTGGTTATTTTGGTAAGAAGACCCTTGAAGAAATTCCGGAACTCTTGATGACCAAGAATGTTGAAACTCTTCCATTTAAGGTTCTAGAAAATTTAGGAAGATTAGATGATGGAAATTTCTTATACAACCTTGTTTCAACAAATCCTATAACCGAAGAGTTGATTGATCAAATGTTTCAAGAAACTAAACTGATAGAAGATCATTCATGGCAGTTTTCGTATCCTGTCTCCAGAGCTATCAAAGAGTATCAGCCAATCAAACTCCATTCAAATTTTTACTACATTAATGCAATTGAATCTACCGCATCGACAATGGAAGCTTCCATATTGGGTGCAAAAACGGTTACAGATCTACTGGTAGCTGAGAATTAGTTATGATTGTTATTCTCCACTTTTCCTTCCCATAAACGTCTCATTTCAGAGCTAGTTTCTAGAAGTGTCTCTAGGTTACCTGATGCTTCTAGGTTCCCTTTCTTTAGAATAATAATCTTATCTGCCTCTTGTAAGACTAAAGGCTTATGAGAGACAACTAAGAATGTGTTATCTTCCTTATTACAGAACATTCGTTCCCAAAAAACTTTTTCTGTTTCAACATCAAGAGCACTTGAAAGATCATCGAATACTTTTAACTCCGACTCCTTTACTAACATTCGAGCCGCCGCTAATCGTTGTTGCTGACCTCCAGAAAGTTTTTTTCCTTTTGGACCTACTATTGTATTCAATCCATCCTCTACATCTTCCAAATCCTTCTGAAAAACTGCTAAATCAATAGCGGAGTTCATGCGATCAGGATTTTCAGGCATTCCCAGTAATAAGTTCTCCTTGATTGTGTCACTAAATAAATTGGGTACTTGAGGAGTATAGGCTGCACGAGGTGGTCTAAAGAATTCTGTAGTATCGGAAATTTCGTGGTTATTCCACTGAATTGAACCAGTACTAGGTAAGAGACCAAGAAACGCTTTTAATAAGGTTGATTTTCCAGATCCAACACGACCTGTTACAACTGTCAATGTTCCACGATTTAGTTCAAACGAAATATTTTGGATTCCTTTATCTGAATCAGGATATTGACAGCTAAGATTTCTTATTGTGATATTCTCAAGATAATCTGTTGATTGTTTCTCCACAATAGTCCTTGGGGGATAGGCCGTTTTCAGATATAAAGGACTATGTTTCACTATATTCTTTTCAGGAATGTCTTTCATTGTACCTTTCATCAATTTCGTCATCCTACCATAAGAAACTGTCGTTCGATGGTAACGTGCAATTGATTCCCCCATGTAAGAAATAAAACCGGTTACCCAATTCAATAGGTACTGAAAGAGGGCAAAATCACCAATAGTAAATTCCTTTGCGAGCATAGGTCTACTTATCATTAAAAACATAATTCCAGTTGCTAAAAATACAATTAATGTTCTGGTTGCTCGTAGAAGTGAACCAAAAAATTCATCCTTGATTGCAGCCTGAGCTCTTTTATTATTGATCTGTTCAAAATGTTCTAACATATTTTTTTCAGCAGTGTTTACCTTAACACTCTGAATAGAGCTAAAAATTTCTCTAATTGCACTGGTAACCTCACCAGTTGCTTTCCTTCTCTCACTTCGGTAATGAGCAACTCTTCTACGAAATGCATTCACCAGTACAATCACAACAACGAAGGGAAGAAAAATGAAGAAAGTAACCTCTGAATTAATGGTTAGCATTATCAGAAAAGCAATAAATCCAAAAATGAAAAAGTTTAGCAAGTCAGCCATCGCAATAGGGAAATAAGATGCTTCTTCTGCATCCAGTCGAAAACGAGAAATAGCTTCTCCAGGTGAATATGGTGGGGAACTGGCACCATATTGAGTGTACAAACCATTCATCATATTTCGTCTAAAGAGTAATCTCATCGACATGAAGAAAATATTCATTAAAAGAGCCCAGAAGACGTCAAAAATTATTTGAAAGATATTAACTACTAGTAGAATAAGAACTAACAACCAAATATCTACTTCAAACTCTATCACTCCTTCTAAATGATTAAATATTTCCCTTACCGTTAATGCTCCTATTAAAGGAGTAATAAAGAAGGTAAAGGAGGTAAACCAAACGAAAAAGAATACTACTGGTTTAAAACGAATACTTTCGATCATATATCGAGTCAAATTCATACCAAAACCTCCTCGATACCTGTTCGCAAGAGTTTGGAATACTTGGAATTAGGATCCTTCAATAATTGAACTCTATCGCCATATTCACTAATTTTTCCATCTTCTAAAAGCATTATATCGTCAACATGATCCAGAGTTTGGAGACGGTGTGCAATTATTATTGCCGTTCGATTTTCTAAGAGCTTATCTATTGCACTCTCGATTAATTTTTCTGTAGCTGGATCCAAACGCGATGAGGCTTCATCCAAAATCACAAGTTTAGGATTCTTCATAAAGACACGAGTTAATGCCAGTAATTGTGCTTCTCCTGCAGAAAAACCTGTTTCTCCATTGAGTAATTTAGTATCTAACCCCTTCTTCAGCTTTTCAAACCAATCATGCAATTCTAGAGAATCTATTATACTCAAAATCTTTTCATCAGCAAGATTTTTGTTAAATAATGTTATATTATCTCGAACAGACGCTTGAAAGATTTCTACTTGCTGGGTTACATACGCAATACTATTTCGTAATTCTGATAATGGATAATCTTTAATATTGGTGTCATTGAAATAAATCCCACCGCTGGTAGGATCGTATAAGCGAAATAGAAGACGAGAAATAGTTGTTTTTCCACTTCCTGTCCTACCAATCAATCCAAGCCTCCTACCTGGTTGAATTTGAAAAGAGATATCCTCGACTGTGGGGGTTCTTTCAGAGTAGGAAAATGTCAATGAGTCAAATTTTAACCTTAATTTCGTATCATCAATAAGAGTAGTCTCCCCACTATCTGTAATCTTGGTTTGAATTGCAAAAAGTTCTGCTACACGATCAATAGATGCATCAGCACGAGTGAGTTGTTGAGCTTCTCTAACTAAACGAATCATTGGGTCAATAAGAGCGGCTACATATTGATTTATCAAAAATACCGTTCCTATAGAAATAACATCTGCCTGATATAAAGGGATGCCAGTTACAAACACCATAGTCGTACCTAAAGCAACAATTCCCATTATCGAAATGTGAATCATCCGGCTAACTAGCATGGCTTTGAATGTGATATCATATTCGGATTTTGAATATTCATGAAACCGTTTCATGATATAGGGTGTTGCTCCGTTTGCTATTGCGTCTTCTTTCCCTGTAATCGCTTCTTCTACATATCCCATTAGATCAGCACTTGATTGTCTGACTTTCTTCCAAAATGGAGAAGCATAGTTCCATATCTTGTATAGAACAAGTAATGTTGAAACACAAAACACAGTAAACGCTAATCCGATTCTCCAGTCCTCTAGAAATAGTACAAATAAGATACCAATTATTAAGAGGAGATTCGTGACAATCAGCATAGAAAATTGCGAGAAAAAATTGGACAGAGTGGTTACATCTCCATCAATCCGTTCTATCATCTTACCAGGTGTATGCTGGTTATGGAATGTCATATCAAGATCCACACAATGGGCTGCTAAATCCATCCGTAACTGGTTAGTGGATCCCCATGCCAGTAGTTGAGTTAAATACACTGCTGCAATAAAAAATACCTGTTGTAAAGCAGCTAGTCCAATATACAGTAGTGCTGCTTCCAATAAACGCCTTTGAGCAGCAACTGTTGTTAATCCTCCTGCATCCACAAAATCAAAGGTATCTAAATAATAACGTATTATTTGAGGGTTGATTAATGCAAAACCAATATCCAACAGAACAAGGATGAATAATACGAAAAAATATACCCTATATGGAGCTAAGTACTGCCGTAATAAGACGAAATACTTCCGGAAGGGTAATTTCATTAGTTTTCACTTCGTATAAACTCATTAATAGGATGAAGAAGATAGTAAAGTATGGATTATTGTACTATCTGCCGTAAAAGCCCACCCAAGTGCACAAACATTGGAGCTATGCTTGAGTATTTATTCGAGAGGATACTGGCAAAAAAATCATTATAGATAGGAAAATTGCAGCCAAAATTACGGTTTCATAATATGGATGAATTAACTGGATTAATTGAAAGGATAAA